>CBDUGV010000081.1:0-15637 GCA_965366815.1 uncultured Bdellovibrionales bacterium | reverse complement strand
ACTACATGGAAGGAGTAGGCACCGTTCGCCGAAAATTGGGGCCACATATCTCCTGGCTAATTAATCAAACCGCATCTATCTCTCGTAACGGCGCGCAACTGCTCATTGGCGGTATTGACGATGATGGTCGAGGCAAGCCGGATCTCAATGCATCGCTTGATTTTTCCGCATTTGAAAATTCATCCGAAGTAGTTGCTGCGAAGGTACTCCTCGCACACAACCCAGATGTGCTTACCTATCAGAACGCTCAACGAATTTCAGAAGTTGATCTACTGCTTGCAGGGCATACGCATGGCGGACAGATTTGCCTGCCCTGGTATGGTCCCCTCGCTACGCGTACAGTACAAAAGAAACATGTAAGAGGGTTGAGTTGGTATAAAAACACTCCCGTCTTTGTATCGAATGGCGCTGGGTATGGAGCGATCACTGTTCGGATCCTGTGCCCCCCGGAAGTTGTAGTAATCGAACTCTGTAGATAGCGAGTAGCCAGTACAGCCGAGGGGGTTCCCGCCCCAAGAAACTCGCACTCAGCGCCCCGCGCGCTCAAAAGCTACAGGCCACCACCCCTTGTTACAATGTAACTTTCTTTCGACTCCCTACGGCCGAGCCCCTTCCCCGCAGATATCCCAATAATTCACCGGTTTTATCGGCTTTAACAGAAGTTCACCGTCTAGAGAACTTCTTATTGTTACTTTGTAACCTAAACTGCTTAGCAATTTGCCGCTCTGACTCAGTATGCTTTACATATGAAACTGATACGACTCCTCAAGCACGACCTTTCTTCTGAAGCCGCTCGCTGGTGTGAACTCGGCTTAATCGAACGCGAACAGGCTCGCTCGATACTGGACCTCTATGGCACCGAGCTACCGAATGGTGAGCGCAAGAATTTCGGTTACTATGCGTTGATGGCTTTTGCTGCGTTATTTGCCGGAGTTGGTTTGATTATCTTTCTCTCGCACAACTGGGCTGCTATCCCCCGCTTCATTCGCTTTATTGGGCTGCTGGGCATAACTATCGCGGTCAACGCACAAGGTGTCCGCTATTTGAGCGAAAACAAGATTAAACCAGCCAGAATTTCTTTCTTCCTTGGGAGTATCTGCTACGGGGCTACGATTTTTTTAATCGGACAGATGTATCACCTTGGAGAACATTTTTCGAATGGTTTCCTACTCTGGGCTGCCGGAATTCTCCCCCTGGGATTACTCACCGGGAGCGTTCTCCTAATGCTGCTCTCCGCCCTAGTCTCGACCATCTGGTTTTTTATTGAGATTGGGTTTCAGAATATGCCGTGGTCCTATGGATTCTTGAGCGTTGCACTCTTTTACTTTGCCTTGGTACGCCGTCGTTCCGTGCTGCTGTTTCTCACTGCTGTCGTTACCGCTCTGACGTACGCAGAAACATTGCTTGGCTACATAATAGGCGGATCGAAGCAGGTTGTAACAATTGATAGTATTCACTTGTTTTTTACAGTCGCGGCCTTCCTGGTGCTCAATACCATCGCGACCCTCCTCACGGAACGCGAGCATCAAACACGTCTGGCAGACTATGGGATTGCGCTCAAAGCTTGGGTCGCACGCTTTGGAGCAGTCACGCTACTTATCCTCAGTTTTGAAGGAAGTTGGAAAGAACTCATACGCGAAGCGAACAGCGACGCTGGAATGATTCTCGGCACTGTCGCGGTCTACGCTCTCGTTCACGGTGCCGGTCTCTTTTTTCTATGGCGGCGCGAGCTTGGAGATAAGACCCGATTTTTTTGGAATCACTTCTCGTCCATTGCGTTGGGTGTCTGCTTTGTGCTGCTCTCTCTCTTGGTATGTGTCGTTCCGCGTGACACTGCAATACTCCTCGTGGTTGTTAGCAATCTCGCAGTTATGGGAACTGGGATCTGGTTGATCCTTGCCGCCGTGCGCAATGGCACCCAGAGTCGATTCTATTTAGGAGTTCTCCTGCTCATATGTCTCGCACTCATCCGCTACTTTGACTTATTCGGAGGATATATTGGCGGGGCCGCCGCATTTTTCATCGCCGGAGCAATGCTTTTCGCTTCGGCTCGGTATTGGCGACGCTCTAGCACTCACACATCGAACACAGGGGTACTCGCATGAGCCAGACAAAAGCACCACAAAAGGGATTTCTCGCGGCGGTACTTATTGCTGTCCAGATAGTATTACTTGGAGGCCTTTGGATACACGCAAACTACCCGCACTACGTCGGCAAAAAGGTGCTTCTCGGTATCCGTCCAGTAGATCCCCGTAGCCTGATGCGAGGGCAATTCGTTCGGCTCGATTACGAGATTAACCTGGTGAGCCGCAAACTCAAGTCAGACGATATGCCAGATTTCCTTCCTGTCGGAACAGATGTGTATGTGAGCTTAGAACCAGGAAACCCACATTGGACTGCCACCAAGATTTCAACCCTGCCGCCTACAGATAGCACGTACATACAAGGGCGCGTCCGAGGCAGACGCTCTGAAGGATATCAGATCCGCTACGGCATCGAAGCGTACTTTGCGGCTCCTGAACGGGCCAAAAGACTCGAGAGGGACTTTCGCGATCGTCAACTCGATATACCGCAAGGCAGCTCTCTGGGAGCAGTTGCAACTGCGGAAATAATGCTGGCGCCCAATGGACAATCCAGCCTGGTCAACGTCGTGGTCCCCAATTAACTCCGCGCACATGATCGATTTAGCATGCTTTGCGTTGATCTGGTCACGATTTTTTTCCTGAGCTGTGTGCTAGCTCACACAGTACTTTCTCAGCAAAGTCGACATATTGTATAGGTACACTGAAAAGCATAGTTCTCATTAGGTAATTAGAATGGATGACAAAAAAACGAGAAAAGGGACGGTATCTCAAACCGGTTGGTGGAAACAGCAATCAATCGGTCAAAGAAAGGCCCGTGAGAGCGTGGCAGAGGTAAGTGAAGATCTGTCAGTAGCCGGCGGCTCGGATGAGGAGACCGAGAGCACGTTGACCCGAATGCTCAGCCAGTAAGCTGGGGTTACTTGTTTGTTGCAGCGGCGGCCTTAATCATCGCAAGTAGTGTCGCTTCCTGCTCAGTAGCAAATGGTCCTTCTGGAGCAATATTCTGGGCCTGCCATTCCGGTAAGATGCTCGCGAAAATCTCGTCAACTAACTCACCTTGCTCAATGCGTTCCTTTACATCCTTACAGAAGGCTTCGGCGCCACTGCGAGCTTGTTGGAAATACTTCGCAACCATCTCCCCGGTAATCGCCCCCCCATGCGGGAACCCAAGGATTTTCACATCAAGCGCCGACAGCTTGTCGAGACTCTGCAGGTACAGCTCATAACTATCAGTGAAGCAATTAGTCACCTGATCTCGGCCACGATAATTGCCTATCGTCTCGCCACAGAGGAGTGCGTCGTCTGGCTTTACAAAATATGCCACTGAATCCTCAGTGTGCCCGGGCGTTGAGATTAATTTAACCTCAACATCATCTCCCAAATCCAAAACGTCGCCATCACCAATGATTCGATCTATGCGCAGTGCCTCACACCAGTCATTTTGAGTTTGAGCAAGCTCAACATTCATCGCTGCGGCACAGGCGGCATTCTTCTCGAATAACTCTTTCTTGTAGGCGCTATCACTGAGCAATTGAGCTGTGAGAGGGGCTCCAAACACTTCTAGCTCGGGCCAATGATTGCGCAGTGAGGGAATTCCCCCCACATGATCGAAATGAGAATGCGTCAACAAAACGAAGTCGAGCGAGACTTCCTCGCCCAAAAATTTTATCAACTCGTCGTAGAGAAATTGGTCAACTGCTGAGGCGCTGGCATCAACTATCGCTGCGGCATCCCCGATAACCAAGTAGTTGCTAGAAATCTGATTTGTTAACTGAAATACGTTATCACTCAACGTATCTGAAGCTTTAATCCACATCCTTAAACCCTTTTTGCAGCACGAGCACCCTCTGGCACATAAGTTCTAGCGCTAGTCATACCACGGCAGAACGCCCTGTGAACAGTAGATGCTTCTTCAGGCACTAGGGGCTCAAGATCTCTCCGACCGCACCCGTCCCTATTTCAGCAGCATTCGCCTCGTCAGTATCTATATGCATCTCTAAAACATACTTCTCTGACACTCGAATCAGCACGTTGCCAAACACGAGCCCTCTCTCACCTTGCTGGACTCGAACATCGACCACATCACCGTTTCGGACCGCCAATCGTTGGGCATCTTCCGGAGTCATGTGTATATGCCGCCAAGCACAAATAACTCCACATGGGAGCACAGCGGAACCCTTTGGTCCGACCAAGGTGATGCCGGGAGTATTTTCGACGTTTCCGCTTTGCCGCACCGGCGCATCGATTCCAATAAAGTACTCGTCAGTTCGAGAAATCTCTATCTGGTTCAGCGATCGAGTCGGACCAAGAATGCGCACTCCTTCAATCGAATTCCGCGGACCGACAAGCGTAACTACTTCATTCGCTGCAAACTGTCCCGGTTGCAGCAGCTTCTTGTATTCGCTTAATTGATGTCCTTTGCCAAACAACTGCTCGACCATTTCCTGGGTAAGGTGCACATGTCGAGCCGAAACACCGATTGGAATCTCAAGTTTCTCTTCGCGAGAGCGAAGAGTCTCAAGCACCTCTGCGGCCTGCACTGCCATTGCCTGTTGTTCATTCGTCGCAATTGCCAGCAGACGCACGCGACTAGTTCTCGCCGCAAAATCTATCACGGACTCATCTGCCGACAGCTTCAAATCCCGATTGCGATCCTCGTCAAGTACTGCACCGAGAAATCCCAAACGCTGTGTCGCTCGATGTCGAATCTCCGCACTATTCTCGCCAATTCCGCCGGTCAGAACAATCGCGTCAACCCCACCCATCACTGTAGCATACGCACCAATATATTTCCGGAGCCGATGGCTGAACACCGCTACCGCCAACTGAGCCGCATCATCCCCATCAGCAGCTTTGGCAAGGATATCTCGCATATCATTAGTGGCACCCGACAAACCTTTGAGCCCGCTTTCTTTATTCAACAAGGTATCGAGCTCATCAATCGACCAAGAACCACTTCGAAGTAGCTCCAAGACGATACCCGGATCTAGATCTCCGCAACGGGTACCCATCACCAAACCTTCGAGGGGAGTAAATCCCATACTGGTTTCAACCGACGTGCCGTATTCAACTGCGGCGACACTACAACCATTGCCTAGGTGACAGGTTATGAGTCGAAGGTCTCGAAAATCAGCTTCCAGAAACTCAGCGGCCCGTGCCGCCACATATTGATGGCTCGTACCGTGAAAGCCATAGCGTCGAAGGGCCTTATGCTCCCGAAGCCCTGTCGGTAGCGCATAGGTCTTGGCTCGTTTGGGAAGCGTCGCATGAAACGCGGTATCGAACACCGCGATATGGGGCACAGAGGCAAACATCTGCTTTGCAGCTTGAATCCCAGCGAGATTGACCGGGTTGTGCAGTGGTGCGAGCGAACTAAGCTCGGCGATCGCGCGCTCGACCTCTTCGGTAATAATCGTAGGTGCGTGAAACTGCTCGCCCCCGTGCACGACTCGATGCACCACGGCCTCAACCGGTTGCGGCGCGACTGTCTCAGTCAGGAGCTGGAGTGCTTGATTGAGGAGAGTTTCGAAATTGGCGGGGGCGAGTGTTTGCTCTGCTTGCCCAGAAATCTGTAGCGACGGCTCATCGGACAGCAAGCGACTAAGCGCCATCTGAAGAATCGATGTTCCCCGCTTGGAATCCCCATCGTGTGGACGAATAAGGTCTATTTTGACAGAGGAACTTCCGCAGTTCAATGCAAGAATATTCATAGGCGCTAGAGTAGCATGAGATCTGGAGATCGCAACTAAGAACCGAAGCAAATACAGGGTGCAAGCGTGATGCGGGCTAGAGGAGTAATTCAGCCCACAGCAGTTTGTGGTCGCTCCCCTTATAGAATTGTCCGGCAAATCCGATGGCAATTGTACCATCTGCTCGCGTCACGTGTTTCAAATGACGCGGTTCAAGCAGAATTTCATCTATCAACTGCTCGCGTTTCTTGTATCGAAAACTTCCTCCTCGATAGCGACCGGGAAACTGGTTTTTTCGATAGGCAAACAAACCGCGGAGCTGGTAGTCGCGCTCTGGAGTATTTCCACAGTCAGCACGTAGCTTTTCATCTACTTCGCAACGGCTGGACGTAAAGTCAGTCAGGGTTCGAACTCCCTCTAAGACAGCTGCGGATGCACTATCATCAGCTGAATTACGGTCTCCCAACACGACAGGAACGACATCCGGTCCATACTCTGCGGCTGCTCGCAGAACGCTTTCTCGCAAGCCAGCGGCCATTTCCAGGCGTCGATCTTCAAATTTAGTACCACTCGAGTCTCGATCGGAATTGCGCATAGATTTAAAATGCATGGTGACTACAAACAGTCGGCGCTTGGGTAATTGGATAAGAAGTCCGAGCGGTCCTCGGCTATAGCGTCGAGCAGCACTTCGTCCTGATCGAAGTCGTGGCAAACGCATTCGATAGAATTGCCGCACCTCATGGACCTTACCCAAGTCATCGCGAAGGAGGAACCCGTTTCGTATGTAACGATCGTGGCTCTCTCCAATGTAATAGCTATACGGAGTACCCATCCGCTCAGATAATGCGTTGGCGAGTTCAGCTAAGATCTGTTTCGAACGCTCGGGAGTCCCACCGGCGAGCTCTTGCGTCGCAACGACATCGCATTTGGCCTGCTTCATGCGCGTCACTATTGCTCGCTTTTGTTTTTCGCGCTTTTTCGGATCTCGAGAACGGCTTGCGCCGAACCTAAAAAGATTCTGACTACAAATGCGGACGGGCGCGTCCGCTACTGGGGCAAGTACTGGCTTGAAGCTGTTCGGGGAAGAGCGCTCGGTAGAATGCGTTTCTGTTCCATCTCCTGCCGGAGATTGAGGCAGCTCTTCTTCAACAAGAGTCGGTGCGATATGTTTATCGTATATGACATACCCAATCAATGCGACTAGGAGAAATCTCCAAAACAAACGAACCATAGCTCGGTACTACTCTCTGTCTCCCAGCAGCTGTTTATACTCGCTTTCACACCATCGAAGCGCCGAACGGCCACCGTGCGACCCCGTGGCTCGGCCAGGTTTTGCGATAAACACCTGTTCGAGTGGCTGTTGGGTGGAATAGGCGATTCGCACCCGTGATACCGCGAGAGCACCTATCAGCAATGCATCGATGATATCCTGGGAGAGTTTCGCCTGAGGTCGTTCACCGACCCCATAAAGTGGAAGGCGCGCCAAATAGCTCCCAAACAGGTTACTCGCTAAGCCACGTGCCGCCGCCTTGACGCGATCTCTAGAGATCTGCCTGCCCGTAAGCCCCAGCAGTTCTGTCTGCAAGGTCCGCGGATTGATGCGACCAGGTACGCGAACTCCGCGGTTTCGAGCAATGGTCTCAAATATTCCTCGCACCCGCTCTACTTTCATTGCACTATTTGGATTGAGTACTAAGGGTGCGGGACCCTCACATACCAACACATCACCCTCTCCCATTCGGAGATGTCCGAATAGCTGCTCAATCTCATTTTGCAACGTTAGTAAACGATTCGCGAGCGGCACTCGAGGTCCGGGTGCCATCAATAGTCCGGCAGCAAGCGGCATTCCGTCGCCCACAGCGAAGAGCGCCCATCCGGAACTCGTAAGGCTAGGATCAACGGCAAAAAGAAAATGTTGTTTTGATGTGGTGCTCGACATGCATCTCTTTAGCTAAACCTTCAAAATCAGATACTACTGTAGGCTATACAACTCATTTTGTACACCTTCGTAAGAATCCTGGCATTTGCTGGTCGCACTACGGTATAATCAACTTGGCTCTTGAAACCAAGAGGGGCAGCTGAATATATAGGAACCGATATTAGCAGATTCGGAAGCCGCCGCTGAGCCTAGATGTCAGGCCTCCATGGGGTAGCATTCGTGCTACTGCATCTGCGTGGAAGGCAGTACGGGTTTATGCATGATTTATCGTGTAGTGGCATCCACTTAGTTGGGTAATCGGGTTCCGCTAAAAATTCATGCCACTCTTCAAGGGCCGTTTTGAGATCTAATCAGTGGGAAATAAGTTCGAAGTTCTCAACGCCTGTTGTGCCGGTGGAAAATACCCCTCACCTATATCCCTTGTTTTAATAGCTTTTTCCCTTTTTGAACCGAAATATTGACAAAGCTGCTGATGAGATCGTTTACTGCCTGGGGATTTCAGAGCCCTTGAGGTGCTAAGGCCTTGTTACAATTAGTAGAAAACTCACATTCCGGAGAGGCGATGGAGGGAGATAAGTTACTCGCGCTATATCGCCAGATGTATTTAATGCGTCGATTCGAAGAAGAATCGGCCAGAGCCTATACCGAACGTAAGATCGGTGGCTTTCTACATCTGTATATAGGCCAAGAAGCAGTTGGAAGTGGCGTACTCGCTGCAACTCGACAAGAAGATTATATCTTCACATCCTATAGAACGCATGCTCACTATCTTGCACGCGGCGGCACTGCGCGCGGCGGCATGGCTGAACTCTTTGGTAAAGAGGCTGGCTGCGCAAAAGGTCGTGGTGGTTCAATGCATTTCTTTAACGCTGCTGACAACTTTTTAGGCGGATGGGGAATAGTTGGAGCGCACCTGCCAATTGCGGCAGGCGCGGCTTTTGCCGCAAAGTATCGTGGCGAGAAGCGTGTTGCAGTCTGCTTTCTCGGAGATGGTGCGGTTAGCATTGGGCCCTTCCATGAAGCGCTCTGCCTTGCTTCACTGTGGAAACTCCCAGTCGTATTTGTAGTCGAAAACAATGGCTATGCGATGGGCACCCCGCTCAATAGAACTATGATTACTGAAGACGCTTCCATCCGTGCTCTTGGGTACCCAATGGCTCGTGCCACGGTTGAAGGCGTCGATGTCGTAGAATGTTACCAGGCGGCAAAGGAAGCTATCGATCGGGCACGTGATGAATGCCAGCCAATGTTGTTGGAGTTCAAAACATATCGCTATCGCGGACATTCGATGGCTGATCCCGCGAAATATCGCACAAAAGAAGAAGTCGAACAGTGGAAGAAGCGTGACCCGCTGATTCTCGCCGGAAGCCGCATTAAAAGAGATTTTCCGGATCTCGCATCGCACATCCCACAAATTCGGGATGAGGTGGAAGCGGAAGTAGCAGACGCCGTGCAGTTTGCCCACGATGCGCCGGAGCCTGACGCTTCGACGGTAGGCAACTACACCTACATGGAAGACGATGTCCCTCCAGGAATGGTCTTTAACGATAGATAAGAAATTAAACAGAGATTACCCAATGGCGGTACGTCAACTTAGCATCCGTGAAGCACTCAACGAAGCCTTAGCAGAAGAGATGGAGCGCGATGAGCGCGTCTTCTTGATGGGAGAAGAGGTTGGGCACTACGACGGAGCATATAAAGTATCTCGTGGTCTACTGAAGAAATTTGGTGAACGGCGAGTCATCGATACTCCAATCTCTGAAAACGGCTTTGCCGGTATTGGCGTCGGCGCTGCCATGGTTGGACTTCGCCCGGTCATCGAATTTATGACCTTCAACTTTTCGTTGATTGGGATCGATCAAGTCATTAACCACGCAGCCAAAGCCCACTATATGTCCGGTGGTGAACTCTCCTGCCCCATGGTATTTCGTGGGCCAAGTGGATCTGTGCACCAACTCGCAGCGCAACACTCTCAAAGCTTTGAGGCAATGTATGCAAACTGCCCAGGTCTCAAAGTAATCATGCCCGCCACTCCGTATGACGCTAAAGGACTGTTAAAGACTGCAATTCGAGATGAAAACCCAGTCGTCTTTATGGAATCAGAAGCAATGTATGGGGTAAAAGGCGATGTTCCTGAAGAGGAATATCTGATTCCCTTCGGCAAGGCCGATGTGAAACGTGAAGGAACTGATTTTACTATTCTTTGTTATTCGAAAGCAGTTCCAAACTGCCTCACTGCTGCGGAACAGCTTGCAGAGCAGGGCGTCAGCGTTGAGGTCGTAGACCTGCGTTCGATCCGCCCACTGGATGAGGAGACTATCTTCAATTCGGTTAAGAAAACAAACCGCGCAATTGTAGTACATGAAGCCTGGCCGGTTGCCAGTGTTGGTTCTTGGATTGCCGCTCATGTAACAGAGCAGTTGTTTGATTACCTCGACGCGCCGGTCAAAGTGGTATCGACGCTCGACTACCCCTTCCCGTATTCCAAAGCGCTCGAGAAATCGATGAATCCGTCGCCGGAAGTTATCGTAGATAAAATTCACCAACTTGCGTAGTACGCCTAGCAGACCGATGGTGGGCAGTTATAATTGGTAGGAAGATGAGCCGCGGTATTGTTCAGATCCGAGGCAAAATGCCTAAGATTGGCGCTATGAGCTTCATCGCCCCAGACGCGTGGGTACTCGGTGACGTGACGCTTGGAGAACGCGTTTCGGTTTTTTTTGGCGCAGTCCTGCGGGGCGACCTCTTACCGATTGAAGTCGGTAGTGAAACCAACATTCAAGAACATGCAGTTCTTCATACTTCCAAAGGCCGCTCCCCGACGCGCGTAGGAGCTCAGTGCACAATAGGTCACCGGGCGATTGTCCATGGCTGTACCGTTGGAGACCGCTCACTGATTGGCATGGGAGCAACTATTCTCGATGAAGCGATCATCGAACAAGATTCACTGGTTGCAGCCGGAGCGCTCGTGACAGAAGGAATGCATATCCCGGCCCGAAGCCTCGTGATGGGAGTTCCTGGAAAAGTCGTTCGACAATTGACTGATGCTGAAGTTGAGAAACTCAGTCAATCAGCTCAAGATTACGTTGCACACGGGCAAATGTACCGGCTGAAACTAAGCTAGCAATGTCTAATCTAAAAGCAATACTCTGGGACAACGATGGAATTTTGGTAGATACCGAACAATTCTATTTTCAAGCGACAGCCGAAATCATGTTCGAACAAGGCGTTGAGTTGACGAAGGAGCTATTTCGAGAAAATTTTCTAATCAAGAATTGTGGGGCCTGGCATCTCATCGAGCCCTCCTTTGACCCTCTAAACGCCGATTCTGATCGAATTGCGAAATTGAAGGCCAAGCGCAACCAACGCTACGCGGAGTTACTCGAAACTGAATCCCTGCAAATACCGCATGCCTTAGAGGTCGTTGAAGCCCTCAGTAAGAAGTATCGCATGTGCATCGTGACAAGCTCTCAGCAGTCGCACTTCGAACAGATCCACTCGAGGACTGCACTCCTTCCCTATTTCGAATTTATCCTTGCACGGCCGGACTACGAGCGTTCAAAGCCTGAACCTGACCCCTACTTGAAAGCGCTTGAGCGATTACAGCTCTCGCCTCAGGAGTGTATCGTCATTGAAGACTCTGAGCGTGGATTGCGGGCAGCGACGGCTGCTGGCATTTCTTGTTGGGTGATACCAACAGATCTTTCAGAGGGTAGCGATTTCAGGAACGCCGAGAAAACCCTGGAAAATATTCAAGAGCTACTGCAGTTTCTCTAGAGACGAAATATCGTCCTGCAATACTATTTGCAGTTGCGACAGTAAACTCGAACTTCAGCCATTCTTAAATCTTGATTGCCGAGTACTTGCCGAACATCTTCGAAAACCTCTCGACCTCGCGGCTCTATGGCAGGTAGTCCTTGGAGCTGAATCGGACCGCCTTTTGGAAATCTCACAAACACCCTTACATTCTCAGCTCGATTGATCGAGGGATTTTGCACCTCTACCGTAATTCGATATTGGCTTGTTAATCCAGGAATCGGCGTGAATTTCGGACGCTTATCGAATCGAAGTTCGACATTCGCCGGATTGGCTACCGAACGATCAAGCAGGGGTTCTTTGTCCGCTTGAGACGGCTTTGCAGTGCTCAGCTTGACCCCGCTCCTCGAAACGGTTGCCTTGGGTATCTCGAGTAACTGTAGCAGCGCTCGTCTATGAGGAGATCGAACACTGACATAATGGGCCGCGGGCTGACCCTTCGAATCAATCTCCCCAACACGACCACCATTTGCAAGGAGTAGTTTGACGAATTCGACGTTGTTGGCAATCGCGGCATAATGGAGGGCAGTCTTTCCCGAAGCATCCTTAGCGTTAGGATTGGCTCGCAACCGAAGGAGCGCTCGAGCCCCTTCTAATTTTCCGAGCTGTGCGGCGCGAATCAGCGCCGTTGCTTGCTCTGCATCTCTTGCATCAGGCAGGACTCCTCGGGTACCCAAAACATCGATCAAGGTCGCCGTTTTCTGCTTAGCGGAGATCGCATGGTGAAGCGCGGGCACGCCATTTGTATCAACGGCATTTGGATCGGCGCCGCTGTTCAGAAAGAACTCCACCATGCCCTTGTCACCTTCGTTGAGCTGGGTGAAAAATTGCGGGTCGGCCACATTTTCGGGGCTTGTTGTAGCGGCCAGTTGAGATCCAAACATTCGCCCGACATTGCCATTCATGCTGTCTTTGAGAAAGTATCCAGTAGCAATAACTACAACTCCAACCAACAGAAAGAGGAAGCCTACAATGAACTTGAAAAGCTTTGAGCGCTTCCTCTGCTTGAATTGCGGACCATCATACAGCGAGTACACTGCTGGTTTTCGAGTCAACTCAACAGCTTTCGACTCACCCATATGTTGAATGAGCACCGCGGCTGCCTCTTCCGCAGAGTTGTAGCGATCTTCACGCTTCTTCGCCGCAAGGCGCTCAACAAATTCTTCAAACCATTGAGGAATGCCTGACTCCTTGCTGGCAATCTTTGGAATCGGCTGCCTAAAATGCATCGTTGCCAGTGTCAGGTAGGTATCATGTATGAACGGCCGTTTTCCCATGACCATTTCGTAGGCAACTATACCCAAAGCGTACAGATCAACACGGTGGTCTAGCTTCTCGCCCTTTAATTGCTCGGGTGCCATATAGTATGGCGTACCGACGGTATCTCCTGTCGCAGTGAGGCCACGTTCTATTCCCACTGAGCGTGCAAGTCCAAAGTCACTTACTTTAACCTGTCCCGTTTCCGTCATCAGGATATTATCGGGCTTCAGATCCCTATGTACGACACCATAGGAGTGAGCTGATGCAAGTCCTAAGCAAATTTCATACAAAATCTCAAGACATTCAGTGAAGCTTAAACGATCCTCTTTCGAAGCATAGATTCTCTCCGAGAGACAGCCACCACGCACATACTCCATTGAGATGAAATAGTATCCCTGTCCCGCAGCACCAAAATCAAACAGCCGCACAATATTCGGGTGAGCGAGTTTACGTGCAATCAAGACTTCGTTTCGAAAACGCGCAAACTGCGTATCGTCTTGTGCCATATGTGGGTAAAGAAGTTTGAGCGCAAGTACTTCGCCGTCGAGTGCGCGGTCGATGACGCGCACTACAGTGCCCATGCCGCCCGATCCGAGGGTGTCGATCACCTCGTAGCGGCCGCCAATTATCGCACCAGGTACGAATAGGCTTTTTTCAGTAGACGAATCCATGCTTCCCTCACAGCAATAACGCCGTGTCTGTACAAAGAACACCAAACTTCAGTATATTAATCGTCATAACTGCGGGAATTCTTAATCGGCTTCTGAGGCGGGGACGCAGGTGGAACTATTCAACAAATTCGCAGTCTTAGGGAGTTTTCCGGTGGCAGGAACTGAGCTCAGAGCCTACTCTCCGAGCTACCGTGCCTCAAGTTGCTCGAGCATCTGATCAAGCTGGCGCTTGAATCTTCCATTCGACTCAACCTCACGAGCTGCTTTCAAAATCGCTGCAACTTCGGGACCTTCTCGCTCGAACACCTGTTGGTAGGCATAGAGACGCGTGTAGTCATCAGGATGAGACACCAATAGACGCAATTGAGCCATGCTTGCTTCCCATTTTTCAAGTTTGAGATACATAGCCGTGAAAGTATCAAACTTGGTAGCGGATTTCTGGTCATGCCCTGCGAGCAGTAGTTGCGATACCAATTGTGTTGGCGGCTTCTTAGCAAACCAATCTTTCAATTGCTGCTCAGTTGCAGTAGTCGGATTTTCTAACAACTTTGCAAAATGAAACAGCTGTCTCCCATCTAACAATTCCGGATTTTTAACCAACTGTCGTAGCACTGCAAAACTACCGGGATGGGCAAAACGAATTCGATCGATCGCTCGCTCAATCGCGTATCCGCGAACGGCGGCAGAGGGGTGGCTAAACATCTTGCCAACGTTCTCAACCATCACCCGACCTTGTGGAGCGTAACCGGCCAACACAGCCAGCCTATCTGTAGCTTCCAGATCGGGCCAGGTCACCAATTCCCACTCACGTCCCCAGGCGATCAAGGGATGCTCTAGTATAATATTCGGATGCGAAAGGGTTGCCTCTAACACAGCTCGTGCACCAGCTCCGTCTTTTTCATACAATTTTGCAAGCGCCTGAAGCCGAAGATCGGTGTCAACTGATAGAAAGTCCGCCAGATCCGTTGCTCGCCCTACGCCGTGAGTAGAGAACTGCGCTAAGCGGCGAATTGCATCACTCGCACAAGTATACTCCTTGTGATTCTCTGCAAGCACGGCAAACGCCTGCCCCAGAGAACCTGGAAGCTTCTCTAGCACTACCGCGGGAATACGTTCCAGAAAGGGATTGGCATTCTTTCCGGCCGTTGCCACTACTGCGAAGATCAGGCCAGGATGCCGCTCATCCAAGGGTCCAAGATCTTTCGGATAGTTTGAACCCAACAACGCCGCAACTCCCAAAGCAAGGGCCATGCGCCGATCCTCATCTGTGAGTCTACGTTCCCAACGAGCATCGAACGCAATTTTTATCAGTCCGGCGTTCACTCCTTGAGGGAGTCGAGCACCGTTGTAGATCGACCGAATAATAATATCTTCGGCCAACTGCCCGTCTTCTTCGAGCGCTAGTTCTGCAACCGGAGCCATACGCGACGGAATAGAACTTTCCCAGGCTAGACGCAGTTCTTCGGTCGTATACTGGGGGCTCTCACTGAGAAACGCCGAGCGCTGGATGGTCCATACGCAAAACGCAACACAAGCAAAGCCAAGCAAATAGAGCCACCAATTGCTACCTTTGCGGGCCAAGCCTTGGTCTTCGGCGACAGCAGCTTCTCCTGCAGCAGCATCAGATTCTAGTTCGTTGTTTCGATCCAGGGTAGTTTGCTCGACGGCATCCTGAATCGCCTCGGTCTGCTCCGGCACACGCTCGTCGACAGCCACTTGACCAGCCCGAACAATTCGACCAGCCCCGACTGTCGTCTGCCCCTCGACAGATATCGCGATTGCACCCTTTCCCCTCCCCGCGATCACATCCTCGACTGCCACCAATAACTCAGGCAGAGATGGGCGGGCTCCAGGATCCGCATTGACCATCGGCGAGACAATTTTGAGTAACTCCTCCACCATCTGATCAACTTCCTCATGGTCAGGCAGGAATTGTG
Organism: uncultured Bdellovibrionales bacterium; assembly: GCA_965366815.1. Lineage (GTDB taxonomy): Bacteria > Bdellovibrionota_C > UBA2361 > SZUA-149 > SZUA-149 > CBDUGV01. The sequence goes on along the minus strand of CBDUGV010000081.1, from coordinate 241 downwards.
ACTTCCGGCGCAGCTTCAGCAAGAGCCGTTTACTCACCTGACCGAGGCCAAAACAATCTGCACTCGCCTGAAGCTGTAACCGACCCCGAATTTCCGGCGCCACACTCTGCGCCTGCGCGGAATCCATGTCTTGTTCCGATTGAACAAGAGCCGCTCCAATAGCTGGATCGAGCAGGGCAAGCCCAGTAGAATCTGAGAAAATAATATTAGTCGTCGCGATATGGCCGTGCACTAAGCCATG
>CBDUGV010000080.1:0-15707 GCA_965366815.1 uncultured Bdellovibrionales bacterium | reverse complement strand
CTCCTTGGTGCTCCAAAAACCTTTGTCGCCACAACAGTAGGCGTTTCCAAGATTGAATTGAGCTTCAACGTCTCCCTGAGTAGCATGTTTCAACAGCGTGAGGCGCTGCTGATTGGCGTGAGCCACCTCGCCAGATCCTGCCTGTTGCGAGCAGGAGGAAAAGAGAAGAATAATAGGTATGAAACGAGAGATCTTCATCCAAAATTCAGACGTATTCAGGTAATAGTAGATTCAATGAAACTTCTTATCATAGAGGATGACCGAGATATAGCCAGGCAGTTGTCAGGCTTTTTAGAGGACCAAGGCTTTGTCGTCCAGCTCGCCTTTGACGGAGAGGAGGGGCATTACCTTGGAGCCGAGGAGGAATATGATGCCGTGTTGCTCGATATCGGCCTTCCGCTACTGGACGGACTAAGCGTCCTTGAGCGTTGGCGCGCTGCCGGGAGGACGATGCCAGTTATCGTGTTAACAGCACGCACGAGCAAGATGGAGACCATCCGCGGTTTAGAGGCCGGTGCAGACGACTACATACACAAGCCCTTTGATCTTGAAGAAGTCCTTGCGCGGGTTCGGACGAATATCCGCAGGGATAAGGGGCAACACGAACAAGTGCTCACCTATCAGAATGTTTCGTTTGACGGGAAAAGCGGAAAAGTATTCGTCGACGGTTCTTATGTGAAGCTTACTCGAATTGAGTTTCTCATTGTCCAATACCTGTTTCTGAACCGAGGTAGGTTTGTCAGCGTCACCGAACTCTCTGAGCATGTGTATCGGGACTTCGACCATGATTCGAGTATAATCGCGCGGCATATTGCCAATATTCGAAAGAAGCTAGGGGCAGAAATTATCCTTACAGAAAGCAATCGAGGCTACTATGTCCCGCAAGATGAATAGCCTCGTTGTACGAATTTGGGTTCTTGCTTCACTTAGCGTTGTCGTCGTGAGCAGTCTCATTTTTTCTACGAGCCAGTGGATATTCGAGCGTTCGATTGAACGAAGCCTCGATGCCCATTTGGCCGCGTTTACTGATCTCCTTGCTTCGAGAATCGAAATAAAATCGGGGTCCATACTGCTCGCTGAGGATCGAGCTTTGTTGGACCAGATTCCAAGGCATTGGCAGATCTCAGTTGGTGGACAAGTGGTGTACCGCTCCCCATCGCTTCAAACTGATATGCCGCTCTTGCCTATTGTGGTCGATGCCCCACAACGCCTATCGCATGTTGATGCAGATGGGACGGAGATTGTCGCGCTGCAAAGCAGTTTTTTGTATCCCGAGAATGTCGTAGTGACTATGAGCTTTGGGCTGCGAAGGGAGGCTGCCGAGAGCTATCGTCTACAAGAACGAGCGTTCTTAGAGAAGTTCGTCTACCGAATGCTTGCGGCCGTTATACTTGTGCTTTTCGTTCTCGCTTTGTTGGTTGGCCGTGCGGTGAGTCGCCCATTACAGAGAATTGGAGTCTCACTTCAACGAGTGCGTAGCGGTGAGCAGCAGCGAATTGAACAGGCATACCCGAGCGAGATTCAGGAGCTTGCTGATGAATTGAACCAGTTGCTCGATTCGATGACTGGATTGCTAGAGCGACAGAAAACGTTTTCAGCAAATATCGCCCATGCGCTGAAGACTCCACTTGCTGTGATAAAGAATGAAAGTGATGCACCTCTGATTCAGGAGCGCGTACGGGTCATGCTTGGAGTTATCGATCGGAATTTGGCTCGAGCAAGTTCAGCTGCCGCCCCGTCTCTTTTGGCATTACGCACACCGGTTGCGCCGATTGTTCAGCGAATCCTCGATGGCTTCGGCAAGGTGTATGCACGGGAAACCGAATTTGTTGGTGCAGAGACCATCCAGTTTCTTGGCGATGAAGCTGATCTCTTCGAGCTGCTTGGAAACGTGATTGAAAACGCCTGCAAGTTTGGTGAGCGGAAGGTTCGAGTTTCCCTGAGTGAAGAGACGATTACCATTGAGGATGATGGCCCCGGCATAGGTGAGCGCGATCGACAAAAAGCGCTCGCCTGGGGTGCCCGCCTCGATGAAACGGCCCCCGGTACCGGTATCGGTTTGGCCATTGCAAAGGATCTCACCGAGTTATACCAGGGTAGTATTGAACTCGGTCAATCTGAGTTAGGTGGCCTTAAGGTCTCAATTTCACTACCTCTTTCCCCTTGAATTTTCGTTGAATTTCTCCTTCAACAGCACTTCCTGGCCTTGTTGCTAGGCTTGTGGATGTCGAGTGGTGCTGCAATCGCTCAGTGCTGCTGAATTGAACGTATCTACAGGTAGAAAAAGGTCCCAATGAAAAAGAAATGTATGCTTACAAGTATTGTCCTTCTGTTGTTGTCGGTGAGCGCGTGTAGTTACGCGACGCAAGCAACCTCAGGGAAGTCGTATATCGAGAAATACAGTGGTGCTCTGGACAGTGTTGCGACGCTCAGTCAATCAATGACGTTTGCCGAGCAGCTGCAACAGGCAGCTGCAGTTGAACCGACCCTGAAGTTTCCAGCGCGAATTGGTCTTGCTCGGGTTTCGCGTGGCGGATTGATCGACATTCCTGCTGAGGAACTCGAGCAGTGGACTCAGTTGCATACCGATCTTGGATCTCGCTTCGGACGTTTTGTGCCGCTCAACGGTCTTGCTCAGAGCATGACTCAAGCTGCAATAAACGCGGATCGAGCAAACGAACATCGGACAACAAATGGTATCAACCAGATTAGACTTCTCGCGGCTCGTCAGCACTTAGACGCTGTTTTGCTCTACGAAGTGTTTTCTGAGTCGGAGACGGATCACAACCTCTTGGCATTTACCGACTTTACACTTATCGGAATGGCGGTATTTCCATCTCGTACGATTCGGGCAAAAGGCTTTGCTCGCGCGGCGCTGATTGATGTGGTTCAGGGATATCCCTATGCGACTACGCAGGCTGGGACGAAAGAGCGAAGTGTCGTAGCAGTGCCTCGCTATGAACGTGATGTGCGACCAAAATTAACCAGCAAAGTTGAGTTCGAAGCTGCTGAAAAATTAATTGAAGATACCGGAACTATGTTTAAGGAACTTCGTGCCGATCTCGCTGAGAGCAGATTACTCCGCCGAGCTGGAAAGGAGCCCCGAAGGTAACCCTGAAGAGAGCAACAGGGACGGGCGCCAGGGGAGTCAGTGCCCGGAGGGGTCAGTACTGGGAGCTCACCGGTTGTCCGGATGAGCTCCTCGCACGGCTCTTTTGCTACTGCTTTTGACTAGCTTTGCGCTTTGCGCGACGCGAGCGAATTTTCTCTTTTCGCTTTGCTTCAATGTCGCTCAAGTAGCCAGGGATGTTCTTCTCGACAATGTGAGAAACAGTATCGGAAGGCTTTGCGCCAACTCCGATCCAATACTTTACCCGATCTTCCTTAAGAGTAACCAGAGGAGGGTCAATCAATGGGTTCACCGTCCCGAGTTGCTCGAGATAGCGACCATCACGTTGGCATTCCGAATCCGCCGCTACTATGCGGTAGAAGGGGCGCTTCTTTCTGCCATATCTTGCCATTCGAATACTAACAGCCATGCTCTATTTCCTTTTTCCCTAAGTGTTTATATTCCCTTTCGGTCCCAGACCTAACGGTCCTAGAATGGTGACTTCTTTCCGCCAAGCATTCCTGTAAGTCCACTGAGGCCTTTCATGCCTCCCGGACCGAGATTGGAAAACTTCTTCATCATCTTGCGCATCATCGTAAACTGCTGAAGCATTCTGTTGAGTTCCTCAACAGTTGTACCGCTTCCTTGAGCAATTCGCTTGCGCCGGCTGCCATTCAAAATTGTATGGTCTCGCCGTTCTCCAGGAGTCATAGAGAGTATCATCGCTTCAATGCGACCCATCTCATTCTCAGCCAGATCTTCGTCGACCCCCTGAAGTGCCTTGCCCATCCCTGGAATCATCTGGGCCAGGGAGGTCATTGAACCCATCTTTTTAATAGTTTGTAGCTGAGAATGGAAGTCCTCAAGCGTAAATTCGTTCTTTTTTATCTTTTTTTGCAGCTTCTTGGCGTCTTCAACGCTTACTTCCTTGGCTGCTTTCTCTATGAGCGTCAGTACGTCGCCCATTCCGAGAATTCTTGAAGCTAGACGATCCGGGTGAAAAACCTCCAAAGCATCCGATTTTTCCCCAATTCCGATAAATTTAATAGGCTTTCCGGTCACCGCTCGCATCGATAGGGCGGCACCACCACGAGCGTCACCATCGAGTTTCGTCAGGATGAGCCCGTCAATATCCAGACGTTCGTCAAAGCCTTTGGCGACATTTACCGCTTCTTGACCGGTCATCGCATCGGCGACAAGAATGATTTCATGTGGATCGATCGTTTCAATGATCTCTGCTAATTCGCCCATTAGCTCTTCATCGATTTGCAATCGTCCCGCGGTATCGAGAATGACGGTATCGTAGCCAGCCTTCTCAGCATAGGACTGCGCTTGGGTAGCGATGTCGACTGGATTCTGATCAGTAGAGGAGTCAAAAACATCGATCTTGAGATCCTCTCCAACTTTCTTAAGCTGATCAATTGCCGCCGGTCGATATACGTCAGCCGGAACCAGCAATGGGTTCCGTTTCTGCTCTTCGCGTAGATAGCGAGCCAGTTTTCCGCAAGAAGTTGTTTTACCAGAGCCCTGTAAGCCAACGAGCATAATTACTACTGGTGGCGCAAATCGCAGGTTGAGCTCGGCACGCTCTCCCATGGCCCGGACGAGTTCTTCATGGACGAACTTAATCACCATTTGCCCAGGGTTTAGGCTCTTGAGAACCTTCATCCCGAGAGCCTTTTCTTTTACCGCGTCGCAGAAATCTTTCGCGACTTGAAAATTCACATCGGCCTCAAGCAAGGCTGTGCGAATATCCTTCAGCGCCTCGTCGATATCGCCTTCGTTGAGCTTGCCTCGATTTCGTAGGCCCTTAAAGGTGTTTTCTAGTTTATTCGTTAACGATTCAAACATATGTCGAATTAGTCATTCACTTAAATAAAGCTACACATACGAACAGAGTTCAATCAGCACTCCGTGCGCAGATTTGGGGTGGAGAAACGCAATTTCGGTGCCCCGGGCACCCGGTCGAGGTGTGGTATCGACTAGGCGAACGCCAGCTTTGGATAGCCGTTCGAGCTCATCCGCAACAGAGTCTACCCGGTAACAGATATGGTGCAAGCCATCTCCACGAGAACTCAAAAACGCACCGAGTTTCTTATCACCTGGTAGAGGCGCCATGAGTTCTATACAGGATCCAGCTTTACTGACAAAAACCACGTCGACCTTGTGGCTCTCAACGCGCTCTCGCGATTCTTCGCTAAAACCTAAGACGGAGGTGTAGAATTGCACCGCCGCTTCGAGGTCTTGCACCGCGTGACCTATGTGATCAATGCTCCAGTCTTCACCAATGCTCATTTTTGTCTAAATACCAGCGGATTACCGTTGTCTCGGGACTAAAATAGGCGGATTATATACCATGATCCCGGAATAATGTCCGTATATTTGCCGTAAAAGGAGCTCGGGTCGGAGCAAGTATGAAAAAATATCCCCCAATTCAGGCCGGTGCGACCCTTGGAGTGGTCGGACTCGGCTCTCCATTAAGCCCCGAGCGATACGCCCTTGGTAAGCGAACCGTAGAGCGTCTGGGCTACTCACTGCGGGCCCCTCTCTCGCCGAGCGAATTCTACGGAAAATACGACCATGGTTTTGCCAATGGCTCGCCGGAGCAGCGGCGAGATGCTCTGCAAGAGCTGGTCGCCGATCCAGAGGTCCGGGCGATTATCACTGCTCGAGGGGGATATGGCGCTCTGGATGTTCTCCCCTTGCTCGACCTTGACCTGATTCAAGCCAATCCAAAGCCTATCGTCGGCATATCCGACTCGACGGCCTTGTTGATACAAGGTGATGCTCGATTTAATTTCAGTATGATTCACGGACCGGTAATTGGCGCATCGTTCGCGGATGCAGATCGGCTCCCCGAGGCCAAGCGCAGCGTAGAGCGTTTATTTGCGCTACTTTCAGATTCTTCAGACCGCTATTCGGCCAAACTCCATTCTATCAGAGGCGGCTCAGGTGAAGGGAAGTTGCTTGCTGGGAATCTTTCGATGCTCACCAGTGTACTGGGAACACCTTGGGATGTAGAGTATCGAGGTGCAATACTTGTACTGGAGGATGTCGGTGAGGCACCGTTTCAAGTCCATCGCAATTTGCTGCAACTTGCTCTTGCCGGTAAACTCAAGGAGTTGCAGGGGCTTGTCGTGGGCCGCTTTAGCAAATGCGAGAGTGCCCACGGTCCTGATGTAGAGCAAGTGTTTGAACTCGCTGTGAATAGTTTTCTTTCCGACTACAATTATCCGATAGCGAAAGGATTGTTGTTTGGACATTGGGGAGAGAACCATGCGATACCCTTGGGGTGTCGTGCAACACTCGCCGATGGTCAACTGACCATAGTGGAATCGCCACTCATCGCGTAGCGGGTCGTAGTAGTAATTGAACGTAGGTAACCTCAAAAAATGCCAGCAATACGGGTGAAATCAGTTAACTGGGACAAGGTAGATGCGGTGTTGAGAGACGCGGTAGTGCCCTTTGGACCGGACGCGACTACTGAGCCAAAGAAAAGCGAGCGTGCTTTCCCAGGAGCGGTGATGCTGATCGGCTGTGGTGGTGAAGTGATTTACCACAAGGCCTTTGGTTGTCGCAGTCTATTGCCTGAAGTTTCAGAAATGAGACCTGACATGGTCTTTGATGTGAGTTCCCTGACCAAAGTGTTGGTCACTACCTCGCTGTGCATGTATCTCGTTGAGCAGGGAATGCTCGAAGTTGATCGCAGACTATCGCGCATATTCCAGACCTTTAATACGCACGGAAAAGAGCGAATGACCGTGCGGCATTTGTTGACCCATAGTTCTGGGTATGCGGCACATGCACCTTTCTACAAGCGAATCGCAAAGGCCGACGATGCCGCACGTTGCGGTTTTATGTCGACGCGCGATGCCGCCGAGGCTGTGTATCAGGAGATCTTTCGGGCTCGACTGGAAAACTTGCCTGGGAAGGTAGCAAAGTATAGCGATCTGGGATTCATTTTACTCGGGCACGCTATTGAGACCATCAGCAGTATGCAACTCGGGCGTCTTGCACAGCGGGAATTGTTTTCCAAAATTGGCATGCCGAGCACTGGGTATATCGATCTCTCCGCTGTGAAGCGTCGAAGTGTAGAACCCGTCAGTGATGCGATTGCTCCGACCAACAATTGCCCATGGCGCAAACGTATTCTATGTGGAGAAGTTCAGGATGAGAACGCCTGGGCGATGGGTGGAATTGCCGGTCATGCCGGAGTGTTTTCCTCAGCCCTCGACATTCATGCATTTGCGACTGAGCTGACAGAATGTTTTCACGGGCGCGGACACTTATTTAGCCGCGATGTCGTAAAATCGTTCTGGACTCGCGAAGAAGAGCCAGCGGGAACTGATTGGGCGCTTGGCTGGGATACTCCGAGTCCGAAAATCAGCCAGGCGGGGCAGTATTTTCCACGAACCGCCGTAGGCCACTTAGGGTACACAGGGTGTTCAGTTTGGATCGATCCCGAGCGCGAAGTACATATTGTGTTGTTGACCAATCGGCTGCATCCCTATCTCGACAACGAATTCATCAAAGAAGTACGGCCGAGAGTTCATGATGTTGCGATGGAAGCAATTGGCTTAATCTAGTTTGGTAGAGTTGTCGCTGAGTGAAATCCAAGTTGCCACGTTCTGAATCCACTGCTGATTCCGAGCAGTCCCTTGATGGTGGATTTGCTGGCCTGAAGGCTCTTGAGAGTATTCCCCCATGGAGCGGTTCTCGGTTCTCGCCAATTGAAGTTCCCAAAAAACTGCTTGAAGCACTTGGAAATCCGCAAAATCAGATCCCCACTGTGCATGTCGCTGGCACCAACGGCAAGGGATCGGTGTGCGCTGATGTCGCGGCCTGTCTTTGGGCGAGCGGCGCCTCGGTAGGACAATTCGTTTCGCCTCATCTCAGTGCAGTCAACGAGCGATGTATGATCAATGGGCGTCCGGTAGGCTTAGCTGACTTCGATCGCTCAGTCAGGCAAGTAGTAGACCTCGCCGCAGAATTCGAACTCGAAACTTCTTATTTTGTCGTTACGGCAATTGCTACGTTTCTTCAATTTGTTGAGCAGCAGGTTGATTGGGCGGTTGTCGAGGTCGGATTGGGTGGTAGCTTTGACGCGACTAATCTCATCGCTCGGCCCCGAGCCTGTGTCATCACCCGAATCGCCTTGGACCATACGCATTGGCTCGGTGAAACCATCGAGGAAATCGCTGAGAACAAGGCAGGTATCATCAAGGCAGGAGTTCCGGTCTTTGTCGGGGCAAACGATCCGACAGCGCTCGCGGTATGTCGAGCAAAGGCAGAGCAACTCGACGCTCCTTTTCATTGTTATGGTGTCGATTTTCAACTCGAAGACGAGTTCCAAGATTTGCCTGCGTTTCGTAGGGAGAATCGCTGTTTGGCAATACAGGTTGCCAAAGCCTTGGGGCTATCGGAAACGGCAATTGCCAAAGGATTGAGGGTGGCTCGATGGCCGGGGCGTGTTGAGTCCCTGTCGATCACGAGAGAGAATGCACCAGCGCTCAATGTGTTGATTGACGGTATGCACAACGTAAATGGAGCAGCTGCATTTTCCGAACATCTCAAACGTCGGCTAGCGGAAGATAGCTCGTTGCGCCGGGTCATCGTTGTGTTTGCCATGCGAGCGAACAAGCAATGGCGTGACGTTGTGGAGATACTCCGTTCAACGCTTGAGTCTAGTCCCGTTGCTGAGTTGCAACAGCAATGGATTTGCACAGGTGCGAATCTGCCTCATACCGTTCCAGCCAAGGAACTTGCCGAGTACGTGCCAGGAGCCATTGCGATAGATAACGAAACTGAAGCTCTGGAGATCGCCCTTGCTCGGGCTGACGAAAAGAGCCTAGTGCTCATTGTTGGTTCGCTCTACTTAGTCGGAGTTTTGCGACCGTTACTTACTGACAAGCCATTTCGAACGATTGAAGACGACGCTCCAAGTGAAGAACGCAGCGCTTAGTATGCTGAGGCTGAGTCCAAAAAGAAATTCCTTAGAGCGATACGGTCGATAGCGGAGTTCGGTCTCGTTCTCTTCAGCGAGTAGGAACATATGCTCTGCGGTGCCCCGCAGGAGAAGGCCACTCGCACTTTCCCAAAATGGAAAATAGGAATACGGGATGCGATAGAAGCGGCCGGGGGTGAGTCCGCTGAGTTTGATTGACTGGAAATCAGTAGACCAAACAAGCGAAGCCGGTTTCGCTGACCCACTTCGCTTCCGAATTGAATCCAGTGCTGCCAAAGAGTTGGAAGAGCTGAGAAACTGAGAAAGCTGTCGGTATTGTTCTTCTCGAGCTTGCAATTGATACTGTGGTCGTCCAAACCGATACGCCTGGCGATGTGGCAGCTCGATCGGGATGATCGGAACATCTCCCGAGGCGGTTTGAGAGAACTTTGCATTTTGAGCGTTGCGGGTATGGATGAGTACCGCTGAAACTCCAGCTGGGATCCGGTCGATAGAATCTAATTCGACTAGTGAGAATGAGAGGGCAAGATCCGGCTGGGTGAAAAAGTAGAGGGAGAGTAGGTGAAATGGGAGCCCACCGGCTTCATCATAGTAGCCGATAATGGTCTCTTCCACAGCAGACGCTTGATTATTCTGGGGCGTGTCGATTTGCAGAATGAAAAAGGGTCCTACATGAATCGGTTCACTGATTCCAAAAGGTGACATGCTTTCGAGAAATTGCTTCGAGTGTCCAACCACATGGGAGGCGCCGAGGGAGCGCAGCTGTTCAATATTCTCTCGCTCACTCAAGGCCAACGGCGTTTTTACAATCATCGGAAAGTCGACATGAACATATCGTCGTAGTCGTCCCGAGCGATCGACGTTCCCAGCTGTGGTGTATGCCTTGAGCCCAGATGCGGCGAGTACTGCGTAATGGTAGGACGGTGCGCTTTGTACTGTCATGCCATTGAGTGTTTCGAATCCAGACCGTTCATACAACCGGGCTTCAATAAATCTCTGAGCGAATACGGGGTAGTTTCGCGGTGAATTATGAAACTCGACAAAAACTCGTCCTTTTGGCTCTGTCTGAGCGAGGATGCGCTGCACCCGAAGAGCGTCTCGATAGAAGCGGTTACTTTGTGCTGCCGCTTTGATAGTTGCAATGCTTGGGTTGCTGACGGTAAGACCAACGGCCGCACAGATCGCAAAGGGGATGAGCAGAAGAAGGCTGAGCCCTTGGGCATTCATCTTGTGGCGAAGAAATACAAGTGGAGTTGCTATCAGCAACGGAAGTGCGAAAAGCAAAAGTATGCCGAGAAATCGAAGGGAGTGAAGGCCTATTCCAACACTGAGCAGAGTCCAACTGCTCGTAAATAGCATCGCAGCGAAAAGGAGGGTGCAAAAAAAGCGAGTGTAGAGTCTCCCGTGTTTCGTCGCGGGATGAAGTAAGCCAATGATGCAAATTGCCAGGAGTGCCATGCTACTCGGATCGACAGCTTCAAATCGACTGCCACTTATTGTGGTGAGGGCGCGGTAGATGAATCCAAGCGGATAGGTAAAGAGCAATTGGAGCGGGTCTTCGATCGCGGTGGTAGTGCCAGAGTTGGTATACCTTGGTGCGAAAACGAGGAGTGGAATCGCCCATGCGCCGCACACTCCAAACCCAAGAACATGGGCCGAAATCGCGGCGCGAAGGTTCTTGTTGTAAAATAGGATAAAAATAGCACCGATTGCAGAGGCAGCAATAAAGGTGAGTGGATGCGCAAGAAGCAGCGCTGCATAGCAGGCGACGGTCGTGCAGAACGCAGCGCGAGTCGAGTCTCGAAGTACGCGTGCGAGCGCTCCCAGGTAGCAAAGGGCACAATGCCAGGCGACCACTTGCGCGAAGAAACCGAGACCGATAATTGCGTTCTCGCCAAGTCCGTGGCGATGGGCTTGGTGCCGCAAAAACCAGAGCGTGCATGTTCCCACTACTACACCAAGCGCCGCGGAAGCACCGCTTCGGGGTGGCAACTCGCCGCCAAGTATCTCTTCGGCAAAGGGCCGTGCGCTATACAACACGCTTAACGGCAGTGTTGCGAGACTCGCGTAGATGGTGAGGTGGACGGCGAACTGAGTTGGGTCATCGGCCCCCAGCGATAAAGGTATTGAGAGGAGAGCTGCAATAAGATGCGGCAGAAAACCGTAGAACTGAAAGGCAGGCCATCCAGCGAACCATCTTGGGTCGTAAAACCAGAGATTCGCAAACGAGAGTTGCTCACGCAATCGATCGGTTAGTGCGACGTGACCTGCGAGGTCTACTGAAGGAATTGCGACACTCGTTACAAGGAAGCTGTTCGAAGTCAACAGGGCAACCACAAAGGCAAGCACTGCAATCGTGTCGAGGCGACGTGGGAGTGGGAGCCGTGACATTCTCTCTACAGGTATCCTAATGACCGGAGCGTGTTGAGCTCTTCTTTGTTTCGCGGGCGCCGGTTCGATCGCTTTGTTATATCTTTGGTCCAGGCATCGAGTTCGGTTTGTAAAGTCCGCGCGACATCAGGGTGTTCGGACAGTACGTTTCGCTTTTCCTCTGGGTCGGCTTGTAGGTCGTAGAGTTCCGTTCGGTAGCCACCTTTCTCTTGCGGCATTTCGATAAGTTTGAATCTCTTGTTTCGTGCTGCGCGCTCCCGAGCTTCTTCTGGATTCCAGTGATACCAGGCTTCGCGGAGTCGTGATTTAACGTCGAGATGTTTGCTGCTGATATCGAGTTTCAGGTACGGATCCTTGGTGTGATCGTGGAGTGTCAGAGCGTCCTCTCGGAGCCCACAAATTGAAAAACGGGTTGAATTAAAGCAGCGTCGGCCGTGACGTCGGCCAGAAAAAAAGCTCCTCGTATTATGAATATAGAGCTCTGAGGCGCTTTCTGAGAAGGAGAATTCGCGTTGAACACCTCCTTCGCCTCGTATGCTTTGAGAGAGATCGATTCCATCCATTTTTGGCCAAGTTGATTTGGAGACATCTAGCAGGCTGAGGAGTGTGGGCAGTAAGTCTTCGAGTTGGATGAGTTGATCACTCACGCCGCTGGGAACATCACCTGCGGAAATAAGCAGTGGAATTTTGAGTACTGCGTCATGAGCAAACGGGCCGTGCTCATAGTAAATCCCTCGTTCGCCGAAGTGCTCACCATGATCACTCGTGAGTACGATGATCGCATTCTTTAGACGGCCCAGTTTTCTCAGTCCGTCGAATAATCGACCGAGCTGACTATCGGTAAAAGAGATCTCTCCCTGGTAGAGTTTTTGGCACATCTTGACCGTCGATTGAGCAATACCGTTGTAGTCTCTAGTGAGAAGTCCTTTCGTTATCTCCCTTTGAGAAATGCGATGGGTGAGTTCTCGACAGGGGTCGGATAGTGCGTTTTTGCTGGTAGTTCTTGGGGGGAAGTAGGGGAAGTGCGGATCGAAATAATGAGCCCAAAGAAACAATGGTTTGTCGGCCGATTGTTGGGCTGCAAGTTCTAGTGCCCCATTGGTGACTCTCTCGGCACCCATCGGTTCATTCAAAAAATCCTTAAACCCAGTGTCCGAGCGGGTCATCTTGCTCAATGCTCTTGTTGAACTTACTCCCGCCGTGACGTACCCCTTTCTTCTGAGGATCGCAGCCAACGTTGGCACTCTATGCATTGATTTTCGAACCTCTCGTGAGCCGTGATTCTTGGGCCAGAGCCCTGTGAACAGCGAGCTGATAGCAGGAGTGGTTCTCGGAAGAGAGGTTGTCGCATTGGTAAATCGCAGACTACGGGAAGCGAGGTGGTCGATGACTGGTGTTCGCGCCTGCTGTTTCCCGTAGGCACCGAGATAGTCGGGACGCAAGGTGTCGATCGTAATGACTATCAGGTTTTGTGGCCCTGGACGAATCGACTTGATGAAATCTTTCTTACAACCGAATGGAGCGAGTACGCAAACGAGTAGCAACAAGACCGTACGAGCGATACTACGAATTGATTTTTGCCGAAGGTGCATTTGTATTCCAGACAAAACATTGACTGTTGAACTCGTGACACATTAATCTCATACCACGTTGAGTCGACAACAAGCACTGGTTTACTGCATAATTCATGTGAAAATGGGGCTGAGTAAAATTCAGTGGGACATTTTAGCGCTTCGATCGACTGACGCACTGAATTACCCGTACATTGATCCTGGAACTGGAATGGTTGTGACTACTGCTGCCGGTTGGATTGTCGCGGCTCTCAGTGGGTTTTTTGGTGTCGTGTTTTTGTTCTTTAGACGAGCCGGTAGTTTTTTTGGCCGAAACTGGAAAGGCGTGCTCATTTTGCTATTGCTGGTAGCTTTGGCGGTAGTGTTTCTCACTAGATCGACGAAAGAGGAGGAACGTCAAGCTTTGTCGTTTGAAAAAAGGGTATTCATTCTCGGACTGGACGGCATGTCGCCCGATCTTATGGAACCGCTTCTAGCTGCAGGGCGACTTCCGAATCTCGCGAAGCTACGAGAGCAGGGAAGCTACTCGCGCCTTGCAACGACTAATCCCCCGCAGTCTCCCGTTGCCTGGAGTGCGTTTGCCACAGGACTTAATCCAGGGAAAAACGGTGTCTACGATTTCATCGTACGAGAGCCAAGCGATTACTCGATTCGCCTATCGTTGAGCGATCTGCGTGATGGAAAGCCAAAGCCAGTTATTCGTGCCAAGCGATTCTGGCAATACACTTCAGAGCGCGGAGTCGATTCAATAATACTCGGCTGTCCGATGACATTTCCACCGGATAAGGTACAAGGGAAAATGCTTTCGGGTATGGGAGTACCCGACCTGCTTGGTACTGAGGGTATGTTTAGCTTCTACACTGATGAGCCAGTATCGAATGATCAAGCAGGCGGCGCTACAACGACAGGGGGAAACGTCTACACAGTCGGGTCTCATGCGACGAAAGTGCTCGAGCTTCGCGGGCCAAAAGTTGCAAGCGTGGCGGGGCAGGTAGAGCCGGTAAAACTCCCTTTTAAAGTAGTCGTCGATTCGGCGCGCGAGCGTGCTACAGTGAGAATTCAAGATTCGGATATCACTCTTGCCGAAGGTGAGTGGAGTGAGTGGCAACCCGTGTCTTTCAAAGCTGGACTTTTGAAAAAGGTACATGGAATGGTTCGCTTTTACTTAAGCGAGCTGGATCCCCATTTCAAATTGTATGTGTCACCGATTCATTTGGATCCTCAGAAACCCCATTTCCCGATTTCCTATCCTAAGGGATACGCCGCGGAGATCGCAGATACGATTGGCGCTTTTCATACGTTGGGAACTCCGTTTGACACTTGGGCGGTGAACGAAGAGCGCCTCAAGGAGAAGGAGTTTCTTGAGCAGGCGAGAACTATATTAAAGGAGCGCCGCGCCCATATGGCCCATGAGCTCGAACAGTTCAAGCAGGGGATTTTTCTCTTCTACTATGAATCCCCTGATATTATCCAACATATGTTTTGGCGGTCCATCGATCAGGATCACCCCCTCCATACTGCTGAAGCTGCGCAATACAAGAATGTTATCTCGGATTGGTACGTAGAAATGGATCAAATTGTTGGTTCAGTAGTCTCCGAGTTACGGCAAGGGGATACGCTGCTTGTTCTCTCAGATCACGGCATGACTACGTTTCGACGCTCCGTGCATGTTAACTCTTGGCTCAAAGAGCAGGGATATCTCTTTTTGCGAGAAGGTAAAAGCTCTGGAGCTGAGCTGTTAGCTGACGTCGATTGGTCGCGAACCAAAGCATATTCGGTTGGCTTTGGCGCCGTGTATCTCAATCAATATGGCCGAGAGGCTGAGGGCATCGTTCGCCCGGGTGTCGAAAGTGAAGAGCTAAAAAGGGAACTTGCTCAGAAGCTGGTGGGTTTTAAAGACGACTTGCATGGTACTGCTGTGGTGAAAGCGGTGTATCCCACCGAGCAGATCTTTTGGGGGCCCTACGCCAGTGAGGCGCCAGATTTATCTATCGGTTTTGAGAGTGGGTATCGTGCCTCCTGGCAAACCGCGATTGGCGGAGCACCGGACGCTTTGATTGAAGATAATACGAAGAAGTGGTCAGGCGACCACCTTATGGACCCCTCTCTCGTGCCAGGCATTCTTTTTTCCAATCGCCCAATAAGAAAAGCAGACCCCTCGCTGTATGATATTGCGCCGACTGTGTTAGACATTGTTGGGTTCTCTGACGAGGAGATTCGTGCGATCCAGTTCGACGGTGATACTCTATTTTAATTTGCCGCAATAGCCAAAACTCAAACTGCGAGTTCAATCGGCGATTCTGTTTGAGTTACAATCCCCAGGCCGTTTGCTTCAAAATCAGATTCGATAACAAATCGGCCCAGCTCTTCGAAGGAATGAAATGGAGAAAGAACAATAGGTGTCGCTGCGAGGAACTCAACTTCTGCGACCTCGTTTTGCTGCACCGCGGCTGCCGATTCTTCAATCGTTTCTAGCGTAGACGAGTCAAGGCGTCGGGCAATCGTCGTGAGTTTGACCTCGATCTCTTGTGTGCAACAACGGAGGGTAACGATTGCATTCTTGCGAAGTGGATTCTCGTCGAGCCAAAACAAGGTCGCTGAGAATCGCCTCTGGGTTGTAATGTCAGACTGGAGAGCGAGTAGAATTTGACCACGCGTACTTTCGTATTCT
>CBDUGV010000079.1:0-15844 GCA_965366815.1 uncultured Bdellovibrionales bacterium | reverse complement strand
CAGGTACTCGCTCGGATTCGCCATGCAATGTAATTGTTAGGGGGAGAACTTACGGTGAATGCGGTGCCAGAAGAGCAAAATGAGCAGGTAGTGGATATCGGAATAGCGCAGGGTGTCGGGCGTGAGAACGAGATTTACACTCGCCGATTTTCCGATGCTGAAGAGGCTACCCGCCGTGCGGTCTGGAAGGTCCTGACTGCTGAGTATTTTCAAAATTTTATCTCGCACAACGATACCGTAGTGGATATTGGTGCTGGAGACGGCCACTTCATCAAGAACATCAAAGCGAAGCGGCGAGTTGCGGTTGATTTAAGTCCGCACGTCCAGGCGCTCACCGAGCATGGGATTGAAGTCCATCAGATTCAGGCTGATAAATTCTGCGACACTTTTGTCGGAGAAGCTGATGTTGTTTTTATGAGTAATTTCCTTGAGCATTTACCAGATAAGCGAACCTTGCTCGCAGTGTTGGAGGAGTGTCGCAAAGCATTAAAACCAGGTGGTTCCATCATAATATTGCAGCCAAATATTCGACTTGTCGGCACTGCCTACTGGGACTACATTGACCATCACATTTCATTAACTGAGCACAGCTTAGTTGAAGGTTTGGAGGTGAGCGGCTTTACAATTGTCGATGTTATCGCTCGATTTCTCCCCTATACCGCTAAATCTCGCACGGGCCGCTTTTTGTCCGGGGAGCGAGCAGCGGTTTTCACGCAGGTATATCTTAAGTTTCCTTTGCTTTGGAAACTCTTTGGCAAGCAGAGCCTCGTGATTGCGACGCCTGATTCAAAGTAGGTAGAAACTAGTTCTAGAAGTTATACACGGATCACTGAAAATTCGAATTCATTGAGGAACATATGTCGAAGAAGATAATGGTTACCGGTTCAGCTGGGTTTATAGGTGGATACGTTGTAGAGGAATTGCTTAATTCCGGTTGGCAGGTTGTTGGAATCGATAACTTCTCGAAGTATGGTGAGGTCACGAAGTCCTACGACCAGCATGAAAATTACACCTTCGTCCGAGGAGATGTAAAAAACGTTGATCTGGTGAAAGAGCTACTCGAGGACTGCGATCAGCTGATTGCCGGGGCTGCGATGATTGGTGGAATCAGTTATTTCCACGAGTATGCCTACGACCTACTTGCGGAGAACGAACGGATTGCTGCCGCAACGTTTGATGCCGCGATTGACGCGTTCACGAATCACAAGCTTGAAAAGATTACAGTGATGAGCTCGAGCATGGTGTTCGAATCGACGGATGTCTATCCCACACCGGAAGGTGAGGAGCTCAAGTGTCCGCCTCCACTGAGTACCTATGGATTTCAGAAACTTGCTTGTGAGTATTTTGCCCGCGGTGCATTTCAACAGTACGAGCTTCCGTATACCATAGTGCGACCCTTCAACTGTGTTGGAATCGGAGAACAACGCGCTTTGAGCGATAAAGACGTGCTCTCAGGTGATGTAAAACTCGCGATGAGCCATGTGGTGCCAGACTTGATCCAAAAGATCGTGAAAGGACAGGACCCCCTCCACATACTCGGAGACGGAAGCCAAGTACGCCACTACACCTATGGCGGTGATTTGGCTCGTGGGATTCGAATGGCGGTGGAACATCCTGATGCAAAGTGTAACGATTTTAATATCTCCACTGAGCGTTCGACGACGGTGCTAGAACTCGCCGAGCTGATCTGGAAGAAGATCGAGCCAAACAAGCCGTTCAACATTGTATCGGATGAGCCGTTTCTCTATGACGTACAAAAGCGAGTTCCAGATTGCACCAAGGCGAAAGAGGTGTTGGGATTTGAGGCAACAACTGAGCTAGATACCATTCTTGATGAGGTGGTTCCTTGGGTGACTGAACAGGTCAAACTCGGGACTATTTAGGATCCGTTTCTGGCGCGTCCAGCGATTGTATTTTGGGCCTTAGGCGGTGATGCCGTATGCAACAACAGAACGTGGCAATGACCGAACCGGACAAACAAGAACTCGTACAGCTCATTTGTCCAATCTACAACGAAGGTGAGAATGTTGAGTTGCTCTACCGCTCGTTAGCAGAGGCTGAGGCACCGTTTAGTCGACTTACTTTCGTCTACGATCTTGATGACGACACCTCGCTGCCCTACATCTCCAAGATGCAGCAAGAAGACCCAAGGGTAATCGCCGATAAGAACCAATATGGCCCAGGGGTAGTAAAGGCGCTTCGCTGGGCGTTCTCGCGAGCTCAACCCGGTCCGGTCATAGTGGTCATGGGCGATAATTCAGACAAGCTGTCAATAATCCCTGAGATGCTTGAGATGTGGCGCAATGGTGCTGTTGTTGTTTCTCCCTCTCGCTACATGCCGGAGGGAAAGCAGCACGGAGGCCCTCCGTTAAAGACCTTCCTTTCTAGTCTTGCGGGGAGAGTGCTCTTTTTCTTGGGATTTCCGACCTCTGATGCAACTAACAATTTCAAACTCTACGATGGGAGCTGGCTGGCTGCGCAGAAGATTGAGAGCCAAGGTGGGTTCGAAGTTGCACTTGAACTCTGTTACAAGGCGTATCGAGAGAAGAGGTCGATTAGACAGTTGCCCACAGAATGGTGGGACAGGGAGCTTGGCGAGAGTCGCTTCAAAATGTGGAAATGGATTCCGAAATACCTGCGCTGGTATCTCCCCTCCGTGGGTTTGTCGGTAAAGCGACTCCTCACGAGCTAATGCGCTTTCTCTATATATTTCCTCACCCAGACGATGAGTCCTTTGGTCCCGCTCCGGGAATTGCGAAACAACTCGATCAGGGACATGAGGTGTTTCTCTTAACGCTTACCCGTGGGGGTGCAACCAAACAACGACATCGATTACAACTCACAGTTGAAGCGATGGGTGAGGTGCGACTTGCTGAAATGCGAGACGTTGAGAGAGTGCTCTCGTTAACGGGTATGACTGTTTTGGACCTACCCGATAGCGGCCTAAAGGAGATCGATCCACGGACAATTGAAAAGAAAGTTCGAGACCATATCCTCGAAGTACAACCGGATATTCTTGTGAGCTATCCGGTTCATGGAATCAGTGGCTTTCACGATCATTTGGTTACGCATGCGGTGGTGAAGCGAGTGTTTGAGGAGCTTCGAGAGTCAGAGTCTTCTGCACCAAGGAGGCTGGCGTTCTTTACCATACAAGAGCACGCCTCTGGGCAAGCAAAACCTGGAATTCACCAGTTACACTGCTCAACACCAGAAGAGATAGATTGCATTGTTATACCTTCCAAGCGACACATCGAGCTGGGACTTCAGGCACTCGATTGTTACGTGACCTATCTGGACACGATCGAGGCAACAGGGATTCGCGAGAAAATTAAAGATCCACTTTGCTATGAGCTCTACCGTGAATCATTCGATCAACCGCTAAGCGATTTAACTGAATCAATCGCAGGCTAGTTAGTTTTTTAACGAGCTGCTCTAACTACTCAGACTTGAGGAGACCCTCCCGCGAGTAGTTAGAGCAATCACTGAGAGACAATTCTAAGTGCGCTCTACTCAGTTCACGTTCCAGACTGGGTATGAAACTCCGAGTGTGCAGTTGAGCGTTACATAAGTCTTTTTCTCGTTTGCCACTGCCTCAAAGATAGTTTTGACCGCTCTTCGCAGTACATTGAGTTCGAGAGGCTTGAGAAGGTAGCTCACATTGGGTTGCTTGGCCCGCTCGATATCATTCTCCCGCGGCGCACCTGTAGTGAGCACCACTCCAAGTTGGGGATGCCGCTTGCGGGCAATTTCAAAGATCTCGAAACCGTCGAATGGTTCGAGTCGCACGTCACAGACCAGCACATGGTAGTGCTTGCGCTCAAGACAGGACAAGGCCTCATGAGCACTGCTTGCCTGGTCAACAACATAGCCATCGTCGGATAGGGCGATGGCAAATATCTCCAAGACCAGTGGTTCATCATCTACTACTAGGATATTGCCTTTGGGTAAGCTGTCAGTATTGCTAGTCATTTCACTCCCCTCCCGGGCTCTCGCGAGTGTTCCCCGCTCGCGTAGTTGTCTGCCAATTAAGGATAGTAGTATTACTATGATTAGATGGAGTCAAGCTATATCTAATAGAAAACTTACTATAGTTTAAAAGAGCAATAACCACATTGATTGTAGTTGCCATATCGCAGAGAATAGGTGTAGTATCTCTAATCGCTATTTTTCTATCTCTAAGGAGAGTCTATGCCTGCCGTAGTTAAGATTACAGTAGACCCAACTTTATATCTGCGAGATCCAGAGGGAACTGAACTCGGTCGGCGGATCGTTTCAGCCGGGATACAATACATAGATGATCATGGCTTTGATGAGCTGACGTTTAAAAAGTTGGCCGATGCGATCGCATCAACTGAAGCGTCAATCTATCGCTACTTCAAGAGCAAGCGACAGTTGCTGAAATATCTTGTCGCTTGGTACTGGAACTGGCTCGACTATATTATCTCTCTCAAAACTACCAATGTGTCGGGCTCCTACGAACGCTTGCAGATAGCGATGAAGCTGCTAATTACCTTTGATGATAGCTACTCGGAGCTGACGATAATCGATACGGCATTGCTTCGGCGGATTATTATTGCTGAATCAGCCCGCGTCTATCTCACGAGACAGGACAAGACGATCAATGAACCCTTGTTTGAAGGATATCATTCGCTGAGCGAGCGCATCGTTTCAATCATTCGCGAGGTAAATCCGCATTATCAGTATCCCTTTGCCCTTGCAACGACACTCATTACCTCGGTCCACAAGCAAGTGTTTTACGCCAACTACATTCCAGGTGGCAGTGGACAATCCAAAATAAAGGCTGGGAGCACAAAGGAGATCGAGGAGTTCCTTACTCATCTCGTCTTTGCTGCACTTCAAGCAACAGGCGAGCCGTCCTTGCTCGCTCAAAACGCTCAGTAGCGGTGTCCTACAGTTTTTTTTAATGTACTATTGGGTTGGAGGCGTATTGACTTCCTCCTCCGTCACTTTGCGGGGAGGAGTTTGGAGCGCCCGCTTTATATCTTCAGGCAGCTCGGGTGGCTCGGCATTCAATTGCTTCTGTAGATCTTCGGGAAGCTCCTTAATCGGATTCTCCAATTGTCGGCGAAGGTCGTCGGGTAGCTCAGGTGGAGGCGCATTCAATTGAGCCTTCATTTCTGGTGGAAGTTCTGGATTCGGATTTTGCAAAGCGCGAACGAGATCCTCCGGTAATCCTTCGGGAGGATTCTCCGCAGTGCCAACGACACTGCTCGGTTTGTACGCTTGAGTTGAACCGAGTACAGGCATACCTGCGTTATTGGAAGCTTCGAGCGCTGCCTTCGCTGACTCACTGTCTGAACTGATTCGTTGCTCGCCAGCTTCTTGCACGGCGTTCGGCGCTACGCCTTGTTGGTCCTCCGGACCAAATACAAAGACGAGAGTCAGCAATGCAATGATGCCTATAGCTGCACTGAGTAGGAAATTAGTGTTGGAACGCTGGTTTGCCATCTTTCTTACATTTCACCCTATGATAGTCGCGCCTAGAACGTCAGAAAACGCTTGCGATATAGCACTTTAGATGGGTTTGGCGCTAATATAATTCAACAACTGTGCAACTATATATTATGTCTCAATATTTTCTCGCTGGTTGGTGAGAGACGAGAAAAGCTGTTACAAACCTCCGCATGGCCCCTTATAATTTCCCGAGTATACTAATTGGCTTTTTAGCTCTATTGATGAGCCTTTCCGCTTGCATTGTGCCGCCGAAGGCCCGAACTGCCAGCGTGATACCGGATGCCGAGCTAAAGCTCATCTCCATAGTAAAGCGAGGTAAGGAATACTCGCGAAGCGGCAGAATGGATTTGGCCGAGCGAGAATTCCGCAGAGCTATTGAACAGCGTCCTGGGCTAGATAATCTCTACAACGACTTGGGGTATGTCCTTCAGTCGCAAGCTCGCTACGATGAGGCGGCTGAGTGGTTTACGAAAGCCTTAGAAGTTGAGCCAAAGAACGCGATCGCCAGAGATAATTTGGCGAGGCTACTTTATCAAACCGAAGAATTTCGTCCTTCTCTCATACAGCATCTCAAATTGATGGATACCATTATGTCGAGTGACGCGATCGCACTCAACGACACAGTAGGGGAGCCCTATGGTGAGCAGGATCTGGTAGAAATATATCGCAACATGGCAAATATCTACTACACCGTTGGGGTATTAGATGATGCAACATGCTATTCTTGGCTGGCTCATATTCTTGGCGCTAACACGTATCAAGCAGGTCAACACGCGCGAATGCTCCTCTCGATTGACAAGAACACTGCTGCGCTGATTACCTTGCGGGACGTGTTCGTTGCAAATGGCGGGCGAGTCCCGGCGAAACTCCTGTTAGACTATGGGATTGCACTTTATCTGGGTGGAAATACGAGCTTGGCGAAGACGGCCGCTGGACGAGTCCTCACTCAACGAGATGCCGAGCGGATAGATCGGCGCACAGCGCGATTGCTTTCCTTACTTGTTTCGAGTGAGAAGGAGCGCACGTTGCTCACTGAGTCGCTGTTTGAAGAAGAACCAAAGATTTGTGAATTAGAAGTACTTGATTCGGAACAGTATTGGCCGATACAATTCTACGATTCAGTTGAAAAACTCGTAATGACCGTATGTGAAGATGTCGAGCAATCTGTACCTACAACCTAAGTCCGCCTCAGAACAAGGAGAGTTCTCCGGAAGTGGTGGTCGAGTTCCGCCTCACGATGCGGATGCTGAACAAGCTGCCCTGGGTGGGGTACTGCTTGACAACGAGTCTTTGCACAATGTCTTGGAAGTGCTACTCCCTGAAGATTTCTATCAGCCAACCCATGAGTCAATTTTTAAGGCGATGTTGGCGATCTCAGATCGGCATGAGCCGATTGATATTGTTACCTTGAGTTCTGAACTGACAAGTAATGGTCAGTTAGAGAAAGTAGGGGGCCTCGAATATCTCTCACGCTTAGTAGACCTCGTTCCAACTTCTGCCAATGCGCAGTATTACGCTCGAATCGTCAAGGAAATGTCACTTCGAAGGAAGGTGATTCACGAGGCTGGAGCGATTGTCGAAGAAGCACTCAACACCCGTGGTAATGTGGGTGGATTTCTCGACAACGTCGAACAGCGAATTTTCAAAGTTTCGGAATCGCGCATTAACAAGAGCTTTGTACGAGCTGGCGAGATTGTAAAAGATTCGATTAAGCACGTTGAACAACTCTATATCAATAAAGACCAGATAACAGGCTGTGCTTCAGGGTTTCTTGATTTAGATGAGATGACTTCAGGGTTTCAAGCGTCTGACCTTATTATTCTCGCGGGTCGACCAAGTATGGGTAAGACCTCGCTCGCACTTTCGATTGCGCAGCACGTCGGGATTGAGTTGGGAAAGAACGTTGCGGTCTTTTCTCTGGAAATGTCGAAGGAGCAGATCGTGATGCGTATTCTTTGCTCCGAAGGGCAGGTCAGCAACTCAAAAGTTCGAAGCGGCAAATTGGGCGAAAGTGATTTGCCTCGTCTTGCTGATGCAGGTGCCAAAATTTCTCAAGCGAACATCTTTATCGACGATACCGCGGCGATTTCAGTCCTGGAGATGAGAGCAAAGGCGCGGCGTCTGCATCGCGAAAATCCATTGAGCCTTATCGTAGTGGATTATTTACAGTTGATGAGAAACACCGGTGGTAGAAAATACGATAGCCGAGTGCTTGAGATCTCAGAGATATCAGCTTCATTGAAGGCTTTGGCCAAAGAGCTCAACATCCCGGTCATTGCGCTTTCGCAGCTAAACCGGGCGGTAGAGGCACGGCAGGACAAGCGGCCTATTATGGCTGACCTTCGTGACTCTGGTGCGATTGAGCAGGACGCCGATATCATCAGCTTCGTGTATCGAGACGAGGTGTACAATCCTGAGACGCCGGATAAGGGCATTTCCGAAATAATTGTCGCTAAGCATCGAAACGGTCAAGTTGGTACGATTCGCTTGGGCTTCCAAGCTGAGTTCACTCGCTTTGTGAATTTGGAAGAGGAAGACACAGGCTACGATTACCTGGGCGAGGATCTCGCACTTGGCGACGACGACGAATTGATTTAAAGTCCTCACTCTCTACCAGCCACTCGATGCTAGTAACTTTCGATATCGGGGCGTGGCGCAGCCTGGTAGCGCACTCGCCTGGGGGGCGAGTGGTCGCCGGTTCAAATCCGGCCGCCCCGATTTTTCCTTCAATTGCGATATTTTCCAGTCCGATTGGAAGCGCCGAGCACTGAGCTGCGTCTAAACCGCCAGACCATTTACTTTAAGTTGAACGAACTACCTACATTCTGAGACCTGCGTAGAATCACAGTGGGGTAGTTTGCCTAAAAGTAAGTGCAGTTAATTTATCGGTTATTGTTGAGATCTCAATGTCCAGTTCTCGCCGTTTGGGGCAGTTCAGCAAATCGCTGATCTGCCTCGGTCTTTTGTTGTGTAGCGCTTGTGGAGTCATTGGCTATGGAGCCAATACGGCAGTGGTTCGTCCGCCGGTGTATCACACCGTTGCACGTGGCGAGACAGTCTTCCAAGTGGCGAAACGCTATGGTGTGAGTTACCGAACTATAATGATGCTCAACGGTCTGCGCGATCCGCGTCGAGCATCGGTGGGTCAAAAACTCCTCGTTGGCTATCGGCGGGGTGAAACGAATCCAAGTAGAGGGCAGGGTCAAACTGATGTTCGCGGAGACGGGAAACTCGGCTGGCCTCTAAAGAAAGGTCGCTTGGTTTCGCGGTTTGGCCCGCGATGGAGTTCGTTTCACGACGGTATTGATTTTGCGGCGCCAACCGGAACTCCAGTATACGCGGCACATAGTGGGCGTGTGTCTTATGTCGGCCAACGGCTTCGGGGCTACGGCAAGCTAGTTCTTATCCGAGGAAATGATGGGCTGATAACAGTCTATGCCCATAATAGCCGCATTCGAGTTCGCAAAGGAGAGCGGGTAAGCCGCGGCGAGCGAATAGCCGATGTCGGCTCTACAGGGAAGTCGTCCGGGCCACATTTGCATTTTGAGGTGCGCATGAAAGATCGGCGCGGTCGCTATGTGGCAGTAGATCCTCTGCCTATTCTTGAGGGAACTAATATCAAACCGCGATACAGAGTTAACGAAAGCCTTACACCGCTTCTTGCTAAGCGTAGCAATTGAGGCTACGATGCTTTTACAGCCGTAAACGCCCGTAGGAGAAGGGGATTTTCTTATAATTGCCTGACTGAGATCTTCGATCTACATGCAATGGAGAGATTTTGCTTGTCGGTGCCGGCGTTTTATTTTTTTTCGGCAAAAGGTAAGTTTTTTGCACTGTTAGCATCGTTTAAGGAATCTATAGAGATAGTGTTCGATGCTGTCGGGTTTGAAGGCGACGATTTTGCAGTTTGTCGCTTTTTAGGGATGAAGCTTAGGTGCCCCTGTAGCTCAGCTGGATAGAGCACAGGTTTCCTAAACCTGGGGTCGTAGGTTCGAGTCCTATCAGGGGCGTTGCTGCTTGGGTCTTGTAACCTTGGAACTGTGCAAGTTTGGAAGCGATCTAATTGAGAGTTTGGGCCGTTCAGTAGTTAGGCGTGTCTTTTTAAGAAAATTGTTTTCGGGTGCGTGTCGAAAACTTGAACAATGGGGGTTTTGCTTGAGCTATGAATAAGTCTGAGCTTATTGAGCGACTCGCTGAGAAAAGTAATCTAGGCCATTTGCAATCCGAAGACGTGGTCAATTTGATGTTTGATCAAATGCGCAATGCACTTGCAAGCGGACGTCGGATAGAGATCCGAGGATTTGGAAGCTTTACCGTAAAAGATTACGATAGCTATTGGGGTCGCAATCCAAAGACTGGTGAAAAAATTTGGGTTGCACCGAAACGCCTTCCAGCTTTTAAAGTGGGTAAGGAATTGCGTGAGCGTCTGAACTCGGAAGAGCAAGGGCCTCAGTCAGTAGAATAGGGGCGCATTTCCCCAAATAGGTGCTAGATATTTTGCGGTCAATACGTAGCATCTCCATAGGTAGTTCAAAGAAGTGTTACCTCGTCGTGTCATAGTTAAAGAAGTTCTTGATTGCCGATATTCCCCAGGGCAACGTCCGTTAAGCTGGGATAAGCGCTATCCCGGTGTTGAAGGGATAGTTACGACCGAAGGGGAGTCGGTGACCCTCTATAGTAACGGTGGACAGAGTTCGCCTCGTCCCGGTTGGGAGCTATT
This sequence comes from uncultured Bdellovibrionales bacterium, assembly GCA_965366815.1. Lineage (GTDB taxonomy): Bacteria > Bdellovibrionota_C > UBA2361 > SZUA-149 > SZUA-149 > CBDUGV01. Next base: position 5,649 of record CBDUGV010000079.1, on the reverse strand, counting down.
GCTTCTCAAACCAGCCGATTCAACTCCCGAGCAATCTGTCGATGAAGACGTGCCCTCCGGTGCGATTTCTTGGACGCTGTATGGGATCAAGAAATTAGAAGAGAACCCGACTAGCACCGAAGAGCCAGACTCGAGTCCATAGAGTTGAGATGAGTTCGTCGAAGATCGTTTCAGCGATTAAGAATATCGGCAGAATTCTTTACATTCCCTTTCTATTCGTCGTCATTATTTTCGTAAGCCAGGACGCTTTGATTTTTCCTGGAGCTGTTTTTGCGTTCTTTAGCCCGCCAGCTGAAGATGAGCTCCTACCCGAGAACGTCGAGTCATTTTTTGTCTCTACCGAGGACGGCGTTCGACTAGAGACCTGGAGAATGCCTGCGGGGAAACCGCGCAGCGACGGCTTGAAAGTAGCAATCGTGTTTCATGGAAACGGCGGGAGTATTCGAAACTTTTTCCCAATGCAGAGATGGCTCGCTGAGATTGGCTTTGTGAGTTACGCCTTCGATTTTCGAGGATTTGGCAAGAGTAGTGGATGGCCAAGTGAGAAGGGAATCTATGCCGATGGCGAGGCTATTTGGCAGGAGATCCTCCGGCGGGAAGGAGTTTCAGCCAAAGAGGTGTTGTTGTTTGGCATTTCAGTCGGGACTGGATTTGCCGCGGAGCTTGCCTCGCGAAAGCAGCCAGCCGTTCTCGTGCAGCTCTCGCCCTATAGTAGTATTCCGGCAGTTGCCCGGGAGCAGAGACTTATTGGCTTCCTCACTCCCTTGCTGCGCTATAGCGTTCCAAATGCCGAATACGTGAGTCAGTTGAGGACGACCTGCCTGATTGTTGCGCATGGGAGTGAGGATGTAATTATTTTGCCGCATCACAGTGATACTGTGACTAGTCAGTATGTGGGCAGTGGGGGCTTACATTACATCAAGCAAGAGCAGACGGGGCACAATGATCTGTTTTGGAAGGTTGGTGAGCAACTCAGCGGGTATATTGATACTTGTGCTTTGAGCAATGGCAGCGAGGCTTCTAGAGAGCCTCAGCCAAACGACTCACAATCGTAGTAACAATCATGATTCTTTGTAGTTGGGGCAGCTTTTGGGTCGCCGCGACCGGTCTACTGGAGGAGCAAATCGCCTGAATCCTCGGTTGAAAGGTCGCACTGCAGCCCTGCTGGTGAGGTGCTATGGGGCCGATCTCGGAGTCACTGAAAGGCGGCCATGCAAAGTGAATGGAGATCTGATTCGCTGGCCGCTCGCAGAAGTAAGGCTAATGTAATTGTTCGACCGGCCGATTCAAGCCAGCCCCGAGCATTTATCCCGGTACTGTCTTGGATAGACTTGAGCTGTTCCAAATCATCACGTGATTGTTTCGCAAGTTTGGTAACAAACGCGATCGATTCCGCTGGAATGGATTTTTGTCGAGCGGCATGGGCGAGCATCGCTTCGATCTTTTGGAAGAATAATCCGTCAGAGCCCTCACGAGTTATCGCCCGAATAGTATCGAGGCTCAGCACGTTGGTTGTGCCCTCCCAGATTGGTAACACTTGGGCATCTCGCAAGAGTCGCGGCATTATACTGTCTTCAATGTAGCCGTTCCCACCGATAGCCTCCATGCACTCACTGGTGATAAACACCGCTAATTTCCCAGTCAGGGCTTTTGCCAGTGGGGTAAGAATTCTCAGCAGTTGTGCCGCTTCAGTGTCGCCTTGCTCACTTCTATCTAAGGCTCGAACTGCTTCGAAGGCCAGGAGGAACGCACCGAGTTGCTCGGCGTGCACATCTTGCATTGTCGCGCGCCAAAGAGGGAGCTGATTGAGTGTGTGGCCAAAGGCGGTTCGTTGACTACCATACCGCAAGGCTTCAAGTGTAGCTCGACGCATGACTGCAACGCTCGCAATGGAATTGTAGAGTCGCGACATATTGAGCATATGCGTCATTTGCTTAAACCCTTCGCCACAACCACCGATGAGTAACGCTCGGGTGTTCTCTAGAGTTATTTCACCAGTTGGCATTGATCGCACCCCTAGCTTTTCCTTCAAGCGGTCAATGCGGATTGTGTTTGCGTTTTCAGCAGGCTGCTCTCTGAGTACAAGAAACAATCCCAGTCCATTGGTACCTTCTGGGGCCTCGGGCATTCGCGCCAACACGAGAATCGCTTCGGCGTCAGCATTGGAGCAAAACCATTTCTCCCCGTTGAGCAACCACTGCCCATCGCGATTTGTGGCCTGCACTTCACATTCGCCGACATCAGAGCCCGCATGTCGCTCGGTGAGAAACATTGCGCCTTGCCAGAGTTCGTCGAGATTTTGAGAAGTGAGGTGTGGAATAACTTGTGATTTGATTTCTTCGGATGCGCACTTCTCAAGTACGTAGGCGACTCCTTCGGTCATACAAATCGGACAGTAGAGACCGACTTCAGTTTGTGCGAAATAGTAACCCACGCCAAACCCGAGCAGATGTCTAATCTCAGAGTTTTTCGAAAGAAACTCAGGGTCGTACTTGATGGAGATTATGCCGCCCCCGTATGCGAGTTCCTCGAGTTTTCGATACGATGGGTCATAGGAGACTCTGGGACTACCGTTTTCGTCAGTTTCGAGTCTCGGGCTCAATCTATCGGCAGTAGCCGAGAGTTCCTGGGCGAGGGCTGCTCGCCTGCCCATCTCGACAAAATGAGTTCGAAGGGATGAAAAACTCCGCTCACCAATCCAGTGCTTAAAGAATAGCTCGCCGACCGGGTCTTCCAGGAAGAGGTTCTCGAATGAGCAAGTATAGAAATTCTTGTGGCTCGACATTACTTGGAAGTATAAACGAAACTCCAAGTGTCGAGCCACTATTTTTGTGAGAGTTGTGCGGGGCTTTCGCCCCAGCCCAACTATTCTCTATCGATATCGTTGACTTGCCTTTCGTAGTGAGAACGTCATATCCGAAAGGGCTTCAGGTGTGCCGATGTTCTCAACAAAGTTGATCGTCGCTGCACCAGTCACCTTAAGCGATTGAGCAAGCACACCACCATTCATTATGAAGTTCCCCTGAATGTCGATATGAGCGTAAGGAGCAATAACCACCATGTTCATCTCAGCTGTTCCATTCAGCTTTATCGAATCAGTTCCGATATAGTACAGTTCAACTTGATGCGGGGCATTGTTGCCGTTCACCACTCTGTTGCCGTTGATATGGTCCCCGTCAATCTTCTCTACATAGATCGTGACCTTCTCGTCAGGGGGTATCGTCCCAAAGTCTAGGTTCGCATTGTTCCCTTGATAGTTGAGGGTCTTGATGTAGTAAGGAGTCGAGGTATCCGTTAGACTCAGAGTCTTACCATTTTTAATTAGTATAGTGTCGTAGCAGGCTCCAGTCGAGTAAGTAGTATTGGAGTTGATAGTAACGTTCGGACCTCCCCCAGGACAGTTAGATGCCCAATCACCTGGGTCGGGAAGCGTTAAGTTGTGACAACTCGAGTTTTCACAGTAGTTGTCAGCTTGTCCACCCGGTGGGTTTAGCACGACTCCATTATCCTGTAGGGATGAAGCGGAACCATTAATCTTGCTCTTTAATGTAACTGTGCCATCTGATCCAACCACACAATTAGATCTGGGTGAGCCGGGATTCCAATTTGTGCCGTTATGCTCCCATTTATATGAATTACATTCATTATTTGGCGAGCCAGTTTCGAAAAACGACTTTCCGAAGAATCCGGGAATAATTCCGCCGGTGACCATTTGCGAATACACAGAGGAGAAGCTGTGAACCCCTCGATCCGGGTTATTCCCAGTGAGCACGTCGATTCGAAAGACCGGCTCATAACTATCGGCGTTTTCCCGTGCCCAGACCATTACGATTCGAGCGTTTGCAGGGCCGATGTTTGCCGCATTAAAAGAAGCGACAGGATTAAAAGGGACATTCGTGTCAATGTGTTTCGTATTCGGAAAATTAGATGTTCCAAAAAATGCATTGTTACTAACCATGGGAGCGTCATTGGTGCCTTTTACTTTCACCATAGTTGGAGTTTGGAAGTGAGTTCCTTCATTGTCGGCGATGGCTGGAGTGCTGAGGTCGTATGCGGCCTCAAAATCAGCTTTCACCATACCCCCTGTGAGATTCTTGGAGTTATCTTGAAGCCAAACTACCGCGCTGTTGAGAGTCTTCTCCACATCGTAGTAATAGCTCGATCTCGTTTTTACTATGGCACGGGTTTTGGCGGTGGCTTTGGCCGTGTCAAGCATGCCGGCTGATATCACAATACCGAGGCCGACGAGTGCCAGCACCCCGATTAAAATGTATCCACTCTGATTGTCTCGTAAGGTTTTCATATGCGCGTACTGCCCTCTTTAAAATAAATAGGTTAAGTTTCTAAGTCCAAATGTTTGTGTTGCGGTTGCGATGTGGGGTGCTCCAGTGCTTGTCAGACTAGTATCACTCTCGATTGAGACCGTGACCGTGATTGCACGAAGCGAATTTATTACTACCGCGTTAGTAAGCGGCAATGTGAGACTGGTGCCAGATGAATCGAGAAAGTCGAACGAGAGAGTTGCATTGTTGGCAATAGTGACTGCACCAAACCCAGAATTTCTCGTAATCGTTTTTGTAAAAGAGTTGTAGTTGTAGTTGACCATTGGCACCTCCTCGAGCACGGAGCCCGTTTGGAAGGTAGAGCCAGGACTATTTACATAGCCTGCGGCTATAGTCACGGTTGAGTTTGGAATATCGACGGCTTCTATGACACCGTAGAAACCATCATCACCAGAAACGACACTGTTCGAGATGTAAATCTCATCATTGACATGCAATGAACTCACATCGGTAAGATGAATTTCCAGATCGAGCGTTGGGTGAAAATCTTGAGTGAGCAAAAAGACGTCACCAGTTTCGTTCGTTCGAAACGAAATATTGGTCGCCGTAGCTGTTGCAATCTCGATTGGCTCCGTTTTAGTTGGATCTGAAAGGGTGTTCTCTCCGATTTGAAAGTTCGCTTGATCGAAGGGGAGCCCATTGCCAAGAATTCGCAATTCGAAACCAATGTTCTGTACGACCGCTTGAGCTTGCAGGAATGCGGCAGTCCGAATTTGATTATCATGTGCTTGCTTTGCAGCGAGCATATAGAACTTCATAGCGCCAAGTAAGAGAACCGACGACAGGAGGAGACCGACTAATAACTCAACTAGCGTCACTCCTCGTGTGTCAAGTATCGGAGTATTTCTGTTTAGTTTTCTATACACAGTATCTCTACTCCCAAAGCGCGAGCGTATTGCTAAATTCAACGGTAGTTCCCAACTTCTCATTGTTGGCGGTTACTTGAACCGTCAATGTGCGAGAATCGTCGGCGTTCACAACGACGCTTGTGACTCGCGTAAAAGTCTCGTTTGATCCCGGCCAGGTAACAGCCGTTTCATTTGCGTTATAACTATTGTCCAAGAAGCTCACATTGACCGATGCGAGTTCTTCCATTTTGCTTACCGCAAGACTGGATGCAATGTGATTGTATTCCGTGAGCTTAGTTGTCATCAAAGAAGTTCGGACCCCAGTCGTAATACCGGCAGCAGTAATGGTGAGGAGGATTATGCTCACCAGAATCTCGAGCATGGATACTCCAAGCTCAGACTGTATAATTGATTGTTCTTTCGTTTCAGATTCCATACATCGCCTATTGTAGTACTAG
>CBDUGV010000078.1:0-16104 GCA_965366815.1 uncultured Bdellovibrionales bacterium | reverse complement strand
ACCGGCCATTTGTATTAGGCACTGAGAGAGGAACGTCTTCAAAACGACCTGCCGTGAACATGAACAACGGTCGCCAAAAGAAGCAAGTAGAAGAGTTTTCGCAGGGAGAAGAGCAGCGCATCGAAGAGGATGCTCCGTTTCAACTCGGTGAGCTGCCGGATGCAGAGGTAAAGATATCTCGGAGGGAAATCTCAGAAACGGATGCACCTCCCGCCACGTCGGCGCGCAAACCGACTCCGAAGTTGAGTAGAGCTGGAGGAAAGCGTGCTCGCTCCTACGAGGACTATGAACATCCGGCTTTCTCTCTGCTCGTGGGGTCGGAGGGCAAGGCCTCGACGGGGCCACAAGACGATCAATTGTTGGAGAACAGCAAAAAACTAGAAGAGGCCCTAAAGAATTTCCGCATTGGCGGTCGGGTGAAAGAGGTTCATCCAGGCCCGGTGGTCACCTTGTATGAGTTTGCGCCAGCTGCCGGAGTGAAAGTTCAGCGAATCATTAATCTAGCAGATGATCTGGCTTTGGCGCTGAAGGTCGCAAGTGTTCGAGTCTATGCTCCTGTTCCTGGCAAAGGGACTGTTGGAGTAGAAGTGCCAAACCCTCAGCGCGAGATAGTTCGATTGCGCGATGTGCTTGAATCGGAGAGCTGGAAGAAAGAGCAGCTTGGACTTCCGCTGGCGCTAGGGAAAGACACCTATGGTGTGCCGTTTGCCACCGGATTACCTCGCATGCCCCATCTACTTATCGCAGGAGCAACTGGAACAGGTAAGTCAGTTTGTATTAACTCATTGTTGCTGAGCTTGCTCTATCGGCATTCTCCCGATGAACTCAACCTTATCTTGATTGACCCGAAAATGCTTGAATTGAGCGTGTACGAAGATATTCCGCATTTAAAGGCTCCGGTTGTAACGAATGCCAAGCGCGCAAAAGGGGTGCTGTGGTGGGCCGTAGAAGAAATGGAGCGCCGCTACCGTTTGCTAAAGGATGTCGGTGTGCGTGACCTTGCCGCATACAATCGTCTTGCTGCCGAGGGGGAGATTCAAGGAGCTCCGAAAGGCAAACGCCGTAAGAATGTGACAGTTGAGCTGCAAGAGAGAGATGTGGTGGCGACGGGTAGTCCATACGAAGGACTCGATCGGGGCACGTCCAATGTAGACCCCGCTGCTGAATTGCCAAAGGTCGAACTCGAGCGGCTTCCTCGAGTTGTCGTTGTGGTAGACGAATTGGCCGACTTGATGTTGAGCGTAGGTCGCGAAATCGAAGATCTTCTGGCGCGATTGGCCCAGAAAGCACGGGCGGCGGGAATTCACTTGATTGTGGCGACGCAGCGTCCGAGCGTAAACGTTATTACCGGTTTGATAAAAGCGAACTTTCCGGCTCGTATTTCGTTTAAAGTTGCGAGTAAAATTGATGCGCGAACCGTCATGGACACTTCGGGGGCCGAGAGATTGTTAGGGCAGGGCGACATGTTGTTTGTGTCTCCCACCGTTGGTCAAGTACGAAGACTGCATTCGCCCTATGTTTCCGATCAAGAAGTGCACGATGTCGTCGACTGGATCAGAACCCAAGGGAAACCTGACTACGATACCTCGATTGAAGAAATGATTAGCAAAATCTCTGAGTCAGATGGTGGGAGCCGTGGCTTTGATGGAGACAACAATGAGTATGATGAGTTCTACGATCGCGCTGTGACTCTTGTTATCGATAAAGGACAGGCTTCAACCAGTATGGTCCAGCGCGCGTTTCGAATCGGCTACAACCGTGCAGCGCGAATCCTCGAAACCATGGAACGAGAGGGCGTTGTCGGGCCAGCAGATGGTTCTAAGCCGAGACAGGTTCTCGTTGGAAGTATAGACGGAGCCTAAGCATCTGATTCTACAGATGTTTTTTAGATACTCAGCAATTTAGTGGAATTAGTCGATACTAGTATCGAATGGGAACGAATGAAACCCCGGATGATATGTAGTGTCAAATGCCTAAGGAGTTAGAAGCAGGAGAGATTATCGCCAACCGCTATCAGGTCAATCGAGTGATTGGCAGAGGCGGTATGGGAGTCGTGTATCTCGTGTGTGACTCAAGAGCCAACAACGAGATGCGAGCCTTAAAAATGCTGGCACCTCACTACATACATGATCCAATCATTTATCAGAGATTCCGCGAGGAGTTCTCGATCTGCAAAAACCTGTCGCATCCAAACATCTTAAAGATGTATGACCTGACGGAACAGGATGATGGCACGGCCTTTATTACAATGGAGCATATTGATGGTCAGAGCCTGGCCAGTTTTGTAAATGATCTGCGGGCACCAATCAGCGTGCTCACCTGGCTTATCAGTCAAATTTGCGAAGGCCTGTACTATCTTCACGAGAAAGGCATCATCCATCGCGATTTGAAACCCGAGAATGTGCTGGTAACGGAGTCCGGAGAGGTTCGACTGGTTGATTTTGGGCTAGCGCGATTACAGATGGGGGGCGCTCGATTGACCGCGGTTGGCGAGACTGTCGGAACACCACTCTATATGTCCCCCGAGCAGTTTCAAGCGCGCAAGGTTGACCATCGCACCGATATTTACGCTCTTGGCCTGCTTGCCTATGAGATAGCTATAGGAGAGCCGCCTTTCTTTCACGAAGATTTTGCCAGCCTTGCATCTCTGCACATGCTCAAACCGATACCTTCAGTTTCTGCGGTCCGAAGTGATATTCCGGCTTGGTATGACAAATTTGTTCAACGCTGCGCCGCCAAACAACCAGAGAAGCGATTTCAGTCGTGTCGAACCGCGTTGACCTATCTTGGACGCAATCAACAGCAAAACGATCAGTCCAAGTCGAAATCGAATGCCTTGCTGAAACAGCGGGTTTCTCAATCAAAACGATCTGCTACTTCGAAAAACGTCAGAAAGAAAATCAGTCGACCTCGAGCACCGCGTGCGGTCGTGCTTCCTCCTGTCGTAGAGCAGTTCGGAGAAGGGTATGTGTCGTCAGTCAATGGACCGTGGCTTTTGTTCAAGTATGTGTTGGTCGTTCTATTGACGATTGCCTGTGCGGCTTTCGCGTTGTCAGGTTCTGAATCGAGTTTGCAGCCCGTGTCAGAACCCTCGGAGGCGTTTGCAACAAAGGAGCCAACAGCGGCTTCTGAGCGACTCGAACAGTCCGTATCCAAGTTTGTCGTGGTCAAGATAGTCAAGGGGAAGCCCCAGTTGATTGAAACAGTACATCCAGCCAAGGATCTGAAGAAGATGTATTGGAAAGCGGGATTCTGGGGACTTCGATTCGCAGGTGATACGGTATCAGAAGACCTTGTGCAAATGAAAGGCGCGCTTGAGGTCAGATTTGGCGAGGAGCTGTTGTATACGGTTCCATCGGCCCAGATGAATGTGCGAATTGATCCGCGCAATGATCAGGTACTGGTTACCGGTGGGATGGAAGAACTTGGCCCCTATCTCACAAGGCAAGGAACCTACACCTTTCGCTTTCTCCTCGGTACTAAAGAGCTAGTTCGACAGGACATGCGAGTCGTCCTCTAAGCCCTCGACAGAGTCTTGCACTCGATCCGACCTCCTGGCAGAGTAGCTTCATGTTCATACCAATCGGAGATGATAATTCGCGGGTCCACAGGACGCCATACGTCGTATGGACTGTTTTCATTCTCAATTGCCTAGTCTGGCTCTTACAGTTGAAACTAGGAGATCAGTTCACCTACGGATTTAGCATGGTGCCGCTTGAGATTAGCACGGGAGTGGACCTCGTTCGCCCACAGCTGGCAACTATCGCGGGGAGTACGGTTGAGATCCCACAGGCGCCGGGGCCCGGATTCATTTATCTATCGATCTTCAGCTCGATGTTTATGCATGGATCTTGGATGCATATTATTGGGAACATGGCCTATCTGCTAATCTTTGGCGATCAGATTGAAGATGAGTTGGGGCATCTGAGATTTCTACTCTTCTATTTAGCTTGCGGAGTTGCCGCGAGCATGGCGCAGTTTCTCACTGACACTCAATCTATCATTCCTTGTTTAGGAGCTTCCGGTGCTATTGCCGGGGTGTTGGGGGCCTACCTTATCCGCCATCCGCAGAACTCTGTTCGGGTGTTTGTATTGCGTTCTCTGACCACTTTGCCAGCGTTTATCGTGCTTGGTGGTTGGATTGTCTTGCAGTTCTTCTCTCAAGTTACGGTGAGTGGGCATTCAGGTGTTGCCTATATGGCGCACATCGGTGGCTTCTTGGCTGGAGTGCTGTTTGTTTTCCTTTTCGGTCTTGGGCAACGGCGAAGGCGTTAGGACTGCTCTACGTCGTAGACGAACACAATCGGTGCTTCTATATCGGGATGCAGGGATTTATGGACCGGGCAGGCGAGTGCCCCGTTCTCCAATTTGCTCCGTTGCTCAGGCGTGAGGTGTGCTGGTAGGTGAATTTCAACCTCTAGTTTTGCAATACGTCGCGGTGCTGCTTGCATATGCTTCTCTACGCTAAAATGCGTTCCGCTGATGTCGATTCCGTCTCGTTCTGCAAGGATTGAGATGATCGCAATTGTGCAAGTTCCAAGTGAAGCTCCAGCCAGATCTGTCGGAGAGAATGAAGTGCCATCGCCTTGATTGTCCTTCGGCGGGGTTGTGAGGATCGTTGCTCCCGAGGGCTCGTGAGTGATTTCAACGTTTTTGTTGCCGAGATATCGGCCCGTCATTCGCACTGCCATTGGAGGTCCTCCTCAACCTTAGTATTTCTTAGTTTAAGAGTTGGTGTTGTACCAGTTGTTGATACAACCCTCGATCGTTCATCAACTGCTGATGTGTGCCTTCTTGGCTGATGCGACCTTCATTCAACACCAGTACCTTATCAGCGTGCTGAACCGTACTGAGACGATGCGCAATCACCAAAGCGGTCCGTTGATGCATCAGGCGATCAATTGCCTCCTGAACAAGCTTCTCATTGGTGCTGTCAAGCGAGCTTGTCGCCTCATCGAGAATAAGGAACTGCGGATCTTTAATAAGCGCCCGGGCAATCGCGACACGTTGCCGTTCTCCGCCGCTGAGCTGTACTCCCTTGTCGCCGACCAGCGTATTGTAACCATCGGGGAGGGACATGATGAAATCGTGAATATTTGCCGCACGGGCAGCTTCTTTTACTTCTTCAGGCGAGGCCCCTAAGCGTCCATACTGAATGTTCTCACCTACCGAAACCGAGAAAACTTGCGGCTGTTGCGGCACAATAGAGATTTGTGAGCGTAAGTCATCAAGTGAAAGCTCTGGAAGTGGAATATTTTTATATCTGATCTCGCCGTTTTGGGGATCGTAGAAGCGAGAGATCAAAGCGGCGATAGTACTTTTGCCAGCACCGGAGGGTCCGACAACAGCCACCGTTTCTCCCGCCTGAATCGAGAAAGATATTGCATTGAGGACAGGTGCTTCTTCTCTGGAAGGATAGGCAAAAGATATATTAGAGAACTCAATGCTCCCAGCCGCGCCTTTCGGGAGCGGAGTAGGTGTCGCAGGAGACACGACTTGGCAGCGACTGTCGACTATCTCAAAAATTCGCTCACTCGCACCGACTGCTTGAAGAAACTCAACCCAAGTGCTTGCGAGAAAACCAAAAGAGACCGCAACAATTACACAATACAGTAAGAACCCGGTGAGGTCGCCAATCGTGAGTGCGCCGTTGAGAACGAGCGAACCGCCGTACCATACGACAATGGCAATAGCAGAATGCATGAGAAAAACCATGGAAGAGCTAAACATCGCGGCCAGTCGGGCCCGAGCTTCACCGGTCTTCAAGGCGGTGTGAATTGTTTTGGCAAATTTAGTATTTTCGTATGTGTCACCCGCAAACATCCGAACCGTGCGAACGGCGCTAATTGCTTCTTCGGCGACGACAGTGGCTTCGCCAATTTCCTGTTGCATTTGTTTCGAAAGGCGTCGCAATTTCCGCCCCCAGAAAATACTGCCAAAGACGAGCAAGGGAATTAGCAACAGAATGACCAAGGTCAGTTTCACGGAAATGACACACATCAAGATGGTTCCGCCGAGCACCTGTAACAAATAGCGTAAGGCAACTGAGATATTTATAGTAAGAGCTCGCTGAACCTGTTCAGTGTCAGAAGAGAGCCGACTGAGAATATCGCCAACTCGCGATCTATCGAAAAAGGAGATGTCCTGATCGAGGATAGAGGCAAAGAGGAGTTGTCTGACCTCAGCGACGATCCGATACCCAACGACTTGGAAGCAAAAATGTCGTAGATAGAAAAACACTGCTTGTACGGCAAACAGAGAAATCAATACAGCGGCAATCAGTCCAAGATCGCGCGAGAGGACAAATCCGAATTCTTGATTGAGAGCAGCGCGAACGAGGTAGGGGAACAAGAGGTTTACGCCCGTGCCCAGCATCAGAGCGATGAAGCCGAGAGTCAGCATCTTGATATGTGGCTTCGCAAAGCCCAGCACTCGCGGTGCTACGGCGCGCATTGCAGCCGTGCGACTCGTCTTTGGAGCGGCAGCCTCTGCGCTAACGTTCGTCTCAGCAGATTGCAGTTCTTCTTTCGATTTCAACCGTGGTTTTCCCATGAGTTCACTATTTTATCGGGTTAGGAATAGCACAACTTCCGGTAGGTTAACAGCTAGTCGCTAAGCACTTAGTCCTGCTCGAATTCGCCCAAGCAGGCTCTCGAGCTGCTTGAGAAGCTGCTTCCAGCGTGGGACTCGACTGAGGGGATGCGGTTGAGCTGTCAACTTGGATCGATTCCGCCGTAGATCCCAAAAATAGGGGAGCATGCGCCGAAGGAGGGTGATGCCCTTTTCTCGAATCCTTGCCGGACCTGTTGGGTTTGATGTGGTGGGTGGAGGGGAAGCGGTACTAAAGGCTTGGTGGTTAGTGTCTGAACGGGCGTTTGTGGCTGACTCTATGGGGTGAGAACGGGGCATTGTGAGCTCTCGCACTGTATGTAGGAGCCATGGCTGCTCAAGCTGGTCGAGGGCCAATCCGCGAAGCTGCTGTTGCTGATAGTTCGAGCTCGTTGAACGCTGGATTCGCTCGCTCAGGTTCCGGAGCGGATGAGTCAGTGATTCAAAAATCTGTTTGAGTATTGGGGCTCGGTTCAAATACAGAGTGTTTAAATACCGAGTGCTTACTCCGCGTTCTGTTTCTGTTTGAGGCCGCGAAACGCTTGATTGGAGCAACAGGAGAGTTCGCAGTGAGAGACCGTCTAAAGCTGGAAGCGGAGCCGGGATTGCTTTTGGAAAGGAGTTCCTCAGCTCCCAGTTCTGTAGAAGCTGCAAGGGGAGCGCGTTTTGTAGGTTGATCGCGGTAAGGCTAGTTGCGGCTGGGCCTATTGACTGAAGGGGTCTGCTCACTACTGGGTCCATAGTCAATTATCGGCACGCAGCAACAAACGTTGCAGGGAATCGAGTGATGTCTAGAAGTGTTCTGGAGCTAGGCGAGACTGAGAATTAGATTCCGTCACCAACTTTATCACGCCAGCTGCTTGGAAGCGGCGCTTTCCCTCTTGAATTCATGTAGCGATCTATCTGACGTTTGTCCTCAGTAGCGGCCTCCATCTGAAGGAACATAATGGCACCTGCCAAAAACAAGATGGCAAAACAACAGACAAAAAAGATTTTGAAAAAGGTATCACCCATAATCAATCCCCGAAAATCGAACCTTATCTTCTCTAACTGTTATTCGGATTTTAAAGAGGGTTGTCGCAAAAATTTTCGACTGCGATATTGTCTAGTGATAATAGCTAGTTAGCCTGTTCTTTGGCGAAGTTCGACAGTACCTCTGACATCTCTTTTGCCTCTGGACACAAGCTGATGATTCTTTGCATGACGGCATCAACCGCACTATCTGGGCAACTCGCACCGGCGGTAATCGCTACATCGAGTGGGATTTTCTCGGTCGGCAACCAATTGCGTGATTCGACCACTTCTTTCTTTGCGAGGTCGAAGTGACAGATCTTGGTTGCGTCAATAATTTCCTCCGCATCCCTGATGTAGAAAGTCGGAATGCCTTCTTCTTCTAAGAGTTCAACCAGGTGGCTCGTGTTTGAGCTGTTGTAACCCCCAACCACTATGGCAAGATCGGTTGCGGCTTCGCGAAGCTGCAGTGTGGCACCCTGATTTTCATATGTCGCATAGCAGAGAGTGTCTCTCGTATCGGCATAGTGTTCTGCCAAAAGGTCTTGGCCGTGTATTTCAAGTATCGCTTGTTTGAAAGCCTCCGCAATCGATTGAGTTTCAGTCGCGAGCATGGTGGTTTGATTTACCACACCAATACGCGAAAGGTCCTTTTCGGGATCGAATCCGTCAGACATGTTTCGCGCAAACTGTACTTTAAAATCTTCAAGTGACATGGCTCCTTTCATAAAGCGTATAATCTGTTGCGCTTCGGCCATGTTCAGGACAACGAGAGTTGGAGCGGTTTGTCGGCTATGAGAAAAAGTAGCCCTCGTCTCTTCGTGCGTTCGTTTCCCATGCAAGATGACGGTAAACCCTTTTCGGCCGAGTTCATCAGCTCGTTTCCAGACCTTTTCGACAAAGGGACAAGTCGCATCGTATTGATAGGGGTCAATTCCCAGCGCCGAAAGTTCGTTCTGTAGCTCAACGGTGGTTCCAAAGGCCGGGACCACCACGATGTCTTCTGAATTGAGTTCCGAGAAATCGATCAGACGGGTGCCGTCGGTTTTCATTAGAAAACGCACGCCTTTTGCGAGAAGGTCTGAATTTACTTGATGGTTGTGAATCATCTCACTTAAGAGGAAGACCCGTCGATCTGGATTCTCTCGCAATACTTTGTAGGCTATCTCGATCGCATTTTCGACGCCGAAGCAAAAACCAAAGTGTCGGCCGAGGTGGAATCGAACCGGACCGAAATCTAACACAGAAGGCCGCAGATCTTTCTTCTTCGGATCAGCCTGACGCCGAGCGTCTTTGACGGCTAACACCGCAGGGCTACGATAGAATGAAGGTACGTTAAATTCTCGAGGCATCTGCCTCTTGTATAGAAAGTTCTGTCGCTAGACAAGACGGCCAGAGTAAAATTGTCGATTGGGAATCGCTCTATCAGTACGGTCGAACGAAATAGGGGAAAATATCCCGCGCTATGGTAATCGAGCTAAATATACTCTAGTGAACGAACGGCGAGCTATCATGGCTATTCCACGATTCGCTTAGGTAGTGCTCTCGAACGCTCTCTACGGAAATTACATCTCGTCGGCTATTGGGAGAGGTCATTTCACGTTGCTTTTGCACGCAGCGCATTAGCGAGAAGCTCTGTTTGCGCTCTCGCCGCTTGTAGCGAGCCGCTTTCTTGCGTTGTTTTTTCGAAAGTGGAGCTTTTGCCTTTGGGGCAAAGCTTTCACAGGTAGCGCCAATAGTGGCCTGAAAATAACTGATAAACGGGTCTGTGACTGCTGAAAGAAATCTGGAAGCCATTACGCTTTCCCTCCAATGCAGTTCTGTTTCCTATCCGTCCTCTACGCTCTTCACCCCGTAATGAAGAGTTCGATGGCAGCTTACTGGTCAAAAAAGACCGGTTCGCCTAAGGATATGCCTCCAAAAATTTGATTAAAACGGGACCGAATACAAACCCGACTAAGTATATCGGTGGTCAACCTACTTATAGAACCCAGGAAGGGAAGCTACGAACTATCTAGTTTACTCTTGTTACACCAATTCTGGGGGAATCCTATCAAAAATAAAGACATTAAACAAGTATTGGAAAGATCGTCTAATTCACTATGGGGGGTGTACTTGCTGATATGTTGATTAACCAGCTGAAAATACTAGCTTTATGTAATTCTTGGTTAACCAGTCGAGGAGGTGTGCTATACCGGATGGCTAAATCCCAGCTCGACCACTGAGGGCCGAGTTTGGGGCTTAAAAGCATTACTAAGGAGATTTGGACTATGAGAAAGCTGTATTTAGCAACTTTGTTCAGCGCTATCTCGTTTATTTCAATACTAGGGGGGGAGAATGCCGTGGCTGATTCTGCTTTGAGCGTTACCATCGAAACAACTAAGGGCACGATTGTTGCCGAACTATATGCCGATAAAGTTCCAACAACTGTTGCGAATTTCGTAAATCTCGTTCAACGAGGATTTTACGATGGGATTACCTTTCATCGCGTTATTGATAATTTCATGATTCAGACGGGCGATCCGCTTGGAAATGGAACAGGTGGACCGGGATATCGCTTCGGTGATGAGTTCGATCCAAGCCTCAAGCACACCGGTCCTGGAGTTCTTTCCATGGCAAATGCTGGGCCGAATACCAACGGAAGTCAGTTCTTCATCACTCATGTTGCAACACCATGGCTCGACGGCAAACATTCGGTGTTTGGAAAAGTTACTTCCGGTATCGAAGTCGTCGATAAAATCGAAAAAGGTGACAAAATGACGAAGGTCACCATTCAAGGCGATGCTGCTGCAGTGCTCGGTAAAGCAGAGAACAATATTACAGAATGGAATGCAGTGCTCGACAAGAAGTTCCCTAAGAAAGGGTAGGGGAAATTCTCGAACTATTACTAGTTCACAAGAGAGCATCCATCCGCAGCTTGGGCGTGCGATTGCGCGCTTGAGTTGCGGAACCTTTCGCCGCCCTCCCGCACCTCACAATCGGGCTGCTTACGCTCAACTGACCTCTCGTCTTGCGACACATCAAGGGCCACTGATACTTGATTCTGGATGTGGCACCGGTGAGAGCACTAAGAGAATTGCAGCACTCCATCCAGATGCACTTGTAGTAGGCGTTGATAAATCGGCGATTCGCATCGCTCGTGGTCAAAAGAGCAGCAGCAGTTCTCACTTGAACTGCCTCTTATTGCGGGCTGATGTCGTTGATATTTGGCTGTTGGCCAGAGAAGATGGCTTGAAGCTTGAGAAACACTACCTCCTCTATCAGAATCCATGGCCGAAACCGAAACATTTGCGTCGAAGATGGTATGCGCATCCAGCGCTCACTGTTATCCTAGAGCTGGGCGGTGAGTTGATTGTCAGGGGAAATTGGCGACCCTATTTGGCTGATTTTGCTGAGGTCCTCCACCTTGTTACTGGTGTGCGGTCGCAAGTGGCAGAGATTGAGGTAGCTGAGCCGATTACGCCGTTTGAGGAAAAATATGCAATGAGTGACCACAAACTCTACGAGCTTCGGTATGGAAATTCCCTACGATAAACTGAGCCCTGAACTATTGCGCGCTGTGATTGAGGAGTTCGTCACAAGAGAAGGGACGGACTACGGCCATCAAGAGTATTCTCTCGACCAGAAGGTTGAGCGGGTCGAGCAACAGCTCAAGCAAGGGACGGTGCATATCCTATTTAACCCAGAAGATGAAACTTGTTCGATACTGCCATGCAACTAGTAGATAGAGTGCGAGATGGAATTCGGCAGGCACTTCGCGTCTGTTTGAAAGTACAGGCTGGCGAGAAAGTACTCCTTATATGTGACCGTGAGCGGATCGGCATGGCGGAGATTCTGAAATCCGAGTTAGCTGAGATTGACGCGAACGTTATCGATTGTGTGGTGATGGAAGATCTAGGAACGCGTTCAGAGGATGGAAGTGCACCTCTGGCGTTTCCCGATGAACTTGCCCTTACCTTAGCCGCAGCGGACGTCAGTATATTCCTCGCAGAGAGTTATCGCGGCGAGGGAGAGAGTTTTCGCCGTCCGATGCTGGCTGTCGTCAATAAAGTATCAACGCTTCGTCATGCCCATATGCCTGGGGTAACTGAGCAAGTCATGGCTGATGCCATGGGAGTCGATTATCTCGAAGTGCAATCTGTGTCTGGACGAGTCTTCGAAATGGCCAAGGTGGCCAAGAAGGTGCGAGTGCGCAGCAAGATCGGATCAGATTTTGAAATGATTTGTGGTCATCGCTGGCTCAACAGCAATGGCGTAATAACACCAAAACGTTGGATGAACCTTCCGGCTGGGGAGGTGTTTACTAGTCCCGTCGACTTAAACGGCTCGATCGTAGTTGATGGCGTCTTGGGTGATCATTTTGCCAAGGAGTTTGGCTTGATGCAGGACTACCCATTGTTTTTAGAAGTTGAGAATGCGCATGTAACAAAGGTAGAATGTAGCAACGATCGACTGCGCGCCGCGTTTCTGGAGTACATATCTGTAGATGAGAATGCGAGCAGGGTAGGTGAGTTCGCGATTGGTACAAATATCGGCCTGACTGCATTGAGCGGGATTTTATTGCAGGATGAGAAGTTCCCTGGGGTACATGTTGCATTTGGTCACGGCTATCCAGAGGCAACCGGATCTGGAGTCTACAGCAAAGTACATGCCGATGGTGTATTGTTGCAGCCAGATGTGTGGATTGATGAGACGCAGTTGATGGAGCAAGGACAGTTCCTTTTTTAAAAGACTATTTTGATTTGGAGATCGGGATTTGGCAAAACGCGCTGTAGTTCTATCGGCTGAGGTTGAACTTTCTCAGACTGACGTTCCCTTCAAAACTCGCGGAGAAAATGAAGGGTATGCCCATTTGTTGGATGTGGCTTTGGAATCCGGCATCAATCTCGTGCTTGCCCATCCAGATTGTTGCGCTGGAAAGACAGTGGCATCCCATTGGAGGAGAGAGGCTACTGCTTGGCATAGCGGTGAGACGATCGAATTCGATGCTGTGTGGGATAGGGACTGTCGGGTCACTCGTGAGAAACAACCGCTGTTCTCTGAATTTACCCGGCAGGAAGTTCCGCTACTCAACAATTGGGAGTTCGAACGCTTTGTCAGCGATAAGCATCAGAATTTCTATATGCTGCCGGATCGGGTCCCGTTTGGCGTCTGTATTTCTCGATCAACTGATGGAATACACGGCGTCAATCGCGCTGTTGAAATATTTCGACAGAGTACGCTTCATTCAGATTTGACGACAGATCGATTGATGCTCAAACCCCGGACGAGCTATGCCTCAGAGGGAATAGTTGTCATTGAGGGGGCTCGAGAAGTCCAAGCGGATGAAGTGGATAGTCGGTTTGAATATCTACTGCAAGGATTCTTGGAAACAGGCGCTGGTGTGCCAGAACTTGGTATTACCTCAAGACATGATCTGCGGGTGATAGTCTGTGATGGCAAGCCGATACTCTCCTACATGAGGTGTCCATCAGAAGGAAACGTGGTGAGTAATGTCGCGGCTGGTGGAAGCTTACACTACGTGCAGTTGGATGCATTGCCGTCCGAAGTGCTAAGCCTTGTCGCTGAAGTCGACAAGCAATTGAGTGAGTATTCGGCTCGTTTGTACGCAATCGATATGGGGCGTGGAAAGAGCGGTCGATGGTGGCTATTTGAAATCAACGCTCGACCAGGTTTCACGTGGGATTCAGAGAATGCTGAAGATGTTGAAAATAAGAAATATCTTCATCAGCAAGCAGTGAGTTGGTTCGCCCGCCATTGTCCACTTTTGAAGGCTTAGTGGATTGCTCTTGTTCTCCGTGAGATTGTAGCTTTCGATGCGTTTTGACTTGCTTTTCATTTCTCTCATTCTTCTCCTCTCTCTGAGAATAGGGACGGCTGAGTCGCAGGAGTATCATCGCGGACCGATAGGAATTGCCGATCCCTTTCCACTTGGAATTGTTGCACCGAGCTTTGTCCCAGATACGACTGAAACGATTGCTCCGAAATCTTTTCAACTCTCGAGCAACCTCTCTTGGTCCAATACTATCAATCGGAAAGGGAGTTCGTTTATTATCGATTCTGAGACGCGAGTCTGGCGCAATTCCCTGAGAGTAGCTCCGCTCGATGGATGGGAGTTGGGGGTGGAGCTTCCAGTCGTTTGGCGTGGGGGTGGTGTGTTCGATGATCCGATCTACACCTGGCACGAGACGTTTCACCTTGCACAGGGTCCACGAGATGATCGAGATGTGGAAGACAATGAATTTCGCATTGAGGGTCGAACCAAGGATGGCCAAAGCTTTGATATCAGGCGGAATGGCACCGGATTTGGAGACGTAAAACTGTTCTCTAAGGTGAAGCTCAGTGATCAGAGCGCCACACGACCGGCGTTTAGTGCAATGGCTTCTTTGCAGCTCCCAAGCGGCACAGATACCTATGGGCTGGAGGGACCCGGTGTGACGGGAGGTCTATTGGCCTCGAAGCGATGGAAGATATTCGGATTGTATTCGGGGCTGAGCTATACCTATTTGAGCAACACGCAGTACGAGGAGATTCGCTATCGAAAGCATCGGACAGAGGGGTTTCTCAGTTTGGAAGCGGCCTTTCGAGTTATGTCGGGGTTCCTGCAGCTGACTGCAGCCAGTAGCCTTATCGACAACATTGAGCGCTTCCCAGATTATCAAGTGTATTTCGATTCAGGCTTCGCCATTTCACTTGGAAGCTTTTGCGATGTACAATTCTTGATTCGCGAAAACCCTGCTCCAGATCACGGGACAGCTGATTTTACCGTGTTCGTCGGACTTGTGAAGTAGCCTGCGATGGCAATTCGAAGCAACTCCAAGGACCTCTTCTTACTTCTAGGAGCAGCAGCGTCGGTTGTATCCGGCGTTCTTTGCCTGAAAGCTGGACTGGAAGTCGGAGCCGCAGCGACTGTTTTGGTGACAGTTCTCTGTGCCATTTGGTGGATTACCGAAGCACTGCCAATACCCGTTACCTCGCTGTTGCCCTTCATTATCCTGCCGCTTTTGGGGGTACTTGATCATCGAGTCGTGGCTGGATCATACGGACACACTTTGGTGTTGCTTTTGCTCGGTGGATTCATGTTGTCGACTGCACTGGAAAAGTGTGGAGTCCATCGAAGATTAGCTCTGGGCATGGTGCGCATTATTGGCAATACAAGTGAACGACGTATTGTCCTGGGCTTCATGATTGCATCGGCTGTGTTGAGCATGTGGATATCGAATACGGCGACTACTTTGATGTTGCTCCCAGTGGCCTTAGCGGTATTGGAGTCAGCCGATAAACGAATGGCAACTCCTTTATTGTTGGGGATTGCCTATGGAGCAAGCATTGGCGGTCTTGGTACACCGATTGGCACTCCTCCGAATCTGATCTTCATGGGAGTATATCAAGAGACAACACAAACCGAGCTCAGCTTTCTACAGTGGATGGCGATTGGTATTCCGGCAGTGATCATTCTATTGCCAATTGCTTGGTTGCTCTTGTCGAGGAGTCTGTCGCGCGTAGAGACGTTTGCGCTTCCCACGCAGGGTGCTTGGCGTACAGCTGAGCGACGAGTGCTGCTCGTTTTTGCCTGCACGGCTGTTCTTTGGGTAACTCGGAGCGCTCCGTTTGGTGGCTGGAGTGGCGTACTAGGGGTGCCGGGTGTCGGCGATAGCACTGTGGCCCTTGGAGCGGTTGTCGCCTTGTTTCTCCTAAAAGACGGCAGTGATGAGCGGCTGCTCGACTGGCAGAGCGCAAAAAGTATTCCTTGGGGATTACTACTGTTGATCGCTGGAGGGTTGGCGATTGCCAAAGCGTTTCAAGTCAGTGGACTCAGTCAGATAATCGGTGGGGCCCTTGTTGGAACTACGCATTGGCCACTGGCTGTGCTCATACTGTCTATCGCGGTTCTTGTTACCTTTTTGACCGAGTTGACGTCGAACACTGCAACGACTGCGCTCCTCCTACCGATACTTGCGGCAACTGCAGTTGCCGCAAATCTTGACCCCAAATTGATGATGGTTCCAGCAGTGTTAAGTGCAAGCTGTGCCTTTATGCTGCCAGTGGCAACTATCCCGAATGCAATTGTCTTTGGCACAGATCGAGTTCCAATCCAAGAGATGGCTCGGGAAGGAATTGTGTTGAATATATTGGGGGCGGTATCGATTACCGCTCTTTGTATGCTGCTGCTCTAACCCACGTGCTATTGGTCTGCTGTTGTCAGATCATTGCTTCTTGATAGCAGGGCTCGCAGTATATTTCAGACGGATGGCTACTTGGTTGAGTGGTCCTGGTCGGACTCTTGCATGAGGCGCAAACGACATCTCGCAAAGCTCGGGGATTTCGCATATCCATCCGTCGTCGATGGCGTTGTTCAAAACAGATGGTTGGAACTGGAATATTCATCTTGCGATAGAACGACAGCTCCTGTGGAATGATTTTGTAGGGTCGGCCACTTACTTCACACTGTAGAATCGCTTTCGTGAACTCGTCGGACACTTG
>CBDUGV010000077.1:0-16204 GCA_965366815.1 uncultured Bdellovibrionales bacterium | reverse complement strand
CAATCGTTCCAACGTTCACATGAGGTTTACTTCGATCAAATTTCTCCTTGGACATCTCCTGTATCTCCCAGCTTCCTTGATATCGGTGTCAACCACCGGTTTTACTAACTTGCAATAATTGCTTCCGCTACCGAAGACGGCACCGGTTCGTAATGACCAAATTGCATAGAAAAAGTCGCGCGACCTTGTGTCTGTGAACGAAGGTCCGTCGCATACCCAAACATCTCACCGAGTGGAACTTCAGCACTCACCACCTGAGCACCGGCACGAGCTTCCATTCCCAGTATCTTTCCCCGACGGCGGTTTATATCACCAACCACATTCGACATGAAATCATCCGGCGTAACTACTTCTACCGACATTATCGGTTCAAGCAACTGCGGCCCTGCAGATTTAGCAGCTTCCTTCGCTGCTTGTGAACCACAAATTTTAAAAGACATCTCAGAGGAGTCAACTTCGTGAAAGGTCCCATCGATAAGATCAACACCGACATCGACTAAGGGATACCCAGCAATAACACCACCGCTAAGCGCCTCCTCAATACCCTTATGTACGGCTGGGATAAATTCACGAGGAATCGAACCACCTTTAATGAGATCATTGAACTGAAAACCCTCACCGCGCTCGAGGGGATACATTTTGATAACGACGTGCCCATATTGCCCTCGACCACCACTCTGTCGAACGAACTTATGGTCTTTCTCCACGGCAGTGGTAATCGCTTCGCGATATGCAACCTGCGGCTTACCGACATTGGCACCGACATTGAATTCTCGCGTGAGCCGGTCAACAATAATTTCCAAGTGCAGCTCACCCATGCCGGAAATCACGGTCTGTCCCGTTTCTTCATCAGTGGTGATACGAAACGAGGGATCTTCCGACCCCACCTTGCCCAAGGCAGAAGAGAGCTTGTCTTGGTCGGCTTTCGTCTTCGGCTCAATCGCAACAGAAATAACCGGTTCTGGAAACTCTATCGACTCAAGAATGATCGGATTCTTTTCATCGCAGAGTGTATCTCCAGTGATCGTATCTTTTAGTCCGACGACTGCTGCAATGTCACCCGCTTCAAGAAATTGAACTTCTTCACGCTTATCAGCATGCATCTTGACCAATCGGCCAAGACGGCCTCGCTTACCAGTGCGTGGGTTGAGAACTGAGCCGCCAGATTCAACCTTGCCCGAGTAGACCCGAACAAAACACAGCGTGCCATGGGGATCAGCAATAATCTTAAACGCTAACGCAGAGAACGGAGCATCGTCCGAACTCGGACGCTCTATTTCTTTCTCCGGATCGTCGACATCGAGTCCCCTCATCGGCGGCACATCAATCGGCGAGGGCAAATACGCTATAACTGCATCGAGCAGTGGTTGAACGCCTTTGTTCTTAAAGGCTGAACCACAGAGCACTGGAATGATCGACATCGCAAGGCATCCAGTGCGAACTCCTTTTCGGATTTCGGCTGGTGAGAGCGATTCTCCGCTTAAATACTTATCGAGCAACGAATCATCTGCCTCGGCGACTGCTTCAACAAGCGTAGTGCGTGCCGCTTCAGCCGCTTCGCGAAGTTCCTCGGGAATATCAGAATAAGAATACTTTGCTCCAAGCGTTTCCTCTTCGTAGATAATTGCTCGCATTTCAATGAGATCAATGACCCCTTCGAATGTTTCCTCACGGCCAATTGGCAATTGAATCGGAACCGGATTGGCTTTCAGTCGAGTACGCATCATATCGACGCAGCGCTCAAAATCAGCTCCAGCTCGATCCATCTTATTGACGAAGCACATTCTCGGAACTGAGTATTTATCTGCCTGCCGCCATACGGTCTCAGTCTGGGGCTCAACTCCAGCGACAGAATCAAAGACTGCTACTGCGCCATCGAGCACTCGAAGCGATCGTTCCACTTCGATCGTGAAATCAACATGACCTGGGGTATCAATGATATTGATTCGATGATTTGGAAGATCGGACTCAGAACCCTTCCAGTGGCAGGTGGTCGCAGCTGAGGTGATGGTAATGCCTCGCTCTTGCTCCTGCTCCATATAGTCCATGGTGGCAGCGCCGTCATGCACCTCACCGATCTTATAGCTGACACCGGTATAGTAGAGGATTCGCTCAGTGGTGGTTGTCTTACCCGCATCAATGTGAGCCATGATGCCGATATTTCGAACCCGTTCGATCGGAATAGTTCTTGAACTCATCTCAATCTCTTCAAAAGCATACCGGTTCAAAAAACCGGGGCTCCAAAAATCGGGAGCCACGCGCTGAACTACCTACAAAAGGCAAAAATGCACTCGAACAACAATTCAGATCCAGCGAGAGAATCAGCGAGAGAAACTGAGCGAACGACTACCAGCGGTAGTGTGCAAACGCTCTGTTCGCTTCAGCCATTCGATGTGACTCTTCTTTCTTTTTAACCGCGTTACCACGATTCTGAGCAGCATCTGATAGTTCATTCGCAAGTCGAGCTCTCATACTCTTCTCTGAACGAGCACGTGCATTCTGGATGAGCCAACGAATGGCTAAGGTGTCGCGTCTAGACGGGCGCACTTCCGTAGGTACTTGATAGTTCGCTCCACCGACACGGCGAGAACGCACTTCAACCAAGGGACGAACGTTACTCAACGCTTCTCGAAAAATTTCGAGACCAGTTTTGTCGTCCCGACCTTCAACGTCCTCTAGGGCACCGTAAAAGATCTTCTCCGAGAGGCTCTTCTTGCCACTCCAAGTCATACAGTTGATGAACTTAGTTACTATCTCCTCGCCAAACTTCGGGTCTGCGAGTACTTTACGACGTTGTTCTCTGCGCCTACGAGCCATGATCTATCCTGTCTATTTACTTAGGCTTTTTCGTTCCGTACTTAGATCGACCCTGATGTCGCCCTTGCACACCTTGCGTATCAAGTTTACCGCGCACCACATGGTAGCGAACACCCGGCAAATCCTTCACTCGACCACCGCGAATTAACACGACCGAGTGTTCCTGAAGATTGTGTCCCTCACCAGGGATATAGCTTGTCACCTCAATACCGTTCGTCAAACGAACTCGCGCAACCTTACGAAGAGCCGAGTTTGGCTTCTTAGGGGTGATTGAATGGACTCGAATACAAACGCCACGCTTTTGAGGGCAACGCTTCAAAGCAGGGGAGGCAGTCTTGAAGACCTTTTTCTTCCTTCCCTTCCGCACAAGTTGGTTAATGGTCGGCATTAAGTTCCACCGTCAACAAATTTACAAATCAGTCTGTAACTATCTAAATGCACTAGGATATTCCGCGCATTGAAAACCGGGAGGTTCTAGCACCTATTTCACCCGATTGTCAAACACAGCAGAGTCCAAAGGACGCTTATCAAACACCTTAGGCATTTAGCATTAAGGAATATCGTGCCTAAACAATTCAAGTCTAACCACAAGCAACTGGGGAACTGTCTACACTTACAAAGGATTCCTCAGACAACCGAGAAAGCTTCTGTATTTTACTGTGACAATCTAGCTGCCATATTCCACGTGCTGGACACCACCACCAGGAACCACAACCATCGCCTGCTCACCAACTGGTTCGCCACTTTCCACGATAAGCTCTGGCTGCGGATAATCATCACCTTGCAGAAATCCAGTTCCTGCAGGAATGAGTCGTCCCATGATGACGTTCTCTTTTAAACCGCGAAGATAGTCAATCTTACCGCTCACTGCTGCCTCTGTAAGGACCTTCGTGGTCTCTTGGAAGCTCGCTGCGGAGATAAAGCTATCTGTCGATAGAGACGCCTTGGTGATACCTAAAAGGATTGGCTCGTACGTCGCCGGCTCAATACCTTCTTCCACCGCTTTCTGATTCTCCTCTCGGAAAACCCAGCGCTCAATCGATTCTCCCTCTAGGAATCGCGTATCCCCTGAAGAAACAATACGAACCTTACTCAACATCTGCCGCACAATCACTTCGATGTGCTTATCGTTAATGCGCACACCTTGCAGGCGATATACTTCCTGAGCTTCATCAACTAAGTACTTCGCGAGTTCCCGCACCCCTAGAATTCGCAAAATATCGTGCGGATTCGGTGAACCACTGGTCAACTCGTCTCCTGACCGAACCGAATCGGTCTCTTCGACAAGTAAATGCTTGGTCTTAGGGATAAAGTATTCAACAGCATCGCCAACTTCAGGAGTAACAATTACACGTCGCTTCCCACGATAGTCGTCGCCAAAACTCACCACACCATCGATATCACTGACATCAGCTGGAATCTTCGGCTTACGAGCTTCAAACAATTCAGCAACTCGCGGCAATCCACCTGTAATATCTTTGGTTTTCGTAGTTTCTCGTTCGCGCTTCGCAAGAACAGAACCTGGGAATACTTCCTCGTTATTGCCAACGACGACCTTTACCCCAACAGGTAAGTAGAAGACATTTTCCTCACCGTCGTTTCTCTTAACGATGATAGCTGGTCGCCAGTCAGTGCTTCTATCCTTTGCATCGCAAATTTCCCGCTCTGCAAAGCCAGTTCGCTCATCTGTGCGCTCTTCCATGGTCATCTCGTTGATGTCATGCCAAACAGCAGTACCACCATGTTCAGAGATAACTGGAACCGAGAAGGGATCCCATTCAGCAAGCATAGCCCCGCCTTTGACGGTAGAACCCTGCGGCTCTTTAACTACTGCCCCAAACACCAATGGATGGCGCTCTCGCTCACGACCTTCTTTCGGATCGACAACCGCAATTTCAGCCTTACGACCCATGACCACCAGACCACGTGGCGACTCAACAAGATTCGCATCATAGTAGTGAACCTCACCCGGATAGCGTGCGAGCAAGTTCGTTTGCTCCGCTCGACCAGTCGCTGTTCCGCCAATGTGGAACGTCCGCATGGTGAGCTGTGTTCCCGGCTCTCCAATCGACTGTGCCGCGATGACTCCAACCGTCTCACCCATGTTGACCAAGTGGCCGCGAGCAAGATCTCGACCGTAGCAGAGAGCACACACCCCAAAGCGCATTTCACAGGTGAGCGCTGAGCGGATAAACACTTTGTCGATTCCGGCATCGGCAATGCGCTGCGCGATCTCTTCAGTAATCTCTTTGTTTTGAAAAGCTAGAATCTCATCGTTAATAGGATCAAGAACATCCTCAAGTGCAACCCGACCCAAAATCCGGTCATAGAGCGATTCAATTTCCTCGCCACCTTCGGTCAGGGCACTGACTTCGATTCCCGAGAGAGTGTTACAATCGTAGCCGGCAACTACACAATCCTGCGCTACGTCAACCAGTCGACGAGTCAAGTACCCGGAGTTCGCAGTCTTCAATGCAGTATCAGCAAGACCCTTACGAGCACCGTGGGTAGAAATAAAATACTCACCAACCGACAGACCTTCCCGGAAGTTCGCTTTAATCGGTGTCTCAATGATCGAGCCATCCGGCTTCGCCATAAGACCACGCATACCAGCAAGCTGACGAATCTGCTGACTGGAACCACGAGCACCCGAATCGGCCATCATAAAAATAGAGTTAAAGCTCGCGCCGGTCATCTTCTCGCCTTCAACTCCTTCCGGCGGGACAAATGTCTCAGTCGCAATACCTGACATCATGTCAGTCGCAACCCGGTCTCCAATATCTGCCCAGATATCGATAGCTTTGTTGTAGCGCTCACCAGCTGTAATAAGACCTTCCTGATACTGTCCTTCGACTGTCGCAATACGATCTTCAGCTTCACCGAGCAGCTCAGCCTTTGAATCGGGAATCGCCATATCCTGCATGGAAATTGACAAGCCCGCTTTCGTCGCAAAGCGATAGCCAAGATCCTTCAGACGATCGGAGAAAATGACCGTAGCTTTATCGCCGCAATGTCGGAAACACTCTCCAACAAGATCGCTAAGCTCACGCTTGTTCATGACCTTGTTACAGAACTCAAATGGTAATCCCTCTGGGAAGATATCGTACAGTAGCACGCGACCAACAACAGTCTCGTACAACTTTCCTTCCACACGACATTTAATTTTCGCTTGCAGATCGATATCGCCCATCTCATGGGCAAAGCGAACTTCCAGAGGATTGGCGAACACTTTGCCAGTTCCCTTCACAAACGGACGCTCACGAGTCATGTAATAGGCACCGAGCACGATATCCTGCGAAGGAGTAATGATCGGCTTTCCATGCGCGGGGCTGAGGATGTTATTGGTCGACATCATCAACACGCGAGCTTCAACTTGTGCTTCAACCGAAAGCGGTACGTGTACCGCCATTTGGTCTCCGTCAAAGTCAGCGTTAAACGCAGTACAAACCAAGGGGTGAAGCTGAATCGCCTTACCTTCAATTAGCACAGGCTCAAAAGCTTGAATTCCCAGTCTGTGAAGCGTCGGTGCTCGGTTGAGCATGACCGGATGTTCTTTAATCACCTCATCGAGCATGTCCCAAACGACGGACTTCTTCTTCTCGACCATCTTCTTGGCGCTTTTGATGGTTGTGACAAAGCCCTTCTCTTCAAGCTTATTGTAAATAAACGGCTTAAAGAGCTCCAAGGCCATCAACTTCGGCAGACCGCATTGGTGGAGACGAAGGTCCGGACCAACTACGATAACCGACCGACCAGAATAATCGACCCGCTTACCGAGTAGGTTCTGCCGAAAACGACCAGTCTTTCCCTTCAGCATATCGCTCAAGGACTTCAACGGTCGTTTGTTGGCTCCAGTGATCACTCGACCGCGTCGACCGTTGTCCAAAAGGGCATCAACTGCCTCTTGGAGCATGCGCTTTTCATTGCGGATAATGATATCCGGCGCATTGAGCTCCATGAGTTTTCGCAGTCGGTTGTTTCGGTTGATGACTCGTCGATACAAGTCGTTCAAATCACTCGTCGCAAATCGACCTCCATCCAACGGCACCAAGGGGCGCAAGTCGGGTGGAATAACTGGAACACACTCAAGGATCATCCAATTCGGATTATTACCGCTGTCCATCACCGAGTAGATGACTTTCAGACGCTTGATGAGTTTCTTCTTCTTTGCTTCGCTCGACGTTTCACGAAGTTCCTGCCGCAGTTGCTCTGCAGTCGGCTTCAAATCAATCGACGAAAGAATTTCGTTAATCGCCTCAGCACCAATCCCGGCACGAAACGCTTGAGACCCATGCTCTTCCATTGCCGCCCGATACTCCGGTTCGGTCAACAGTTGGCGATATTCCATATCCGTCGTTCCGGCATCGAGAACTACGTAGGCTTCAAAATAGAGGATCTTTTCAAGTTCGCGGAGCGTAAGGTCAATCAAGTTACCGATTCGGCTCGGCAAGCTACGCAAGAACCAAATATGAGCAACGGGCGAAGCAAGCTCGATATGCCCCATTCGTTCACGCCGAACTTTCGATTCGATTACTTCAACGCCGCACTTCTCACAAACTACCCCGCGATGGCGCATGCGTTTGTATTTTCCACAAATACACTCATAGTCCTTCACCGGACCAAAGATCTTTGCGCAGAACAATCCATCACGCTCTGGTTTGAACGTTCGATAGTTTATCGTCTCAGGCTTCTTCACCTGCCCGAAAGACCAGGAACGAATCGAATCCGGGCTTGCGATAGCAATTCGCATCGCGTTTATATTAGACGGATCCTTTGGCTTCTCGAATAACTTGAAGATGTCGTCCATAGTATCTCTCGTAATTGGTGATAACTTCTAAAATGCCCGAATAGATATTACTGCTACTCAGTTCTATTACTATCTGCTTGCCGTGCGCCTACCTAGGAAGCCGAACTTTCCGAATCACTCTCCGGCTTCTTTTGACCCGTCGCTGGAATAACCGGGCGCGTCAAAGGTCGCAGCGGAGCTGACACTTGACCATTCGGCACTGTCGGCACTACCACCGGCTCTTCCTCGACTTCAGCTTCATTCTCGATGAGCTCAACGTCTAAGCCAAGACTCATAAGCTCCTTGCACATAACGTTAAATGACTCTGGGAGTCCCGGTTCGAGAACGTTTTCGCCCTTCACTACGGCTTCATACATTCTGGTTCGGCCGGCAACATCATCCGATTTAACCGTCAGAAACTCTTGTAGAGAGAATGCAGCACCATAGGCTTCAAGTGCCCAGACCTCCATTTCTCCCAATCGCTGTCCACCGAACTGAGCTTTACCACCGAGTGGCTGCTGAGTGACCAAGGAGTATGGCCCAATCGAACGAGCGTGAATCTTATCGTCAACCAAGTGGTGCAGTTTCAGCATATACATGATGCCGACGGTCACCTTCTCAGAAAACTTCTCGCCAGTCTTACCGTCATAGAGGTCAGTGCGTCCGATGTTGAATTCTCGATCCAAGTCAGCAACTTCAAGCAATTGCTTCAGCTCTGTTTCGGTAACCCCTTCAAACACTGGAGTCGCAATATGCACACCATTCATGCACTTCTGCGCGAGCTCTAGAATTTCAACGTCATCCAAGGACTCAACAAACTTCGCATGGTCAGGATTCTTCATCGCACCAGCAAGCACTTCGCGAGCACGCTCAGCTGTTGCAACAACTCGGTCCTTTTTAGACTCATCAGCACGCAACGTATCGCCAAACTTCGTGTTCGGATGTGTTACCTTGTCTAACATCTCGCGTAACTGGCGACCGATTTCGTAGCAGGCCCAACCGAGGTGGGTTTCGAGAATCTGACCAACGTTCATTCGAGAAGGTACGCCAAGTGGGTTGAGCACCATGTCTACTGGAGTTCCGTCCGGTAGATACGGCATATCTTCCTCTGGAAGAATTACCGAGAGCACCCCTTTGTTACCGTGACGGCCAGCAAACTTATCACCAACCGCAAGTCGGCGCTTTACGGCGACAAATACCTTCACCATCTTAATGACGCCTGGTGGAAGTTCGTCACCTTTTTTCAAGCGCTTGATCTTCTCAGAGATAGCAGCCCGCTTGTTATTGATGAGCTGACCAGTTCCAACAACGATCCGGTTGAGCTCACCATGAACTTTCTCGTCACCAATTTGGATGTCGCGCAAATATTCAAAGGGGAGGTTCTCAAGCAACTCACGGGTCAAAACGTCGCCTTTGCCAATCAACTGTCGACGACCTTCATCCACCAATCGAGCGGTAGTGGCTTTCCCTTCAAGCATCTCGGCAAGCTGCTTCAAAGCGGTATCGCGCAAGATTCGAATTTCATCTCGCTGATCTTGCTCGAGCTTTGCAATTGCGCTCTTCTCAATTTCGAGCATCCGCTCATCTTTCGTAGTCCCTTTTCGAGAGAATACATGGGCAGAAATCACGGTGCCTTCTACTCCAGGAGGCAATCGCAAACTGGTATCGCGAACTTCTCCGGCCTTCTCACCGAAAATTGCGCGAAGTAGTTTTTCTTCTGGAGAAAGCTGCGTCTCACTCTTCGGAGTGATCTTACCGACCAAGATATCGCTTGAGCGGACCTCAGCACCGATTCGAATTATTCCTGACTCGTCGAGATTTGCCAGTGCGTCCTCGCCAACGTTCGGAATATCACGAGTAATCTCTTCGTGGCCGAGTTTCGTATCGCGGGCAACACATTCGAATTCTTCAATATGAATCGACGTGAAGACATCGTCTTTTACAAGACGCTCACTTACGAGAATTGAATCCTCGTAGTTATATCCGCCCCAGGGCATAAATGCGACGAGCGCATTACGACCGAGCGCCAATTCACCCATATCCGTCGATTGACCATCCGCAACGACCTCCCCACCCTTAATTTTGTCACCAACGCGCACAATCGGTCGCTGGTTAATACAGGTGTTTTGGTTCGAACGCTTATACTTAGTCAGATTGTAGATATCGACGCCGGTATCCAATGGATCTCCGGAGAGTTTATCTGCTTTCAAGACGATACGAGTTGCATCAACCGACTGCACTTTGCCGTCTCGATGCGCAACTACCGTCGCACCTGAGTCACGGGCAACAACTTGCTCAATACCAGTTCCCACCAATGGAGCTGAGGTCTTGAGCAGTGGCACCGCTTGTCGTTGCATGTTCGAGCCCATCAATGCTCGGTTCGCATCATCATTCTCTAGGAACGGAATCAACGAGGCCGCGACACTGACCAACTGCGACGGACTCACATCCATCAAGGTGACTTCATCTTTCGGAACAAGTTGGAATTCGTTATTCTTTCGTGCCGAAACAAGGTCTTCTACAAGACTTCCGTTTTCAGCAATAGGCGCACTCGCTTGAGCAATAACCTCACGTGCCTCCTCCATCGCTGACAGATACACAATCTCTCCCGTGACGCGACTGTCTTTCACCAATCGATACGGAGTTTCTACGAAGCCGTAGTTATTGACTCGCGCAAACGTCGCCAAAGACGAAATCAGACCAATGTTTGGTCCCTCCGGCGTCTCAATCGGGCAAACACGTCCGTAGTGAGTTGGGTGTACGTCGCGAACCTCAAAACCAGCACGTTCTCGAGTCAAACCACCCGGCCCAAGCGCGCTGAGTCGCCGCTTGTGGGTGATCTCACCAAGCGGATTGGTTTGATCCATAAACTGACTAAGCTGAGAAGAGCCGTAGAACTCTTTAATAGCAGCTGCGACAGGTTTGTAGTTGATCAAATCTTGCGGCATGAGCGTTTCGATATCCTGAATACTCATGCGCTCTTTGATCGCTCGCTCCATACGAACGAGACCAATGCGATACTGATTCTCCACGAGCTCACCGGCAGAGCGAACTCGTCGGTTTCCTAAGTGATCGATATCGTCAATCGATCGATGAACCGGATCTGCCGAGTTACGAAGTTCAAGAAGATATTGGATCGTTGCACTAATATCTTCCTTCGTGAGCGTTCCACCCTCAGTAAATTCAGAGCCCGAAACATCATCAACCTTTCGCCCGATCGTTCGCTTCGACCCAACACCCTTACCGTAGAGTTTGAAGTCGAGCTTTAAACGCCCAACCGCCGAAAGGTCATATCTTTCAGGATTAAAGAATAGGTTATGAAAATTAGTTTCAGCAGTTTCGATTCGAGGTGGATCGCCGGGACGAAGGTGCTTGTAAATTTCAATCAGCGCATCGCGCTGAGGACGCCCGGTGATATTCACCCAAAGCTCTTCACGCTCTGGCTCAAGGCCGTCAGCATTCAAGGTCTTCACTAGTGACTCACCAATGTGGTTTTCACGAGTGTAGAGCAATTCCAGCTCAGTCAGCCCAAACTCCTTCAAGCGCGACAAGGTACCTTCGGTCTTGATACGTCCTTTAGCGTCGAGCACATCTGGAACAATCTCCTCACCCGCAGTAAGCACGATTTCAAAGTTGGAGAAGATTTCAGTCAGTACTTCTGGTGCCAACTCCTCGGCATTCTTTGGGAGCGCTTTCTTGATGGCATCCCAACCGACCAAAATGTCACCTTTCTTTGCGACAGATTTCTTGGTGCCTGGTACGACAATATCTTCGACCGCATGAAGAATTGTGCGGGCTGAGTATCCCCCGGCGATAGAATTCGGATCCAATTCTATCGTCTTTACATTTCCTTCGCGGAGTCGTCGAACGACTGCCCGGTTAAATTTCTGTCCAGCTTTCGCCAGGACTTTTCCGCCTGGTCCCTTAATCTCTTTAAAGACTTTCTGGCCTTCGAGCTGATCGGGAAGAAACTCTTTTATCACGCGTCCATCGCGTTTCCACTCGAGTTTATCGGTCTTATAGAAATGGTTGAGAATTTCTTCACCACCCATTCCGAGCGCGCGAAGCAAGATGGTCGCATGCTGCTTACGCCGTCTGTCGATGCGAACGTGAAGCAAATCTTTCACGTCGAATTCCAAATCTAACCAGGAACCGCGATAGGGAATGATTCTCGCGTTGTAGAGCAGCTTTCCTGAAGAGTGCGACTTCCCTTTATCGTGATCAAAGAACACACCTGGAGAACGGTGCAACTGACTCACAACGACTCGCTCACTTCCGTTCACCATGAACGTTCCGTGCTCAGTCATCAGTGGGATTTCGCCGAAATATACTTCCTGCTCTTTAATATCTCGAATCTGCTTCTCACCTTCAGACGCAGTATCCCAGAGCACGAGCTGAACGGTTACCTTCAGCGGCGCAGCCCAAGTCATGCCGCGCTCATTACATTCGCGCACATCGTACTTTGGCTCGCCGAGAGAATACGAAACGAACTCGAGCGAGGCAGTCTCGTTATAGTCGCGAATAGGAAATACAGATTTGAATACAGCTTGAAGACCGAAGTCTTCGCGCTCATCAGCGGCTATTTCCGGTTGCAGAAAACGCTGGTATGAGCTCCACTGAATTTGTATGAGGTTAGGTATCTCTTTAGGTTTTTCAAACTTGGAATAGTCTCTACGCAAACGGAGTCTTGCGGTAACCTTACTTCCCATGACGTCCCCATACAAAATTGACCGCTATTCAATAGTTGGCCGATGTCAATCTGAGAATATCTAACATCTCAAGTGACAAAACAGCCTTTCCGGTCATTGTTTTTTATTCGGCCAAAAAATCGATCTCGACGCGCGGCAGATGATTGACTCTTGGTTGGTCCAACTGAAACACCCAAAAGCCTAGAAAATTACTGACCAATAGAGTTAGGCCAAAATACTCCACTTCGCTTTATCAGCGAGCCGGAACAAATTGGCCTACGACACTATTGCCTCTAGCATATTTATCGTTTTATGACTTGACTTAAATTAAGTTTGCTTACTTGAGCTCTACTTTTGCTCCAGCGGCTTCGAGCTTCGTCTTCATTTCCTCAGCTTCGTCCTTAGAAGCACCCTCTTTAATGGGCTTAGGAGCACTTTCAACTAGTTCCTTCGCTTCTTTTAGACCCAGAGAGGTAAGCTCTCGAACAGCCTTAATAACTTTGATCTTTTCAGCACCAACTTCTGCTAGAACTACGTCAAAGGCGGTCTTCTCTTCAGCAGCAGCAGCGTCTCCACCGGCAGCGCCAGCAGCAGCTACAGCAACTGGAGCAGCAGCACTTACGCCCAATTCGTCTTCGAGATCTTTTACCAGTTGAGCAGCATCCATCAAGGACATTCCCTTGATAAAGTCCTTAACTGATTCCATATTTATTTCGCTCATTTTACCTTACTCCTTTTCCCAAGACCCTACACCCCGCGTTCGGGTGCATCTAGCTAGCACATAAATTATTCAATTACAAACGAGTGGACAGACTTAGCTGTCCCCTTGCTCCAACTTCTCTTTCCAAGCACCGAGCAATCGCACCAAACCACCAGCTGGCGCATTCATTACCTGGAGCAACTGAGTTGCAGGGGCGTTGATAAGCGCCAACAACTTAGAAAGAAGCTCTTCCCGACTTGGAAGCTCCGCTAATGACTCGATTTCACTAAGGCTCACCACCTTACCGTCAACAACACCCGCCTTAATCGAAAAGCCCTCTTGCTTCTTAGCGAACTTCGTTAAGATCTTTGCCGGAGAAACTGGGTCTACCTCGGACCAAACCACCGCGGTTGGGCCTTCCAAAGCCACATCCAAACCGGCCGCATCCGTCTCCGCCACTGCTCGCTTCGCGAGCGTGTTCTTGACTACCGCAAATACTGCACCCGTTGGCCGCAAATCTCCACGCAACTTTGTCAGGTCAGAACAACTACAGCCCTGGTAATCAACCAGAAACGAAGCCGCGGACCCGGTAAAACGTGTGTTTAAGTCGACAACTGCTTGTTCTTTTTCTTGAAAATTCATTTCACAAACTCTTGAGGCTACTTAAAAGCAGCAGCATTCAGCGTCACACTTGGGCCCATTGTCGTCGACAGATGCACTGCCTTCAAATAGGTGCCCTTTGAAGATTGTGGCTTGGCCTTGACTATCGCATCCAACACCGCTCGAACGTTGTCGGCGATCTTGTCCTTTCCAAAAGAAACTTTTGCCACACCGACGTGGACAATACCTTCTTTCTCTACACGAAACTCGACTCGACCAGCCTTAATAGCAGAAACTGCTTTCCCGATGTCGACTGTTACAGAGCCAACCTTCGGATTCGGCATCAAACCACGTGGCCCGAGCAACTTACCAATACGTCCAACGAGTGGCATGGCATCAGGCGTAGCGACAGCTGCGTCAAATTCCAACCAACCCTCTTGGATCTTTTTGACAAGATCTTCTCCACCGACAACATCTGCACCGGCTGCTTCAGCTTCCTTAGCCTTATCGCCGACACAAAAAGCAGCCACTCTGACTGTCTTTCCGGTTCCATGGGGTAAAGCCACGGTACCACGCACATTCTCTTCGGCCTTTCGAGGATTAACTCCTAGATTCAGAGCTAAATCGACAGACTCGTCGAACTTTGCGGTTGGAAACTTGGTAAGAAGCTCGCAAGCTTCCTCGAGTTCAAACTGCTTCTCTTCGTCTACTAACTCGCGAGCCGCAGTAATTCTTTTTCCTGGCTTAGCCATTGGATCGATACGCTAATTCTTGACTAAAAAATGGGGCTTCTGGGAAATAAAAGCCTCATTCCTAGCATAAGGCCCCATGAACATCAACTAACTCACGACAGTTAAGTGATCACCACTTAACTAGCGCTTTTACTGAAAAAACGGAGTTCTCACTCCCATACTACGAGCAGTTCCAGCAATAATCTTTACAGCCTGGTCCATATCGTAGGCACTCAAGTCATCTTGCTTGAGCTTAACTATTTCCTCTAAATCTTGTTGAGACAGCTCACCAACTTTCGCTTTATTGGGCTCACCCGAACCCTTCTGAATTTTGGCAAATTTCTTAATCAAGAAAGAGGCCGGGGGGCTCTTCACTATGTAAGAGAACGTGCGATCCGCATAAACTGAGATAATCACCGGAAGCACTGTTCCTGCCTGACTCTGAGTCTGCGCATTGAACGCCTTACAGAATTCCATGATATTTACACCATGCTGACCGAGAGCCGGTCCTACCGGAGGCGAAGGATTAGCCTGCCCCGCGGGAATCTGTAACTTAATCAATCCTTGAACTTTCTTTTCAGCCGCCATTCTACTGTCCTCGTTACACCTTCTCGACTTGAACGAAATCCAATTCCACTGGAGTGTTTCGTCCAAAAATGCTGATCAATACTCGAAGCTTACCTTTGTCAGGCTTCACTTCATCAACCGTGCCGTTGAAATCGGCAAACGGTCCATCAACCACCTTAATAGAGTCACCCTGTTCGTAATGAACACTTGGGCGAGCACGTTCTCCACCACCTTCCATCTGCTTGAGAAGATTCTCTACCTCGAGCTGATTCAAAGGAACTGGATTACGTGAATCACCAACAAAGCCGGTAATCTTTGGGGTTGCTTTAACTAAGTGCCAGGCTTCATCATCGAGGTCACACTGAACCAAGATGTAGCCAGGAAAAACTTTCTTTGAAGTAGTTTTCTTCTCGCCGCGAACGAGTTCAACAACTTTCTCTTGTGGAACGATAATATGGCCGAACTTTTGCAAAGCTCCAGCGGTCTTCACCCGCTCTTCAAGAGTCAATTTCGCACGCTGTTCGTACCCTGAATAGGTATGCACAACATACCAAGGATAGGCTGCGCGTTCTGGGTCCATCGGCGGGAGGACTGAATCGTTATCTTCGTCATCAACCTCTTCCTCGTCGACCTCGTCGTCTGAGTCTTCGCTTCCCATTACCGGAGTCGCTGCTGCTGCCTGAGCTTTGCTCGCTACCGGCTCTACAGCTTCGGACTCTGACTGCGCCGCTTCGACTTCAACCGCTCCAGCTTCTTCAGCTTCTTCAGTCGGAACTTCTGAGGCATCCACTTCAATCGCCCCAGACGGAGTTGCTGACTCAGTTTCCGATGCAACCGCGGCATCAACCGCCAACGGATCGGCAGGTGCCGCATCCGATTCTACTACATCCGTCGTGGCGGGCTCTTCAGCAGAATCCGACTCCCCGTTTGGCTGATCAATGTCTTTGTTTTCAGAATCCATTTTTCTTTTATAGTATCGCGGCCCGTCATCACGACGTAGCGGCTGTACCCTAGGTCAGCACATTCTTCATCACTTCACCGACAATCTTATCGGTCAGGCCAAGAAACGCCCCGAATAATACAACGAGGAACACCACCAAAATTGTTACCTGGATGGTTTCTTGCTTCGTCGGAGGATGAACCTTCTTAAGCTCATCCCAACTCTCAGTTGCGAAGTCTACCGACCTCACAACAACGTTTTTCTTTTCTTGGACTTTAGCCACAATGCCGCTCAAACACCTCAAACACAGAAATTATTCTACAATACAACAGAACACGCCCGGAGGGACTCGAACCCCCAACCCTCGGATTTGGA
>CBDUGV010000076.1:0-16261 GCA_965366815.1 uncultured Bdellovibrionales bacterium | reverse complement strand
CTGCGAGCTCTTCGATATAGGCCATGTTTGCGCGTCCGTTTTCCGTGAAGAACGAGAACTGTTGACTCCGGTAGACGTTGATTCCGACATGGAAAAATACAGCCGCTGCGAGGGTTATACGAAAGACACGGGCAATACTACTATCTCCATTCTCCAAATCGTATCTTCTACAGCTTAGAAAGTAGAGCAAGGCGGGGAGCGCGACACAGCAGAGACCGATAAAGGCACTGTATTGGTATCTCAGTGCCAACGCTTGAAAACTGCCGATCTGCCATCGGACTAAACTCGGGAGGATAAAGGCCACAACAAGGAGCAACTGACCAAGACTCCAAAGAAGAACGGCTTCTCCTTTTCTTCGACCGAGAAGGGAGAAGACGAGCAGTGCTAAGCCAAATGCCGCACCAACTGAGGCACAGATCATTTCGGGTGAAGTCCAAAACAGCAACGTATCTGGAACAAACCAGGCAACGGAGCGCAATGCCTGGGGGGCGGCTTGATCGAGTAGGAGTGATGGGAAAATCCCGAACCCTCTCAACACCGAACCGAGCTGAGTTCCAACGAAGAGATAGTCAATGAGGGCCGACATGTTCCTAAAAGGATTGGTCGTAAGAAACGGTTGCTCAACATTATTTCGAGCAACGAAATACAGTGTCGTAGGTACAACGAGAACGCAGGAACTGCTGAGTGTTGCGCTTACCACTCGTCGAAAACGGGTCATAGTTGGAGTCGTTGAACGGGTGTTGAGCAACAAAAATACTAAGAGGAGCGCAATTTGTCCAACTACAATAAAGCCATTTCCGAAGAACAGCGGGGCGAGGAGAGAAAAGACCGCAATGAGCCAGAGCCGACTTTTAGTGCCGTCCTGAAAAAAGCGAATGGCTTGATGAATCGCTAGAAAAATACACAATTGCGAGAGCAGAATAGACTGCTCAAAAGCCCAGTGCAGCACTTCGGAGTGAAGACCACTGAGTGCGAACGCGAGAGCGAGCAAACGCGCCGCGGTTCGGGAACCACTGAGAGTTCGCAATATAGAACAAAGCAGCATGGCATTGGCAGCATGGAGTAGTATTGAAACAAGTACATACCCTTGATAGGTAGTGCCAAAGAGGATGCTTTCCAGAAAATAGAACGCCAAGAAAAGTGGAATAAAATGCTCGTTGTGAATGTGAAAGATCCCACTAAGACCTTCGGTCCGGAAACGATCAAAGATGTTCCACTCGTCCCAGAAAATAAAACTATCTAACCGAAAGTGGATCAGAAAGGCGATCAAAAAAAGATGGCAAAAAAAGGCATATTCCGAAGTTTCGGAATCCATCAGCCAGTAACAATATCTGGTAAGCAAGGCTGTGAGCGCAAGCACGAGGAGGAGGTTCGCTCCCGGGATTGTTTTGATTCGTTCTAATGTCGTCGAGGCCGTACTGGGTTGAAAGAACGAGAGGCGATCGCGTGCGGCGATCCAGCCCGAAGCGGTGCTTTGCCGCAACACAATGTAAACTGACGTCCCGACCAAGCTCTCTGGGATCTCAAATTTCAGGGACTCCCAACGCCCGTTAAACTCAGTCGGGAGCGCAGCACTCGCCACTAACTGTTCATTGCCGTTATACAGTTCCAAGCGTCCGGACTCTTGTGTTTCGGAGTCGGCACTTACTTCAAGTGTCAATTCACGTGCCGACGCAATGAAGTTCTGGCTCTTACAGCTTCGTTCTTGGGCTGGATAACGAACGTCATACGTACCGACTCCTCGAGTATGTGTAGAGAGTGTCGGGGGAGTACCATCGGGAGTGCATCCTTCAAGCGTATCCCATTCTAGACTGTGAAAGTCGTGGAAATGAATAGTCGGTGAGCTGAGGAAGAGTTGGAAGCAAATACCCAAAATACAAGTGAGGAGTACTACAACTGTAGGAGGGAATCCTTTTTTGAATACTGAATGAGGGTTGTCCATCCTACGCTACCCACTTACGCCTGCTGAAGAAATCGCAACAAGGTTCGAACGGCAAAGCCCGAGCCACCTTTCTTGTTGTAGGACTGTGCACGCCTCAAAAAAGCGGGGCCGGCAATGTCGAGGTGAGCCCAGCTCGTATTCTTTGGAACAAATTCTTTTAAGAACAATGCGGCGAGTATTGAACCGGGGTGTGAGCCCGCCGAGTTCTTCAAATCGGCAATTGGACTTTCGAGGAGGCTCTTATAACTCTCTGAGGCGAGTGGAAGTTGCCAAAATCGCTCGCCAGCGAGTCGTCCGCTCTCGATAATATCTGAGACGAGATCAGCATCGTCACTAAATAACCCAGCATAAGAATCTCCAAGCGCGGCAACGCAAGAGCCAGTCAGTGTGGCAATGTCAATTAGGACATCTGGTTTTAGTTTCTCAGAATAGCAAAGCGTATCCGCCAGCAGGAGTCGGCCTTCTGCGTCCGTGTTGAGGATTTCAACGGTCTTGCCGTTGATTGCAGTGGCGACATCTCCCGGTTTGACTGCATCTGGGCCTACCATATTCTCGGAAGTAGCGATGAGTCCGTGCACTTCGGCGCGCGGGCGCAGAGAGGCAGGCAGTGAGCGAATGGCTTGCATGACGCCGATTACCACAGCGGCACCACCCATATCGCACTTCATATCGATCATGCCTGCTGGTAGTTTCATCGAAAGTCCACCGGTATCGAAGGTGACTCCTTTACCCACGAGTACGATCCGCTTGCAGTTCTTACTTTTACGGGCAGGGCGATACGTCATATGAATGAGATAAGGATCGGTGCTACTTCCTCGTCCGACTGCGAGAAAAACGTTAGCTCCCATGCGCTCCAGAGCACTCTTATTCAGTACTTTGGTTTGGATCAGGCTGTTTTTTCCCTTCGCAACTTTCTTGGCGTGTTGAACGATATGCTTCGGGGCCATATCGCTCGGTGGCGTGTTGACCAAATCGCGAACGAGAGAAACACAATCACCAATAACATGCCCTGCCCGTAAGGTTGCTGGACTTGGACGTGCCGATTTCTTGAAATACAAGGTAACTTCCAAGGCCAATGACGCCAATCGAGATCGCGATTTCGTTTTGCCCTTGAAGTCAAGAAACGTATACGAAGCGAGGCGTAGCCCCTCGACGAGCAATTGGGCGATTTCTTCTGATCGGGACTTATCGAGAAAGCAGAGCGATACCGCGATCTCAGATCTCTTGAATTGGAGAGCTGTCTTGATTACGTTGCTTCCGAGCACACGCCACTCATCCGGTCCCCAGCCGCTCAGCCGTTGAGCGTCAGAGCTTACTCCAAGTAATTCAATGTGTCGGACACCTGACTTCGTTTTCGGGTCTGGTGCGAAGATGGACATTCTTTGTCCCTTCTTTGCTTGGAATCCCTCCTCGATCATTGCCGCAGAAAGCGCTCCGTCAAAATAGCTATCGAATAGCTCGGCCTCCTTTTGACTTGCTTCCGAAAACGCAGCAAATGGCTTTGAGCGAGTTGGTTTCTTGGGTGCCTGTCGAACAACCGGCACTAGGAGCGATTCAGTTTTGCTGCTAAGGGGAGAACGCGAAGTAAACTCAATTTTCATAAGGGCATAGCGTATGTTGACTATTCGTATAATTCAACTAAAGTTTTGTGCTGGCTACCACATACAGACCCGATAACAAAGCATGAAAGAGATATTGTCTCAGTTAATTGGTTTACACGCACTTGGGGAAGATCAAACATTCTCGACGCTTGAGCAGATGATGCAGGATGGGGGCGAAACCCCTACGGATGCACAGATAGCAGGATACCTGTTTGGGACAGGCTGTCGAATGCTCACCAGCTCCGAGTTGGTGGGTGCTGCGCGTTGCCTCAGATCGCATATGACTCAGGTGCCGCTGCCGAAGCTGGCGATGCTCGATACCTGTGGCACTGGTGGGAGCGGTTTTAGCACGTTCAACACCTCAACAGCGGTGGCCTTCGTCTGCGCTGCTGCGGGTCAGCCAGTTGCCAAACACGGGAATCGGGCGAGCACGAGCAAGTCGGGGAGCGCCGATGTCTTGGAGAGACTGGGTCTCTGTCTCGACTTGAATGCTGAGCAAATTGCTCAGTCCGTGCAAACGACCGGCTTTGGATTTATGTTCGCACCGATGCATCATGCGGCGACAAAACGAGTTCAAAGAATTAGACGGGAGCTTGGGTTTCGAACGATCTTTAATTTCATTGGTCCGCTTTCCAATCCAGCTGGCGCTGCATTTCAGCTTCTCGGTGTGAGTTCCTTGGAGATGCTGCCGGTAATGGCAGAAGCGCTTCGAGATCTTGGCACAAAGAACGCATTGGTGGTCCGCGGAGAAGAAGGTCTAGATGAGATCTCCTTAACGGCACCAACGACTGTGTATGAGTTGCGAGATCAACAGCTTGATTGCTATACGCTGCGGCCTGAAGATTTTGGATTTCAATCAGTCGAGATGCGCGAGATTGAAGTTGCTTCGGCTGAGGAGTCGGCCGAACGAATGCAAAAACTGTTTTCTGGCGAGCCTGGGCCATTGCGAGACCTCGTGCTCCTCAATGCTGGTGCGGCACTCTACGTGAGTACTGCAGCCAAGGACATTGCCGAGGGGATTTCGCTTGCTCAAGAGTGTATAGACTCGGGGAAAGTTTCCGCTAAGGTAACGGAGGTCGTCGAGTTCACAAATGGCGTTTCTAGTTAAAATTTGTGGAAGTACCACAGCGGCCGACGCTGAAGCTGCTGCTCGATTTGGTTGTACTGCGATAGGCTTTAATTTCTACGAGAAAAGTCCGCGCTGTATTTCTATTGATAAGGCCAAAGGACTTATCAGCAGTTTGCCATCAGAGATTCTTCGAGTAGGTGTGTTCGTCAACCACAGCCGAGATGAAGTTGCTGAAATAGCGAGAGAAACTGGTCTTCAAGCCTTGCAATTTAGCGGCGATGAAGATCTTAGCTTTTGCAAAGGCTGGGATTCATATCGTGTTATCAAAGCTGTTCGTCTTGGAGGCACTACATGCACCGCCGCGCAAATTCTGGAAATTTCTCAGCAAGTTGATACCGTGTTGTTCGATGCATTCTCACAGGAGTCCTTCGGTGGCACCGGCGAAGAAATCCCCGATGAGATAATCAAACAGTCCCCGTTTCCAGAAATTCTCCGTTCCGCCATCCTCTCCGGCGGTCTCCGACCCAGCAACGTCCGACAAAAAATCCAGCTCTATCGCCCCGCGGGAGTTGATGTCGCGAGCGGAGTCGAGAGTAGCCCCGGCGTAAAGGACCAGAGTAAAATGCAGGCCTTCATCACCGCTGCACTTCAGGCACACGACCCAACTCCTTAGGTCCGGGGCAGTGAGCAATCCCCCCTCTCTCCAGCAGTTGATAGTGCTACTTCTACTTATTTGTTCGGTTTTCCAAGAGTCGGAAGACACTGGCGTTTCTTGAAGGAGATCCGCAACCAGCCTCACCTGCCCTTGGTTGTGCGTAAGAGTACGGGGTTTCCGTGTCAGGGCGTCCGGAGATAGCAGTGGGGTTAGGGTAGGATGGGGATATGAAAAGCAGGTGTGGTGTTTCAAGACAGTATTTTAGAGGAATTATTTCGATACTAGAGGAGCGAATCGTGAAGTCACAAACAAAGAGAAAAGAATCTCGAAACACCGGAACATCGGCACAGGGATCTGCGCTGAAGCCCAGGGTAGTACCGAATGCGCAGGCGATAACCTTGCGATTTGATGGGTACGATGCTGACGGGGTGCAGTGCTACTCATTCCTAGAGCATCTCGATGGGGTCGACATCAATAGATAGTCTAAAGTCTTTAAATTGCTTTTGAGTGCTTCGCCATTTGTAGAGTGTTGAGGCGAGTCTCGAAATCGACGCCGCCGAAGGTGATTTTACCAAAACATGCCAGCGATATCTGCCCCGGAGCCGTTCATGAGGAGCAGGCGCCGGACCCAACACTGACATTGATGCGTCAACTTCTTTGCGTATTGCCTTAGAAATGGTTTCGATGACCGCTCGTGTTTCGTGCGCAGCATCTTTTGCTTCTCTTTTGTCACTACTGGAAATAATCAACCGAACAAGCCGCCCGACTGGGGGATAGCCCAAAGATTTTCTTTGTTCGATTTGATAGCGAGCAAACGCCTTAAAACGACCTGTAGCTGTTGCGACAATAGTCGGATGGTCCGCTTCCCTGGTTTGAACTAAAACGCGCCCAGTCAGTGCACCTCTGCCGGCTCTGCCGGCCGCTTGGGTTATCAATTGAAAGGTTCGCTCGCTGGTTCGAAAGTCCGGAAAATGAAGTCCGATATCAGCGTCAATAATACCGACAAGGGTTACTCCCGGAAGGTCATGCCCTTTGGCAATCATTTGGGTGCCCACCAGAATGTCGGCCTCTCCCGATCTCATGCTTCCCAAAATTTCCCGGTAGGCATCTTTCTTGCCCACCGTGTCGCGATCCATACGCACAATCGTCGCCTG
This sequence comes from uncultured Bdellovibrionales bacterium, assembly GCA_965366815.1. Taxonomy (GTDB): domain Bacteria; phylum Bdellovibrionota_C; class UBA2361; order SZUA-149; family SZUA-149; genus CBDUGV01. Next base: position 9,840 of record CBDUGV010000076.1, on the reverse strand, counting down.
TGGAAATAAATCTGCAAGTTCCTCTATGACCCGTTCTGTGCCTGACCCGCGGTATACTAGTTGACCGATTTTTTCTATTTTCGACTCCGAGGCGAGGGGTTTGCCATCGGATGTGCGCTCAATGGCCGTCGTGCTGGGGTCTCGACACACCGGACAATGGGTTGGTGGCGTGATAGTTATCCCACAGTAGTGGCAGAGGAGTTTTGATTTACCCTTATGATAGGTCAATGCGACCGAGCATTCTGGGCAAGAGATCACTTCGCTACAACTGGTGCATTGCAGGTAACTTGAGAATCCGCGCTTGTTGTAAAGAATGACAACTTGTTCGCCCGCCGCAAGAGCATCTCGAGTCGCATGATACAACTGGGGAGACATGTTCTCAGAAGGCATGTCCTTTCTTTTTACTCTGTTCAGATCGACGATCTCGATCTTGGGAAGTGGTCGTTTTGTGACGCGCTCCGGGAGTTCAATTAATTCGTAGCGTTTGCGGGTTACATTGAGAAGACTCTCAAGCGAGGGCGTAGCCGAACCAAGTAGAATAGTGCAGTTCGCATATTTGGCCCGCATAACTGCGACATCTCGACCATGATATCGCAGACCATCACTTTGCTTGTATGAACTCTCATGTTCCTCATCGACGATAACGAGGCGAAGGTCTTGCATCGGTGCGAAAATCGCCGAACGAGCACCGACTGCGACGCGACACTCGCCTTTGAGCAATGCTTCCCAGGCACTCCAGCGGGCGGTCGCTCCCACCTGGCTGTGGAGTAACGCGAGCGGGGAGTCGAGGCGGGCTTCGAGTTGATCGACGAGTTGAGGGGTCAGCGAAATTTCCGGTACAATCAACAAGGCCGATCCCCCATCGGCGAGCACTTTTTTTATCGCGCGGATGTAGACTTCCGTTTTTCCGCTCCCAGTTACTCCCATCAAAAGTAAGGGGTGAAACGTCTTCGAATCGAGGCGTTCAGCAATCTCGGTCACTGCGTTTTGTTGAGAATCTGTAAGCTTGCTTGGTACAACGCCGGAATACATCGGTATTTTACTGTCGTCTACTGGACGCAGCTGAGCCCGCTTGAACGAGTCGACGGTATCGCTTGTGACAAGGCCTTTGGTGCCTAAGGATTTCAGTGCAGAGCGCACACCACTTCCAAGTGAGGTGAGTTCGACCACCGGCAATGAGCCACCTGCGGCAAGCAAGGCTTCAAGCACCCGAGCTTGCAATGGGGCTTTCTTTGTAATGTGCGCCAGTTCTTCCTCTACTCGCTCGACCGAAGCAATTGTTACCGTTTGAAGCTGACGTGCAGTACTAATACGGGGAACCGCATTGTCGATAACATCGACGAGGGATACTCCGTAATACTCCGCCATCCATTCGAATAGTCGTAGTTGTTGTGGCTGAAAGGCTGCTTGGTGCCCCAGAATCGGTTTCAGAGCATTCGTCGGAGAAGTATGTTCGAAAAAGCCAAGTTGGGTTTCTTTCGACTTTGCTTTCGTTTTCCCGCGCTGCTCGAGAAATTTCTGCTCTGCGAGTTCAAGTGAAAGTACGTCGACGACCCAGCCAGTTGCTTTTCGACGCCCGAGTTCCACTTCAACTTGCGACCCCAAGAGCTGCTCGGCACTGAGATTTTCAGCGCGATAGGTAAGTCGGGTTGGGACTCCCGCGATCACAACTTCGACCGCGCAGGCTAGAGCAGGGTCAATCGAGCAGTCTTGATCGATTGCCGACAATATACTGTCAGATGATGGAGTGCCTTGCGCCATAAAAACTCTTAATAAAGTCGGGAATTAGCCTTGTGCCAACTTAGTATAGCAAGAACCCATTTTTCGGCTCTCGGTCAGCAAAGTAAACAAGAGGGCTGAGAAAGATTTGTCTCCGATCAGGCCTTGCATTTCCTCGCTTGAACAAGGCGTTTATGTAATTCGTTAGATATTTTAGTCACTTGCTCGATTGTTAGCTCGACTTTTCGAGCTTATTTACCGAAACTAAACCTCTCTTAGATGAGTCTTAGTTTCAGATGAAGTGTTTTACCCACAACTGGGCGACTAAATCGATATGGATTTACAAGGGAAATTGCAAGAATTCCTCGGCGGGGGAGAACCAGAACCAATGGTCAGCATTGATATTGGTTCGAGTAAGATCAAGGCGATGGTCATGGATATGACCGGAGATAAGCCGGTGCTTCAAGCAGCCGGATTGACGCCGACTCCCGCAAACTCGATCAAGAATAATATGATCATAAACCCCGAGCATATCGGCGCGGCGATTCGATCACTTATCGACGCCAACGAGATATCTTTGGAGAAAGCGGTGGTATCGATACCTGGGCCGACGGTCTTTACTAAGAAAGTCTCGACTGCCTACAGCTCGGCGAAGGATCTCGATACGAATATTAGATTCGAAGCGGGGAATTTTATTCCTCATGCTGTTAACGATGTGTATCTGGACTACCAAGTACTTTCGACCAATGGCACCTCCTCAATGGAAGTCCTCTTGGTGGCGGTAAAGAACGAAATCGTCCAGAGCTACATAGCAGCGATTACCGAAGCAGGGCTTGAGCCAGCGATTGCGGACGTCGACTACTTTGCGCTGGAGAATATGTTTCAGCTTAATTATCCTGAGTCGAGTGACCAAACTGTTGCAATTGTTGACATCGGTGCACGATTTAGCTCCGTGAGTATTTTGCAAGATGGGAATTCGCTTTTCACGGGAGATGTCTCCGTCGGTGGTCGACTCTATACAGATGCATTGGTCGAAACGCTTGGTATGGAACCAGCCGAGGCAGAAGATGCAAAGATGGGTAGCTCAATCGAAGGATACGAAGAGAGTCTGGTGGTAGAGACGCTCGATAGAACGACTGAGCATATCGCTTCTGAATTACATAGACAGCTGGGCTTCTTTTGGAATGCTGCGGGAACTGATCGTGCGATCGAATCAATTTTTATTTGTGGTGGTGCTGCCGTCGCTCCTGGACTCCTCGAGAGCATGGGTTCACTGACTGGACTAGACTGCGATTTGATCGAGCCATTTCGCGGAGTCGATTGGTCTGAAAACTTTGATGAAGATTACCTGGAAGAGATCAAGAACTCTATGGGTGTGAGTGTTGGGCTCTCAACTCGACGCTTTGGCGATAAGGTTCACGCGCACTCGTAAACTGCGCTACAAATCTGGATGAGATAAAACGCAATGATTCGCATTAACTTACTGGGTGAGAAGAAAGATAACACGGCGATCTATGTGTTGCAGTTGCTCGCTTTTGGTGTCGCGGTGATATTCGTTTTAGGAGTGGCTTTTGTTTTCAAAAGCGGGATTTCTTCAGAACTAGAATATGCAAAGAAAGAACAGCAGTTGCTTACTGTCCGACTTACGAAGTTGAAACAAAAAACTAAGAAGGTTGACGAACTCGAGAAGAAGAAAAAATTTCTCTCTGAAAAACTGACGACGATTGCCCAACTGAAGGCGAAACGCCAAGGGCCGGTACAGTTGCTCGACAACATTACCGGATCGATTCCAGATCGAGCTTGGCTCACAGAAGTAGCGCAGAACGGTCAAGACATCGAGTTCACTGGGTTGGCGGTTGATCCGCAGACCGTATCGCGTTTCATGCGTAAGCTTGAGAATTCAGTTTTCTTTGCATCAGTTGATCTCAGTTATTCGCGGCAGCATATTCGCGATGAAGTGAAGCTGCAGCAGTTTTCTGTAATTGGCAAACTGATTGAGCCCTTGGAGTTGCAAGAGAAGCTCAAGGAATTGGCTGACCGTGCTTTGAGTGAAGAGGATACAGCTGAAGAAGCGTCTGCTGAAGAGAAGGCAGAAGATTCGAATGAGTAAATGTTTTTTTTCGACAAGTGGTCGATTGTAAAGTTCTGATCTGGAGAAAGACTTGTGCACGAGAGTATAGAAAACGTTCTTGAAATGCCGGCGCAGGTAAAGATCGGCATCCTCTGTGGTACGATCGCGTTAATCGGCGGATTGTTCTGGTGGTTTATGTATATGCCAGTCAGTGAGGAGCTTGTGACGGCGCAAGAAGAGATCGATACGCTCAAGCTGCAGATTGCCGAGAAAGTTGGAATCGCCGCCAACCTCGACAAGTTCGAAGACGAGGTCAGTCGACTCGACAAGGAACTCGAACGTGCCTTGCGGGAACTTCCAGACAAAAAAGAAATCGATCAACTCTTGGATCGAATTTCCGACAAAGCTCGTGATGCTGGCCTAGAGATTCAGTTGTTCCAACCACAAGGCGAACGAATTCAAGACTTTTATGCTGAGGTTCCTGTAGAGCTCGAAGTGAGCGGTACCTACCATGAACTCGCCAGCTTTTTCGACGAAATTGCACACCTAAGTAGAGTAGTAAATGTGCAAGATTTTACCATGGATAAGCCAAAAAAAGCTCCAGCCGGAGTAATGCTCGACACCAGAGTCGTAGTCACCTCGTTTCGCTTTCTTGACGAGAGCGAACGTCCCGATACCGACAAAAAAGGAAAGAAACGTAGGCGAAAAAAGCGCGGCAATTAAATTTATTTTTCTGCCGAGCCTAACTGTTTCTGCGCCTTCCTGGGGAAAAATGTTGAGATAACAGTTTCCTACAAGCAAAAAGAACTAGACCTGGTCAACTTTTCCACTTTACTATAGCTTCGAAGCAAGATAGAAGACCCTAGATAGACAGTAATCTTGGGTCTGAATTTTTTTTCTTTTGTTGTTCATTTTTGAACATCATTTAGAAAGACAAGCATTAATAGTAGTGTTAGACAGACGTTGAGATTATTGTTTGGTTGTTCAGGATCAAGCACAGAACTCATTTACTGATTTTCAGGCTAAGGAGAAACTCTTCATGAGCGTGCGTCGCAAAGCTCTTTGTTTCGCGGTTGTAGCAGGCACGGGCCTTCTCGTTAATGCGTGCACCAGTTCTTCTGGCACGTATCCCGTACCAGCTGACGAGCCGGCATTCTCGAACGATACGTCGGTTTCCGACGATATTGCGATGACCACCGGAGATTCGTCTCCAGTAGTTCGTCCTATGGTTGTGGAGGAGACACATGAGCTCTTCGCTTCCAGAAAGACTCCCATCGCAATAAATCTACAACGAGGCGAATCATTCACACGACTATTGATTGATACGGAGACGTATCAGCCAGCAGTCGAGGTTCTCGCATTAGAGAATCCGAATCGTTTAGTTGTCGATGTTATCGGCGAGGTGTCAAAATTAAGCACTGCAGTACCGGTCGAGAACGACAAGTATGTCGATTCTGTTCGACTCGGTGCTCACCCAGATAAAACTCGGGTCGTATTTGACCTTGGTGAAACTGGTTGGGACGTCGAGCATAAGGTCGAATCTGTTGGCAACCAAGTGCAGGTAACTTTCGCCAAGCCAGGCGCGCCCGCTGTTGCGCACCACGCTCCGGATGAAGAGACTACCCCTGTAACGGTTGAGCCGGTTGAGAGCATTGCTAGTTCTGATGCACTATCGGGCGAAATAGCTCTCGAACTACTCACATTCCAGCGTGGATGGGACAGCTCTGGCAAAGTTCAGTTGCAGCTATCGAACGAAGCTGCCTTCGAACTTAAGCGGACTGCGCCAAGCGAGTATGTCGTGTCGATTCCAGGTGCCACCGCGGTTGAGCAGACTACCTTGCCACAAATCGCACCACGCGGCTTTCCAGGGATTCGAGCTGCTCGCGCAGTAGAAAACAGCAGCGGCGTAACTGTTCGCATGTTTGTTGATGGCGGCGTTAAGCTTAGTGCCTACCCGAAAGGAAAGCACATCATCATTGAGTCTCATGCCAATGTAGCAGCAAACGACCCATCCTCCCGCGCGCAAGCTCAGTTGCTTGACGTTGAGGAAGTTCAGGGCTCAAGTTTGCCGCGAGAAGCAGCAGCTCCTCCAAGCGAAGAAGCTGAAGAAGCAATTGACTCTGGCGAGGAAGATACTGCCGCACGACGTAACCCTACCGGGATTCGTTCTGCTGATGGTTCGAAAATCTACACCGGTCGTTTAATCTCTCTCGACCTACAGGATACTGACATTGATAACGCTCTTCGCATTATCGCCGAGGTTTCGAACCTCAACATCATCGCTAGCGACGATGTTAGCGGTAAAGTGACTCTGCGATTGATTGACGTTCCTTGGGACCAGGCGCTTGATGTAATTCTCAAGACCAACGGTCTCGACCAGGTTACAGAGGGTAACGTGATTCGAATTGCTCCAGTCGATAAGCTTCGACAAGAGCGTGAAGCGCTTCGCGAAGCTAAGCGAGCTGCTGAGAATCTCGAAGACCTTACGGTTCAATACATCCGAGTCAGCTATGCGCGTGTCGATGAGATGCGAGAGCAGGTTGAGTCCGTATTGTCTGAGCGTGGAACCATTGCGGTTGATGAGCGAACAAACCAGCTCATCATCAAAGATATCCGCAAGGGACACGAAGAGTCTCTCGAGCTAATTAAGCGACTCGACCTCAGAACTCCTCAGGTATTGCTAGAGACACAGATTGTCGAAGGGCAGCGAAACATGCTTCGCGACCTCGGTTTTCAGTGGAACTACAATTATATCCAGAGTCCAGGAACTGGTAACCCAACAAACTCAGTGTTCCCGAACAGCATCAACATTGCTGGTGGAACGAACGATGGTGTTAACGCTCAGGCTGTTAACTTCCCGGCTGTTCTCACTGACGCTGCTGGTAGTGCCGTAACTGCGGTTCTTGATTCAGCCGACGGGACTCGTTCTCTCACAGCTCGATTGACTGCTCTTGAGTCAGAAGGCCGAGTGCGAGTGATTAGCCGACCGCAGGTTGCGACGGTTAACAATAAGCAAGCTGAAATCAAGAGTGTTGAAACCATTCGTGTCCGAGTCCCTGGTTCAGGAACCTCGATTGCGACTGGAGCTGGCGCTGCGGCGACTGGTGGTGGAGCAAGTGCCTTCGAAGAGATTGATATCGGGATTGAGCTTCGCGTCACACCGCAAGCTTCGCCTGACTATTATGTCTTGCTCGATGTCGATGCACGGTCTAGCGCCTTTGGTTCGACGGTAGTTGATAACATCCCTTCAACTATCGAGCGGGAAGCGACTTCAACAATCCTGGTTAAGAGTGGACAAACTTTCGCTCTGGGTGGTGTGTATCGAATTAACGATACCGACCAGATACAAGGGGTGCCTTGGTTAAAGGACATTCCTTTCGTTGGAACTGTGTTTAGAAGAACCTTTGTCGACAAGTCCGACGAAGAACTTATCTTCTTTATTACCCCACACATTGTTGAGGGAAGTTTCGACCCCAGCATTATGTAGGGCAGATAGATTACGCTATCTGTTGAGTGTTTAGAGTTACGACTGTTTGCTTGGAGGCTAACAGAATGTCATCTTTCGCAAGGCTCTCATTATCTGTCACGTTGGTTGTTGGCCTAGTGGCCGGGCTTATAAGCTGCGGCGCTGGTGGAACAAATAACAACCAGGGTAGATCGTTCCGAGCTAATCGGTATTGTTCAGCTGTTGATTGTAGCGCAGGCGAGACGGGGCGAATTGTTCCGCTCTCGACCGATGCGTCCGCACTCAGCGGCGGTGTCCAAGGGGGAATTCTTGGGCTTGTGCCACTGGATGGACAGACCATCATCACCTTTCTTGAGCTTGAGAGTTTTCTCACTACTCAGTTCATAAGAGTTGATAGAATCGACTGTCGCTACACCGTTCCTGGTGCTGACCCAGCACTGCGTATCCCAGAGGATTCATTCGCAGCTGGAGCAACACTGAATGAGATAGGTGCAGGTGGAGCTAGTATCGCGATACTCGGCTTTGAGATCATCAGCCCAGACTTCTTTGCTTTCCTCAATGCAAGTCGAAATCTTCTACCCTTATTACCGTTTCGAGCAGTCGCTACTTGTTCAGCAACTGGAGTTACCGCAGCGGGAGATACTCTGACCTCAAACGAACTCAATTACACAATTCAGTTCGGTGAAGCTTCCGAGTGTTGCACAGGGCAGAACGGTGAAGTACCGGGAACTCTAGGTGGCTTCCAAGGCGGAGCGGGGACTGGCGCAGGGGTGGTTGAAACCACTTCGACTACCGGCAATGCTACGGGGGAAGGTGCGGTTGCTGAGGAAGGTATGATGGAAGACGACACAGTTTCATAGCGAATTTTATTGGAATATTGCAGTTGGCCACGTTGATTGGTGGTGAGCGCTTAAAACAGAAATTCGGCGCGAACACTAGAGGGCGAATTTTTAGGAAGGATAGACCATGTTACAATCCAAACTCGGACGAGCTCTGCTAATCACGCTCATCGGCACATGCCTGACGACGTTGATTTTCGTAGGCTGCGGCGGTAACGGAAATACCGATGGCGGTCAAGGCGCCAATGACGCAGGTATTGGTGAGCAGTTTGTATCAGACGGTGGAGCCGGCGCCACACTTAGAATCGATGTGCTTGGCTCCCTGGTTACTACTGGCACGGTAGACTTTATTGTCACCTTGTTGGACCCAACCGGTGCACCAATTCCGTTTATTAGAATCTTTTGTGAGAGTGAGGCGGGAATTGCGATTCTTGAGCCTTCTCGAAATGGCGTAGCATTCGAAAGCACGGCGGCGAACGGCATCATGAGTGGTGTGCTTGGCGGTGTGACCCCAGGTAGTTATCTCCTGGAGTGTCGGGCTGAGGAAGGCTTCAACCTTATCGACCGAGAGTCGATTGTTATCACCGGTGATGTTCCTCCCGGATTCGATGGATTCCCTGGAGCAGCAGGCGGTAACTTAGGTGGTCAGCTTATCATCGACCGACCAGAGGAAGACGAGTTAGGTATCTCTGCAATCAACTTCTTGGACGGGCCAGAGAATACGCTAATCTTGGATTCTCGACAGAACGGCGATTGTGATAACGACCCAACTACGGATGACCCAGAGCCATTCTTCTTTAAGAACTTCACGGTTACTATAGCCAATCCATTTGCCGAGGAAGCTATCTCCGTTGGAACGATTAGAGTGTCGGTTCGAGAGCAGGGTGGTGCGACTGTAACGTTGCCGGCCCAGTCTTTCGGGATTGATATCCCAGTTGGTGGAAGTAGCACGATTCAGGGGCTGTTTATCGATGAGTTCGGTAGTCAGTATTCGGGTTCTGGTGTGGCTCCAACAGAAGGAACGCATACCGCGACCTTCACCGTGACTGTAACTGGTGTTGAGTCAGGAGAAAGATTTACCCTGACCGATTCTCAGACCTTCACGTATGAGGATGTCAACAACTGCTAAACGAGCAGTGTGTTAGGCAATCTATCACAGGAAAGCCCGCGTATTGGTTTTACTCCATACGCGGGTTTTTTTTATTCTCAGAACCGTTTGAATTCTTTGTACTAGACAATTTGGATTTTGCATTATGAACGATACGCAAGAGAAACGAGTAGCTGAGCTGCGTGAGATTCTAGCCGTAGATCCTGGTAGTCCCGAGTATGTCGAGCTTGCAAAGATTCTCGTAGAGGACGAGGAGACTCGAGCTGAATGCCGGGAAGTTTGCTTTCGGGGCCTAAGTCGTGATTCAGAGCACCCCTTAGCGCGGCTTGTCTTAGCTCGTTCGTTCTACCTTGATGGTTTTATCGAGTTCGCAGTTCGAGAGCTGGTGGAATTGAACAAGCAAGTGCAGGTATCATCGCTCGAGCGGCTGCTCGATTCCTTTGGCGCTCATGCCGAGCCATTCCGGCAGGTCGGTAGCCCTACCACGGAATCAGAGGAGGCCGAGGAGGAAGAAGAGGAGATTCTTGCCGAGATCGATCTTGATGATGAGTTTGTAGAGAGCGCTCTTGACGAGATCGAAACTGAGCTCGAAGTTGAGTTTGATGTCGAGATGGATGATGAAGACGAGGAAGAAGAT
>CBDUGV010000075.1:0-16423 GCA_965366815.1 uncultured Bdellovibrionales bacterium | reverse complement strand
AACGACAACTGTTAAACGAGAACCTTGATCAGGCGATTTCCTGTAAGGTGACTGAAGCCGGTATCTGCCCTCAGTATCTGGTCTGGACAGAGTCTGAACAAACGTATTGGGGTCAGAAAGAGGTGGGAAACGAGCAAAAATTGCGACCACTACTGGGAAGCTATTTTTTTGAGATTCAGGATTCTCAATAGCGCACCTACCGTTCAAGAGCATCTGCCAACGAATAATAGAATGTACTAGGTCGACTATCAGATGAGTGCTCAACTAACCGAGACATCCTTCGAAAAACTACCTCAGCTTTCAGTGTTCTTTCCTTGTTACAACGAGGAGGAAAACATCCATACCCTGGTTGAACAGGCACTCCAAGTGTTCCCTGCTTTCGCTGATGTTTTCGAAATTATTCTTGTCAACGATGGGAGTACCGACAAGACAGCGGAAATCGCCGATCAGCTCGCGAGTCAACACCCCGAGGTTCGTGTGGTCCATCAGGAGAATGGAGGATACGGAGCTGCCCTCACCGCTGGCTACAGCAGTGCGACCTATGACTGGATCTTCTTTTCTGATGCTGATTTGCAATTCAATCTTAGTGAGTTGGAAAAATTTCTACCCTACTGCAAAGAGTATGATTGCCTTCTCGGCTACAGAATTAAACGTGCAGATCCTTTCATGCGGATACTCAACGCTAAATTGCTCTTGATCTGGACCCGTTTTCTCCTGGGACTGTCGAATGAGTACATAGACATCAACTGTGCATTTAAGTTGGTTCGAAAAGAGTTGGTAGATAACTGCCGACCATTTGTCTGCACCGGGGCGATGATCACCACTGAGATTCTCGCGAAAATACAGCGGCAAAACGTCAAGGTGAAACAGATTGGCGTCAATCACTATCCAAGAGCCGCCGGCGAACAAACCGGTGGGAATCTCGGTGTGATATTCAACGCAATTCGCGAGACCTGGCGAGTTCGGCAGGCATTGTAGCTAGTTCTCGGCGACTGATCTACTTTGGCTTCTCAATGACATAGTACAACAGCTCCGCTACGTTTTTGGGTAGGTGTAATCCGGAAATGAACGGATAGATCAGCAGGAAGCAGATCACAACTGCAATAAGTACGTTCATTGCAAGAAATGATCGCCCTTCACACCTCTCACCGTGGTCGCAAACCGAATACCCAAGCATGATACTCAGTAAGGGCACCGCAGGAGTGTAATGGTGGAAAAAGGCAATTCTGGGCGACAATACCCAAGGAACCCAGAACATAAAATAACATAGAAGCAGCATCCAAAGCTCCCATCGCCAAGACCGTAGCAGCTGATAGAAACAATAGATCGCTGCCAAGACTCCGCCGTACAACAGGACGTAATTGCCGAGATTGTAGATGTTCGCGAGTTGACCCTTAACTGTGTAATCGACGTACATCCAAGTTGGCCGAAGATTAAACATCCACTGCAAAGGTGTAGACTGGTAATTGTGAGTTGCTTTCAGTTTGGAGTGATAGAAAAACATCTGTCGATGCAGCTCGACAAAGTCGGCCCAGCTATATCCGATCGAGAAGAAATGGCTATGCACTGCCAAATAGACCGCAATTGGTACACATACATAGGCGACCACCAACCAAACTATCCAATTCTTGTTCGGTAGTTCGCGATATCGGACAAGTGTGCGAAGTAGATCGACCCCAATCGCTGCGCAGAGATAGACCGCACTCCATTTGACGCTCATAGCCGCACCAACCCCTGCGCCAGAGGCAAAAAGATACAGCAGTTGCTCTTTGTCTTTCTGCCAGCGAATATAGAAGTACAAGCCGAACAGCATGAAGAACAGTAAGTGTACATCGCACATTGCGATTCGCGATTGCACAAAAAACAATCCGTCTAAGGTAAGAAAAAAGGCAGCGAGCAATGCTGCTTTCGGCGATTGAAACAGGGCCAGCGTAATCAACGCAGTCAGCAATACAATTCCCGTGCTAAACAGGACTGAGCTGATCCGCCAAGCAAAACTCGTTTCACCAAACTGCTCGACAAAAAATGCAATAATGAGCTTGGATAGCGGCGGATGGGTCCATTCATAGGCGACCCCTTTCGGCGGTTGAGCATGCACATTGTAGACATCGACATTCCCCTTCACTATCTGCTCGGCGGTGAAGGCGTAATAGACTTCATCAAAGATATACTTTGACGGCTCATCGATTCGGTAGATCTTTGAGGCCAGATTAAAGAACAGGATGAACAAGAGGATGTAGGGGAAGTAGCGTTTCATTCTGCTGCTGTTATAGCAGGGAGGATTATTACTTGTCAGCAGATTGCTTTATCGGACGAAACACGACGTCAGGGTCGATAAAAGTCTCGCGGCACCACTTTTCTCCATAGTGCTGGAGAGCAAAATCTCGCAGATTCGCACCATCCTCTTTGGAAACAAGGGCTCGGTAAAACTGCTCCGTATTTCGCTCTACTAACTTAGATCTCGGATCACGGGGATTCTCCATAACGAGCGCCTTAGCGCGAAAAACGGGATACTGCATGCCGGTCTGATATCGCTGCAACAACTGCTTTACCAGGTAAGCACTGACCTCTTTGTAACCGGACGTCTCGAAGTAGTCAGATTCGCGCTCCTGCACCGCACTGGCATGAGCAAGGATGCTGACTGCCATCTTTGCGCAATTATCGATCTCTTCCGAACAGACAAAATCTAGTCGCTCTTCTTTTACCTTCGCAGGGTATTCTCCTGGGGTGGTTAGGAGTCGCTTCAATACAGCCAGTCGACTCTCTTTGTCTGAACCGCTAGGATTGTCGGTCCCACGTGCGAGTTCCAAACAAACGTGGCTATCTGCTAGATACGCAGATGCCTCATCAAACAGCTGAAGTGGATCTTTGTTAATCTTATCGTTGTTGACCAAATAGTTTTCGACAAATTGCGTTTTCAGAGCACCAAGGACTCGTGGAAAGCCGATCGGTTTTGGCGTAATTTTCGGCTGCAAGACCGTGACCGCCACACCTCGTTCTGGAACATATATTGTCGTTGGGTCCGAAGGTAGCTGTTTGCTTTCTTCAGCTGTCAGCCGGATAGTAACAGTCTCACCTTTGGCAAAGACGCGCCCCTTCATCATACGCTCTTGTGCAGCGTCCCATATTTTTTTTCGAATCTTCTCGAGCTCAGGTCTAATTCGTTCAAATTCTAATCGCCCGACATTGGCGTTAAGCGAGTGCGTCTCTTCGTGAAGCGCCAGCTGAAAATCAGCATACTTATGGCTCTTGTAGTCTGCTTCGCTTATCCGACCACGAATCTCATTACCCATCGCCGGCAATTTCGGGTCTGCCTCGTAGCCATCTCGAAGCGGGACTTCGATAACCCGCGTCTTGAGCGTTTCGATTGCGTTTGGATTCTTTACATCGGACAACAAAGTAAGGAAACGCTCCACGGCAGCACCTCTTCCAGCGGGCAGCTGTGCTCTCTCACTCTCCTGAGACTCATTGCTCTGTGAAGCTTTCGTTTCTTGTTGTGCTGCCGGCGGCAAAACGGTCTCCCTCCATAGTTCCTCTCAACTACTGTTATTGGGCTTTTCGCTGGCCCTGTGCAGAAAAAGAATCTTCGTTAAAATCAATAATTAAAGCTACTTAGCGAAATTCGCTCCCGCGCCAGGCTCTAAAGATGCTTTCGCTTCAGGTCGTTATAATAAAGAAGACTATTCTTTCGCGGGGTGTAATGAAGCAAGATCAGTATTGGCGAACACTTGGATTGGAGCCGGATGCCTCATTTGATGAAGTGCAGACGGCTTACAAAGAACTTATGCAAATCTGGCACCCTGATAAATTTCCGCACAGCGAAAAGCTGCGAGAGCGAGCCGAAGAGCAAGCGAAAAAAATCAATCAAGCTTTTTATGAGCTCGAGAGCGCCATTGGGCAAACCAACGATCTTGCAGCTCGTACGAAGCGATCGAGAAGCCTCGCCGCCTACCGGGCAAAACGCGAAAAAACTGTTTCTCGAACGCGTATGCTACTGTTCGTTGGCTTAAGTTTGGTAGCAGTCATTGCGACAACCGGAGTTCCAGCAAGCACCAGCGGCAACACAGTAAGAAGTTTCACCCCGTTTCGACCAATGGTGAGCGAAACGGTGGTAGTCGGAACGACTGTCACAATCGGCAAACGCGCGAACCTTCCGAAACTTGTGCGCGCGGCGATGGATTGCAACATGACTTCTATGAAGGCGAATCTCCGCAACAACGCGAATCCCAACGTCGAAGATCCAGCAGGTGTGAGCGCCTTAGCCTGGGCTGCACGCACAAACTGTTTAGCGGGAGCCGAACTGCTCATTCAGCACGGTGCAAACCTCAATGCTCGCTCGGGGAACGGCTTTACCCCAGTTGTCTGGGCCGAAACGCACAACCATCGCGACATGGTCAAGCGCCTTCAACAAGCTGGAGCGAACACTTCTGCCTCGTTCTGGAGCAAGTCTTAAACGAGACGGTATCCCTACATCCGAAGGGTCAACACTACCGCAACCATTACCAGCACAGCAGCGATACGCTTTGGAGTAAGGTGTTCTCGATAGAACACGGCCGAAAGAATGATTGGAATAACGAATGCCAGACTCACGATGAGGGCAGCAGAGCTGAGGGGGCCAACGCGCAGCGCGCAGAGATAGCAATACCAGGCAATAAGATTTGCGACACAGAGTCCAGTCGCAACCAAAAGCTCTGACCGTGTCGGTAGGCCGATATGATCTCCCGTTGCTAGCTTAGTCTCGAGAATAGAAAAGACGAGTACGATTGTATTGGCAACCGCCATGTAGTCGAGGAGCTGCGTATTGCCCGCCGCAACCTTGGAAACCACATGAGCCGAGGCACTTGCAAGTGCGGCGACGAGTATCAACAACAATCCACGGCGGTAATTCAGCGATACCGATCTATCCTGCTTGCGCTCCGACCCGATTAAGGTTGCTGCCACCAGCATCAGGGCAATGCCAACGATGAGTTGCGCACTCAGTTCGTCGCCAAAAGCCCAAACTCCAACAAGAGCTACCAAGACCGTACTTGTCCGCAAGAGCAGGAAAGCGAGATGAGAAGGTATACACTCCAGCGCTTCTAGCCGACAAACAGTTGTCGTATAGAAGCTGACTGCATCAATTACGCCATAGATAAAAACTGCTTTGGTGAACTTACTTGGCTGGCCTTGAATAAGGAAGGCAATCCAAACTACGATCGTGCTAAACAGCGCAAAGTAGAAGGTAACTGTACGGCTGCGAAGCTCTCGCATCGCAGATACTTTGTAGAAAAAGTTCTGCGCACCAAATCCACTGAGTGCGATAATCGATAGAACGAACCAAGCCATTGGAGAAGATTCCCACCATCAGGCGATAATCGACAAGTCAATTCGTGGAACACCAGTCGAAATGCATAGTGCTTGGACTCAAAAAGTCAGAGGGCCCCCTTCGAGGCAGTTGGCGAAACGAGGCATTCAGATAGCAAGGCGGGACCAGCAAAAGTACGTAGCTGGAAGATACTCACAATCGAGGCTGATACAGCAGTTTAGATTGCTGGAAAGCCGATCGCAGCAAACACCATAACGCAGGCAAGAAATACTGAGATAGAAAAGACGATTTTTTCGAATACTTTTGAAACAGACTGCTTAGACATAATGAACACCCCCTGTAGCTATTTCGAACTACTACAACCTACCTACATCCCATACATAGGTTCGCGAAACAGCTTTTTAAACTAGCAATATTTTGATGCTAAAATAGCGAGACTGGTTTCACAAATTGTTTTTTTCCTTTCGCGACGGATTGCCGAGAAATCGATCGCGTGTGCTGGAGGATCTGGTAGTTAGGTGGAACACCAATTATCCATAATTACTTGCTTTATAGGCAGTTACTGCAAACTCTTCAAATACGCTGCTTCAGAGCAGATACTATTCGCCGATTCCAAATCGAAACTAGTATCGATCAGCTCTGCTGATACCGCACAGCGTGCTTTACGCATCTGATAGGGGTTTCTTCTTGCGAGCCGGGCGGCGTGTCGCGTTTGGGGATGGAACTCAGGTTCGGGCAAGGACATTTTCCTATAGAACTCAGCTTCCTGCTTTACTATGCGATAGGGTTTCTTAGTCATCGCACAGTGCAGTGTATTCTCTGCGGAAGCTGTCGCCGCATCTACCTGTTCATGCCAGCGCCAGCCGTTTTCTTTTGCAGTGCTTGCCACAATAGGAAAATAGTCCTGGGCCGCACTATCGTTGTAGCAAAACGTCGACATAGAGATCGGAAAATACTGACCCCACTCTCCGGTCTGCTTCATATGATCGATTACCTTGCTTCGAAGCCTTCGATATTCTTCAGGTGAGTATTCTTTGTTGAGGATACAGTTCTTACTGCGGCGAAGACCAATGCAGCCAAAGCAATCCTGACAGTTCATCGAGCTGTCGCAATACCTCAATCCAGACGAGAAGAACGTGTAGTAGCAAAACGCGATATCGGACGATCCTCGAGTCACCGCGGAGCAATAGACCTGCTCACATTTCGGCCAGCCAGCCGAGTAACAAAGCAACAGATCATTTGAATCCGATACGGAGATACAATAGGCCGCGTCCTCACTATTCGCACTATCGAACACCATATGGCAATTTCGACTGTTGAGCAGGTGGTCGCCAATCACGTTCTCACAATTGAGGTTGTGGACACAGCGATGAGCGGCCGCGGCAAAAGTTCGGCTAAACAACTGCCATCCTCGGTGAAACGCTTCCCGACTACCATCTAAAAGTAGCCGCTTTTGCTTCTCGAACTCTTCCGGTGAAACTGCTTGGTTCTGAATATGGTACTTCTTGTTCACGAGATTGCTACAACCGATACAATGCTCACAACCGCGCAATTGATACGAAAAATGACAGTCCTGACAATTGTGACATTCCTGCAAGAGTACGCAGTCATATAAATTCTCACAGTCGATGCATTCGTACGCCAAAGTGCTGCCATTGACCAACAAGCAATCAACAACATCCTTATTATTGACGACCCAATAGCTAAACAAGGTATCTTCGCAGCGATAGACCAGAGAGTTCATATAGCAGTTTCGCGATTCGCGAGTATGCCCGTTATACTCGCAATTCTCTGAGCTAAAGACCGAAGTTCCCTCTCGCGGAACCACGGCTTGCAGTTCGGCGAGTTGCTCAAAAAATGGTCGAGAAAAGTCAAAATCCCGGCCGGACTCGAGCGGGTTCCATGCATCGCCCCACCACACGCTATTTCTGTAAACCGGAAATTCTGTATCGGGCGGGTAGGCACTGAGAATAGAGTCGCCTGTCTTGTCGCATTTCCTGCGATGTAACTTCCACTCGTTTCTCACGGCCATCAGTTGCTGGATTCGTTGATTCGGAGAATCAGTCGGAACAGGTAGCTGCATCGCCTCAAGCAACTGCAATTGTGCGTCTGCAAGCTGAAAACTATCTGGGAGTCGAACTATCGGAGTTGTCATAGGTCCAATGCATTTCTGATTAGAGATAGAATCATACAACATCATGAGAGCGTCGCGAAACAAAGTGTCAGCACTGTGTGTTAACTCAGTTGTGTGATAGCTCCCGACTCGCTCAAAAAACGGCGATTGGCTCTGGGGCTCGTTACACTGAGCCGTCTGTCGCTGGGCGACAGGACCATCATAGCAGAGCGCACTGGGAAGAAAATTAAAAAGCCAGGGTACGCAATAAACGTCCCTGGCTTTTTCGTCGTTAGGGTTAGGAATCCTTTCTCGTAGAACCTCAATTCCGTTTGAGATGTTCGCAAATTGGCTCTGGTACAGGCTGTCACACACTGACCTGCACACTTTGGCCAGTGACAATGCTTTTGCTGATCGCATTGACCGTCTTCACGGCAAGTGCTGCCGAATTGCCGTCGAGGTAGCCTGGCTCGGCTTCACCTCGTGCGACCTGGACCGCCAAACGGACTTCGTCGAGAATCGGGTCCACAGCTCGACGACCACCAGCCACGGCGATACACGACGAACCCTTGCCCGGGACATGCGCGGTGATATCACCGCGGTTGGTCAGATTGTACATGACCGTTCCCCCGGTGAATTCCGCTGTGTACCCATGGTCGAACCCTGACCCGAATCGAGCCCCACCTCGAAAGGTCAGTACCTGACCTCCCTCGAACCAGATCAGCGCCTCATCGCAATACTCAACCCAGCCATCGCCGTAGCTCCGGCCGCGAGCCAGCACTTCGGTCGGGCGGCTCTCGAACAAGTCGATCGCCGCCTTCGCGTCGTGCACACCCAGGTCTTCGACCGGGTTGCCGAACTGTTCGGCATTGCCGCGATAGGCCGGAGGTGCGTCGAAGTTGACCTCTCGCAAAGCGTTGAAGCGATTGAGCGTCCCGTACTGCTTCTCGCGAACCGCCTCGGCCAGCCAGCCATGTTGGTCGAAATTCAGCAGTTCGTGGCCGACCAGCACCGTCGAGCCTTTTGAGCCACAACGTGTGAGCAAGTCGTCGCAGTCCATGCCAGTCAGACTCAGCGGTTTCTCGACGAAGATCATTTTCACTTGGGCGTCGGCGCACTGTACGGCGATCTCACGGTGGAACGCAGTCGAGACGGCGATGATTGCCAAATCAGCTCCGGTCTTCAGGGTTTCCTGAACGGAGTCATAGGCCGTGACTCCCTTCATGTCGACCTTGTCCGGGAACTCAACCCCGAGGTTGTTGTGGCTCGTGAACTTGCCACGGTCGTTCCACCCTTCGCCGCTCATCAACTGAGTACGATAGATGGGTTTTCGGACACATACATTGATCAACAGAGTCACACCCTGCTTGCTCAACTCATCTCGGAGCAAGATCGCTGAGTACAAGTGCACTCGACCGAATGCCCCGTCGGCACCAAAGATGCAGATCGTAAAGGTGGTTTTCGCCATGAGTTCGATACCTCGCTGTGAAAAAGGAAACTGAAACGGACGTTTGGAGGGGCGTCTTGGCAGCCAGCTTGTCGGGGTGGATACAACGAGTATCCACAGCTGAACTGTAAACCATCTAACCCTATCCGCCTCTACAGCTGAAGCAGAGGAGGATAGGTCTATTTACAACTACTACCCGAGGAAGAACTATGAAACTTCAATAATTTCTGCCGCTTAATGCCAGCAGAAACATCTGGCGAAATTCTACGCCATGTTATTTCCATAGTAAAGTATTGCTATTTCTTTTGACTTCCCGCCGAGACCCGTGATAAATTGAACATGTTCAATAAATCGAAAGGCCGTGATGGATAAAGCAGCAAAAAAGAGTGAACGCACCCGGGCCCAGATTCTCAGTACCGCGCTCGAACTCTTTTGTTCTCAAGGGTTTGAAGCAACTACTATGAGGCAAATCGCTGAAAAGGCCGGCATGTCACTTGGGGCTGCGTACTATTACTTTAGAAGTAAAGACGACCTTGTTCTCGCATTCTATGCGGAAACCGCAATTGAAGCTCAACTGAAAAACCAAGAACTCCTACGAGAGTCGAAAGACTTTAAGAAAAGATTTCGCTCAATCATTGATTTTAAGCTTTCTCAGCTGCAAAACCATCGGCACTTGGTCAAAGTCATTGCCCGACAAGCTGCCGACCTAGAAAATCCTCTCTCACCCTTTAGCAAAGAGAACAAAGCATTGCGGGAGCAAGCCATCGCAGTCATTGAGGACGCAATAGAAGGAAGTAGTCTCAAAGCGAGCAAAACGCTCCGCCCTCATCTGGCAAAGCTTCTCTGGCTGTATCAAATGGCCGTGCTTTTCTTTTGGGCAAATGACAAATCGAAAAATGAATCTCGAACGACAAAGCTGATAGATCAGACTCTCGGCTTGCTGATTCGACTACTGCAAATATCGTCTTTGCCCTTAATGGGTCCGGTTAATCAAGCGGTCTTAAAAACGCTGCGAGTCATTGAAGGGGAGAGCTAGAGGGACATGATCGCGCTCTTGAAACTATTCTCATTTTGCAAACCCTCGAAACAAACACTCAAAGCGTTTTGCGATCGTCAGACAGAAGCTCAAGTCGCCTACGATCGATCTGAGCGCTCCCATCCACTGGTCCATCAGCAATCGCATCGTCTAACCCTTGGTATAGGCGAAGAGTGTTGGCAAAAGGCAAGGACCGCCATGGATGCCTGGCAGATGTTCGCACACTCGGAGTGTCGCTTGGCTCAACATCCCGAATCGTTCGAAACAAACAAGAACATCGTTCTTGTACTCAAACAGCTCGGACTTTGGGTTACTGCGGCCTGTCGGATTACCGAAGTAATCGACCAACAAGTGGGAGAGGAACTGCGTTATGGCTTTTGCTATGAAACGCTCCCCGACCACGTCGAGTTCGGTGAGGAACATTTCCTTGTTTGCTTTAATCGAGTGACGAGAGAAGTCTCCTATTTCATTACTTCCTGGGCAAAACCGCGATATATACCGATGCTGCTCGTCTCACCCCTCACGAGATATCTACAGTTGCGCTTTAAGAAGCGTTCGGCTCAGGCCGTGCGAAGAGCAGTGAACGGTGCGACATGATCAGTAGCTGGCAAAGAGTTGCAGGTATTGGTGGTGCCATCTGGCTCGCGGCACTCGCAACGATTTTTGCCCCACTTGATTACTCAAAGTTTGTTGTCGTCACAGTGGCTTTTGGTTTCCTCGTAGTCGTGCCGCTTGCACATTCATTACCGCTGGAGCAACTCTCCAGTCGAGCGCGGCTCATCTATCTCCTCTCTGCACTCTCTGCACTTCTCGCACTCCAAGTACCGATTGGCTGGTTCGCAGGAGTTCTTGCAGTGCCAATCTTGCTGTACGCGCTCTGGCGATTTCGAGCGAGATTCCTACTGCTGCTTGCCGAGCGCTCCTTTCGAAACAGTCTAGAATGTATTGCATCGCTGTTTTTTGTTGTTGCGACCACCTGGCTGGGTATCGCACGCGGAGTTGGTGGGTTCTGGCGATTTCCAGAACTCATTGTGATTCTCACCACTGCCCATTTTACTTTTGCCGGATTTGCAATGATTTCATTATTCTCTCGCTTCGATCGAGCATTGGAGGATGCGGCCTTGTCGCGCATAAAGCTGTTTCGAGCGTTGGTGGCAGGTACGGTCCTCTGCATTCCTCTCGTTGCCTTGGGAATCACTTTCTCAAAACCGCTCGAGAGCGTCTCGGCACTAGTACTTTCACTACTCCTTTTGTTCTACGGACTACTCTCCTTTCCTACCCTACCGGAACTCAATCGGCCGGTGTTTGCCAACGCCCTACTGGCGATTTCGATTGTTTGCCTCGAGTTGGCAATGGTACTCGCCGGCCTCTTTGCCGCTTCGCATCTGTTTCCCGTCCCCTTGGCCAGCATTCAATTCATGATTGCCACACATGCGCCGCTCAATGCTTATGGATTCGTATTCTTAGCGCTTTGCTCCTGGCAAATCGGCAGACAATCCAGCAGTCCCACCCAGTAGCGTTTGACCATTTTGACATCCGACTATCGCCAGATTAAAATACGCTCGTTCATTTGATATAGCTATTGAGGGAAGTTTCTTACCCCCGTTGTCGAACAAGACGGCCTCTTGAGGTCGAGGTGATTCGGCACCGGCGGAGCGAAAAGGTTCACTCGGTTCTATTTTCGCTCTTGCCGAGCAACAAAACTCACCAATTACACCACTGTTCGTCAGGAGCTACTCATGTTTGAAACCCCCGAAAGCCTCGGTATCGCGGCCTGCTGTGTCGCTGCGTCCTCTTTCTTCTTCTTGCTCGGGATGTTTGCCCGCAGTCGCCATCAACAATGGATTCATCGAGAAGGTCGACACCAAGTGAATGGAATCTCATTTGGTAATCCCTCACGGGCGGAAGCTCGACGCCTCCTGCGAAGCTATGGTCGATGGGTCACTCGCGGCTATTGGATCGATTTGCTTGGCGTTGTCGTCACGCTACCGACGCTCTTCGTTCTCGGGAGCATACTCTACGAGTTGATTGTCTATGGAGAGTCAACAATGGCCCTTAGCCAATGGGTGGTCGGAATTCTGATCGCATCCTTTTGGGCTGCGATCTTCGTCAATTTGCTGGCAATGGTCATCGGTTGGATCACCCGTGCTCATGTGCAGACAGCACTTGAGTTGCCGGGTTTGAAAGATGCCTTGCGACAGGACCAAAAGGACGGGCTGAGCATCGCGGCGGAGGCAATCGGGAAAATGCGGCGCACCTTGACCGAGTTAACGGTCCGCTATGCCGTAGTAGCCGTATTGCTGCTCGCCCTGCCGCTTTTTGCGAACACCGAAGCACCCACGCAAAAGCCCACTATGCCGCGCAATCACTTAACCGCATGAGCAAGGAGGTTGATTGGGAGTTCCTTTCGAGTTCCCGAGATTGGTCTACGCGCTCCGCTGGGCCTCTCTCGCGTGAGATATGAATTCAGACTCAACCTCCGAACGCCAGATAATTAACAACGACAGCAAGTAAGAGACCCGCCATCAACCGTTTGCGGGAGCCCCTCGATAGCTTCTTCCAATCTCGTTGACCAGGCAGCCCGGACCCCTCGCCATCCATCGCAGTATCGGACTTTCTCAACGCAGACACTGGAAACTGTTCGATTGCATACGCAGCAAATAGTATGAGAATCGGTAAAAACTGAAGCAGAAAGCGTGGGGTGACGTGGAGAAAGAAGAACAGCCCGATATTGTATACCACAAAGGCGTGCATCAGCTGAACCCAGCCGAACTGCCTGAACAACAATAGACAGAAGCCGAGGCTTCCGAAGGCTAGGACGAGGGCATGCATCCCATAGACGTATCCCCGTAGTAGCTTGCTCCAAGGAGTCTCAGAGAATCGATACCGTTCTCGCGGACCACCGGGAAACTGCGAACTGAACAGCGACTCCTTGTGAAACAGGCGAAAATACTGTTTCCCTATTTGTTCTTGTAAAACAACCCAGATACCCCGATCGAGAATGAACTGCTGTATCTTCGCGCGAAAAACATCTTGTCGTTCTGAAAAAGTCTCACCTGCAGCGTTAAACGCATCAAACTCTCGCTTATCTATGTTCTGTACGTAGTCCCGGCGACCAATGTCTTGCAACCCCAGCCATAAGTTAAAAACGCTACTATCACCTAGCATCCAACGGCCGTGGGTATCGGCGTTGTGATAAGCCGTCGGCACTACCACCACGATAATCGAGGCGACGAATAAAGCGATTGCTCGATAGGGCTTTGCCCGAAGTGTTGCGCTGGGCTGATAGTTCGGATTTCGACCAACTGCGCTTTTGTACATCCAGAGAATGAGCAACGGTAGAAATGGCAACAGAAGGAGTTTTGTTTGCAACGCGATGCCGATACTTACCCCAGCAGATATCACCGCGGCACTTTGGTGAAGCTTGTGAATCAACAGCCAAAGTGCCGTTGCGAACAGAAATAGATGCATGGTCTCCGGTCGAAGGAAGTGGGAATAGGCAATCAGCTCGGGGTGGAGGAGCAAAAGACCAAGGGAAAGATTAGCTACAGAGCGTGATTGGAAAACCGTTTCTGCAATCTGAGCAAAGAGAATTCCGGTAAGGAGCCAAAGCACAATCTGTATGAGCTGAAGCAACAACAACCGCTCTCCGAAACATCGAAACAGCACGGCTAGAAATTCAGCATAGAAAGGGGGCCAAAAAGGATGGTGAATGGCAGACCCATCTGCCACGATACTTCGAGCTAGATGGAAGTAGTAGTGTTCATCGCCGAGCAGCCCTTTGGTATCTGGGAAATGATACAGAGTCAGCAGCAGCAGATTGACAATGAGGCCAGTGACGCAGAGGGCGGGCCGCAAATTTCTTGAAGCTGCTATGCTATTCGATGCCGTTTTACTCACTTGCTACCAGTTGTTATAGACCAGATGTAGGGGACTGTTCGGGTACCACTCTAAGTAGTAGGTCTACAGTTTTAAGCTAATGAATGGCAAATTTCTCTCACAGCATCCGGAGCCACTATACTTCGACGGGGCTGAAAAATATCTATACGACGTTTTTAGCGGCAGCGAACCCTATCCCCAGTTGGACCCTAGCACCGACTGGCCGGTGTTGTACCATCTTTCCCCGCTTCGGGAGAATTTGCTCAACTGGTTCCCCTTTAATCCGCAAGCTTCTTTATTGGAAGTAGGCGCGGGGTGTGGCGCACTCACTGGCTTGTTTGCCGATAGATGCGCGCGTGTTATTGCCAATGAGTTGACCGAAGAGCGGGCCGAGATTATTCGATTGCGCTACCAAGCTCGCAACAACATTCAGGTACATTCAGGCAACATTCAAACTGCTGAGTTTGCGGAAACATTCGACTACGTGACCTGTATTGGCGTGCTTGAATATGCAGAGCGCTATCAGTTGGGCACTGCGAATCCGTATCGTTCTCTCCTCTCAAGCCTTCGCCAGCTACTCAGTGAACAAGGTGTGCTTCTTTTGGCGATTGAAAATAAATTTGGCCTGAAGTACTGGGCCGGAGCAAGAGAAGATCACAGCGGTCAGCTGTTTGATTCCCTTGAGGACTACCCGAGTGCTGCTGGGATACGAACGTTTTCCCGCAATGGCCTGCTCCAACTGCTCAAGGACTCGGGATATTCGACTCCAGAGTTTTACTATCCCCTCCCCGACTACAAGCTACCGACCGAACTTTTTTCCGATAGCTATCTCCCGACAATACGGCACGGCGTCAGACCCGGCATATTGCCCGTTCAAGACTACGCTCAGTCTCGGGAACATTTGTTTGACGAGCGTCGTGTAATGGACAGTATCGTAGCGGACAATAGTTTCCCGTTTTTTGCCAACTCCTTTCTGCTCATCGCCCGTCCTGCGTTCGACAAGCCGACGTACCCCGCATCCTCGCATATCAAGACTTCGTACGTCCGATGTAATTCGCAACGAAGAAAAGAGTTTCGGCTACAAACTACTATAGAATGCGACAAAGATACGTTGCGCGTCTTTAAGAAAGCGACAACGGATGAATCGAGAGCGTTTCTGCAAAGTCTTGTTGATAGTTGTCAGTCGATAGCCGATTCTGAACTCGAGTTCTCTCCGGTTCCTGCCAGAAGTCTCAGCGATTGGATCGTCGAGTTTCCACATCTCGATCTACCATCACTCAATTCACTATTGCTCGAGTGTATCCGACGCTCTGATCGAGTCAGGTTTCTTTCCCTGTTCGATGCATACCGAGAAAAGGCTCTTAGCAACGCTTCAGAAACCCAAACTACGAGCCGTGCTTTCGAAGAGATCTTTGGAGATCAATGCCGCATCGACTCCCAGTGGTCCATGCCTGGTGTGATCGACCTCAATTTTGACAATATTTATTGCGACGATGATTGTAGCTATCTGATCGACTACGAGTGGACGTTTCCCTTTGCGGTGCCCGCTGATTATCCGGTGTTTCGGGCTATTATCTCCTTCTATTGGCAAAACGTTGCCTACTCGCCAAAATCAGTCGTCTCAATGACTGAACTGTTTGAACGTGCCGAAATAGATCCGAGCGCAATAGAGAGGTATCTCGCCGCGGAATTTAAGTTTCAACAATACGTGTATGGTGAGCAGAACCTCGTGACGGGATTAGGATTTGCTTATTTTTGTGATCTGCGACTCAATCCAGAGAAGCATACTTCTAATTGTCAATGATACGAGGGCCTCGCCTTAGGACCTGTCGAGTCGGGATTGTTCGCTCGGCCGGATCCCTCGAATTCTATCGTTTCTTGGCCGCCGAGAGTTTCTCTGATCACGGACAAAATTGCGCAACTTTCGCTCTAGTTCTCGAATGGTTTTTTTGTATTCTTCATTGCTCGGATCGAGCTGAACCGCTCGACTCACGTGCCTTATCGCCTTTCGCGGGATGCGGTGCTGGACGAATATCTTACCCATTACAAAGTGTGCTGGCGCATAGTTGGGATCAATTCTAAGTGCGTCCTGGGCAGCATGCTCAGCTGGAATGAGTGCGCCTTCATCGAGAAGCTTCTCGGCTTTGGTTACCAGAACTTTCGCATCCTCTTTGCCTTGCACCTTGCTTGAAAGGGTCACCGTGGCGCTTCCTTTTTTCTCAGCAAACAACGGGGTCGATGTACCAGTAGAAGTTTCCTCCACCGTTGTATCTGGTATACTGTTAATCCGAGCAAAGGCACCAATGCAGATAAGCAACAGCACACCGGCGACGGCAAGTATCGGCATGGTAATTCGCTGAACCTGCTCTAGCGAAGACCCTGACTCAGTTGCTGTCATACGAAGAGCCGTCGGAGACTGCTGAGACAAGCTCGTATCTGTTTTTTCAGTATCATCTCCCAGGAGGCAGGTGGCGAGCTGCTGTACAAACTCTTTAACATCCTGTGGACGATGATCTGGATTCTTAGAGAGCGCTCTGAGCAGTACCGCCTCTGCGGATGCGGGTATTTGTAGTTTCGGGTTTATTTCCCGCGGTGGAGGCGGTGCCTCGTTGACATGCTTGAACAACATGCTCATTGCCGTAT
>CBDUGV010000074.1:0-16494 GCA_965366815.1 uncultured Bdellovibrionales bacterium | reverse complement strand
CAGTTGAATTTGATGGGCTCAACTATAGTGAATCATTTACAGTCCTCGAACGAGCAGTAGAGCGGGCGCGAGCTGGCGATGGCCCGAGCGTATTGCATGCCAAGGTGGTACGACTTCAGAGTCATTCTATTTCAGATAATCAAACCAAGTATCGCGCTCCAGAAGATATAGCCAGCGACAAAGAACTCGATCCGCTGGTCTTGCTTCGAACCTACTTACGCGAACAGGGCATCCTCTCGGCCGAAGAAATCGAGGCAATGGATAAAGAGGTCCGGTCGCAGATCGACGAAGACAGCGAATGGGCTGAAGCGCAAGCAGATCCAGCGGCCCATAGCTGGAGCGATTTCGTGTTCAAGAACCCGACGCCCTGGGTTGGTGTTGAAGAAAAGCCGGCGACTGGGGAAGAACTGTTCATGGTCGATGCGCTGAATCAGGCATTGGACGAAGAGATGCGTCGCGATCCGAATATGCTGATATTTGGTCAAGACGTTGCACGGGGGAAAGGTGGTGTTTTCTCCGTTACCCAGGGACTAACCGACAAACACGGGGCAGACCGCTGTTTTAATTCCCCGCTCGCCGAAGCAAGTATTTGCGGCACGGCGGTCGGTATGGCCACCGTTGGGCTCAAACCCGTAGTAGAGATCCAGTTTGGAGACTATATCTGGACGGGCATGATGCAGATCGTCAATGAATTGGCAAAAATGCTCTATCGTTCAGCAGGCACCTTTAGTTGCCCTACGGTGATTCGAGTCGCGGTCGGCGGCTATATTCATGGAGCCATTTACCATTCTCAAAGCATCGAAAGTATCTTTGCCCATATTGCAGGTCTACACGTTGTGTTTCCATCGAATGCTACTGATGCCAAAGGGTTGCTGAAAAGCGCGATTCGCGGCGAAGATCCGGTGCTTTTTCTTGAGCATAAGGGCTTGTATCGCCAGGTCTACGCGAAAGGGCCGGTTGGTGGAGAAGATGACCTTATCCCAATCGGCAAGGCGCGAATAGTTCGAGCAGGCAGTGATGCAACTATAGTAGCTTGGGGTATGCTAGTACACAAAGCGGCGGTTGCAGCAGAGAAGCTCAGCAAAGAGGGATATGAAATCGAGGTCATTGACTTGCGAACGATTACACCCTTTGATGCCGATACAGTGATTCGAAGTGTACAGAAAACACATCGACTCTTAGTCGCCCATGAAGATAACCTCTTCGGTGGATTCGGAGGTGAGGTCGTTGCCACAGTTGCAGAGCGCGCCTTTGAGTACTTGGATGCACCTATACTGCGGATAGGCGCGAAGCATGCACCCATTGCCCATGCACCGGTCCTAGAAGAGCAAATTCTACCGCAAACAGAAGAAGTAATTGAACACCTACGATCACTATTAGAGTATTAGCTTTTCAGAGCAGCAAAACGGAGGAACGAGGTTACATGAAAACGGAAATGCGCATGCCACAAATGGGTGAGTCAATTGCCGAGGCAACTATCCTTAAGTGGCTTAAAAACCCAGGCGATTCTGTTGAGAAAGACGAAACGATCCTTGAGATTTCAACTGACAAGGTCGACTCCGAAATCCCCGCCCCTGCTACTGGAAAGATTGTTGAGATTCTCGCAAAAGAAGGAGATACCGTCGAAGTAAAGAGCGTTATCGCGATAATCGATTCTGACAGTTCTGCCGCGGTGACAGAGACCAAGGAAGAAGCACCCGTGGCTGAAGAGGCAGCTCCCGAGCCAAGTGCGCCAGCAAGTGAGCCGGCAGCTCCAGCTGCCCCGGCTCCAGCTGCAACAGAAGCACCGGTTAATGGTGCTTCGGCTTCCGATATTCCAGCCAAGGTCGGCAACCGTGCCTACTCGCCATTGGTTCGAAGTTTGGCAAGTAAACATGGCCTGTCTCCTGTGGAATTGGCTGCCATCACAGGAACCGGGAGCAACGGTCGAGTCACCAAAGATGATGTGATGCTCTATTTGCAGCACAGAGGACAGGCTCCCGCCGCTGCAGCTCCGGCGGCAGCAAAAGCGCCAAGCTCGCCAGCGATGCCTGCCCCCAACTACGGGCCTGATGGGACCAAAGTTGAAAAAATGGACACGATGCGCAAGCTCATTGCCGAGCATATGGTTCGATCAAAAGCGACAAGCCCGCATGTCTATTCAATGTCTGAGGTTGACGTAACCAATATTGCCAAATGGCGTAAGCAGAATCAGGGGGCCTTTGTTGCTCGAGAAGGCTTTAAGCTGAGCTTTACCCCGTTTTTCCTCGAAGCCACCATTAAGGCGATACAACGGTTTCCAAAGATCAACGCTTCGGTCGACGGTGACACGATCGTCTACAAACGAGACGTCAATCTTGGTTGCGCAGTTGCCTTAGGTAAAGATGGACTTGATGGGCTCATTGTTCCGGTCATGAAAAATGCCGGTTCGCTCAACTTAACCGGTATCGCCCGATCGCTGAACGATTTGGCAAGCCGGGCGCGATCAAAAAAGCTCAAGCCGGACGATGTCCAAGGAGGTACGTTCACTGTCACCAACCCTGGGGTATTCGGCAACATCATGGGCTGTCCGATAATTAGCCAACCACAAGTTGCAATACTGGCGCTTGGTGCAATTAAGAAGCGTCCTGTCGTAGTAAATGACGCAATCGCAATACGAGACATTGTCGTGCTTACGCTCTCATACGATCATCGAATCATTGACGGCTCACTGAGCGGACATTTCTTGAACTTCTTAACGAACTATCTCGAGAACTGGGACATGAACCAGTCGATCTAGTTTCGAGTTCGAATGTTTACTTATTCTCCCGAACCACTTCGCCTCGGCTTGTTTGACCTGGGCGGAGTGCTGTATCACGCCAATTATTTTGCCGTACTTGAACAAGCCCGAGAGGCATTCTTGCGGGAAAACGATATTCCCTACCCTACGCTGGCTGACAAATCACAGCACTTGGCAATCGTGGAGAGTAATCAACAATTTCGCCAACCTATACGATACGGTCAGGAGTTGTCGGTTCATCTCAGAGCCGAGAAGATAAGAGAGACTTCTCTCGTTCTACACTACAATATCGCAGCAGTTGAAAACCCAGAACACAGCCTCCACATCGCCTGGACCAAATTAGTATTTATTGATTCTGTTGCGGGCACCCTGAAACCAAGTAAAATGCCGACAGAACTTAAAACTGCTTTCAAGAGCATCCTAGGCTAGTCTTGGTAGATGAACAAAGTTCAGAAGTGTAAGAACAGTGCCCGCCGCATCTTGGCTAACTCGCTCTACTACAGCGGGGCGCTCAAACTGTTTGACCATTCTCCCGGTTGGCGCATCTTGATGTATCACCGCATCACCACTCCTGAACTCTGCGGGCATCCACTCCAGCCGGGCATGTACGTAAGACCGGAACACTTTGCTAGACAGATCGCATATCTTTCAGAGCACACCAACGTACTTCCACTAGAAGCACTCTGTGAAAAAGTTGCCAATAAAGAGCCTCTGCCTCCGCGAAGCGTTGCGATCACCTTTGATGACGGCTGGCGAGACAACTTCGAATTTGCCTTGCCGGTCTTGCGCAAACACAATCTGCCGGCGACGGTATTTCTTGCGACTTCGTTTATCGGCAGCAACGATACCTTGTGGAGCGATGCGGTTCCCGCCGCGCTGCATGCCCTTCAATCAAAGCAAGGGTCATGCAAAGTGCTTTCCAAAAGCGATTTTCGTCCAAAGATAGTTCAGATGACAGAAGAAGTTCTGCAACAAGCAATCTCTCTCGACATTGAGCCACTTGATTCTCTGGTACACGAATTGAAAAATGACAGTGAATCTGATCGACACAGATATGTCACAGCACTTCGAGAATGTGCGGGACTTCAATCAATACCTGTTGATTCGGAACGCTCATTTCTCAACTGGGATGAAGTAGCTCAAATGTCGGCATCTGCTATTTCCTTCGGCTGTCACACTCATCGACATATCCCTCTATCAGAGCTCAATGAAACGCAAATACTAGCTGAGCTACAAGAGTCTCTGGATTGCTTTGCAAACAACCAGCTCGATCAATCATCAGTATTTTGCTATCCAGAAGGTAGATATTCCGAACTATCGCAACAAGCACTACAGCAATCTGGTTTTTCTTATGCGCTCTCCGTCGAACAGCAGACCAATCATCAGACAAAGCCTCCGCTGCTTGGACGCCTGGGCATCCATGACGATATTAGCTCTACCGTCCCCCTGTTTGCGGCAAGACTTTGGACGGGGCGCTAGATGAGCGACGATAACGGGCAAAATGATAATGGCGAGGATAAAGGGAAATCGCTTTTCTCTTTTGTCGGCAAGGCACTTAGCAAGCTCGAATCGAAACGCTCTGCAGCGGAAAAGCTCTATAAATCCTACGAGCTTGAGACGTTACGCAAGAAGCAGCAAGAGGATGGACAACTCCCGTGGTCGATTGTGCAGTACCGGCATATTCTCAACCCCAGCGAGACGCCCCTTCCTCTGCCAGTTTATAACTATGTGACTCCGCAGAGTTTTGAAAAGCACTTGAGATATATTGCTTCAGTTTGCAATCCACTCCCCTTAGCGGAACTGATTCGACTCATACACTTTGAGGAGGAGATTCCCGATCGGAGCGTAGCGCTCACCTTTGATGGCGGGCACGCTGATTTTTTTCTCAATGCCTTGCCACTACTCTTGCGTTACCAAGTGCCAGCCACGCTCTGCTTTCCGACCGCATACATTGAAAGTAATACGTACCTACCCGAGGATCGCTTGCTGATAGGCTTACTCGGACTGCAAGAGATGAAGCAGCCACTCCCGACGTTCGAATTCATCGATGCAGAGTATTACGATGAACTGAAGAAGACTTCTAAGAAACTTGCCGTCACAGACGCTCTTATTCCTAAGTTCATTGATATTTTGCGAAACTTCGACGAGGAAACTCGGATGCGTGTGTTACACGGCTTTGCCACAGAGTTTGGAGAGGTGCTTGAGCTCCCAGACTACGAGGATTTCGTGCGCTGGGATGATTTGCACAAGATGGTCGAGTTGGGAGTAACAACTGCTACGATGGGGCACTCCCATCTTATCGCCCCGAAGCTTCCTCCCGAAGTGTTTCTCAAGGACACACAGCGCTCGGTGGAGATTTTCTCAGAACGAGGCCTTCCCTTGGAGAAATATTTTTGCCTACCTGAGGGAGTATTCAATGACGATGTCCTAGGTCTCATTGATAAAATTGGATTTCTGTACTGCCTTTCAATCGGAGACATTCCTCACCCGAAGAAGCAGAAGAACGAGACTAAGGTCCTCGGGAGAATAGCTATGTTTGATGCTGTCTCAGATACCGAAGCTTTATTTGCCTGTCGACTTTGGCGTATCCGAAGCGAACAACACGAGTTTTAGATCAAGGAATGATTAGCGAAGCAGTCACACAAAAAGCGAATGACTTTGCCTCAGTCTGGAACCACGTGCTGATGCAGTTTCCACGATACCGACTAGACTATAGTTGGGAGTCAATTGGTGTCGTCGATCTCATCCTCTCACCGCTGCGCAATCGCTTAGAGATCGATGAGCAAGAGGAGTTCTTACTTCAAGGGGCTGCCGCCTATTTGGGGATAATCGTCTATCAATGTTGGGAAACCTTTCCAGGGCCACTGGAACTGAGCCTCAAGGAAGGTGACCTTGCGCGCTACGAACTGCAACTCAGTGCAGAAGGCGGCCCCGGATTGTCGGCAGAGCAGAGAGTCTCAATAAAGCTGTTCACCATCTTGCGCAAACTGCTCCACAAGCCGGAGAATCCACTGCCCGTTTATCATGGAGAACCAATTCCCATCTCCCCGGCAAGCAACATTCTCAGCCCATTTTTTGCTGGCGTGTGTAGCGGTTTGAGCCCGGCTCTGCAGGGTCCTTGGAAGAAGAAGACCCCAAAAGAACTAAGCGAGCACGTTGCTGCGACCTGCATATTCGGAGCAAAGTCCATGGCTGAGCGCTATATGCAGCTCTACCCACTAGATGAATACGGCGCAGATACCGATTTCTATTTTTCGCACCTCATCCTACCGCCAGCAGGAACTACAGAAAAATATCAGGCAATGGAGGCCTCGGCAGCGTCCTTTTCACGATCTCGCACATTGGGGCTCGACGATCAGCAGATTGTGAAACTCTATGAAAATCTTTCCCTGAGCATGGATGATTTAATCAGCAAGGTTGGCTTCTCAGTAGTTGCCGCTATGAGCGACAGCGTCCCGACTGGAATCCTTCGCAGTCAAGTTGAGATTTTTGACATGCGAGCCGCAGCGCTGCGCCAGGCGGTTCTTATGGTCCGACGCCTCCGGGAGTTGGAAGGCAATTGGCTGACGCTTCTCGAGCTGAAAGAATTCAAAGCAGCCCAGCATTGGGCCGACATCGACCACCAACTCGGGCTAACTCCTCTCCTGGCATTTCCTGTGCTGAGCTATCTCGAAGAAGCCAAACTCTGGCCACTGTTTCGAATACTAGTTTCAACCTCAGTTCTTGACGCCCAAAAATCGCTCGAAGTGCAAGCTGGATTGATGAGTCTCCCCCCAGCGCTCGTTGCCCAACAGGCAAAACTGGCGTATATGGCGGGAGACCTTTCTCAAGCCGAAAAGTTGCTTGCAACAGCCTCGAACGATGCCGAGCAACAGGACACTGAAACCCTATTTCTCTGTGCATCGCTTGCTGGCCTGCTTGCCTTGCGCAAGGAAGAAGTAGCCTCAGCCCAAGAGTATCTAGGAGCAGCTCTGCAGTTCGATACAAGTGACATAAAAGCCTATACTGAAGTGGCGTCAAAACTGTCTGCAATTAAACTCACCTTGCAGCAATTTGATCAGGCAGAGCAAATCTGGACTCGACTGTTTAGTCGAAACCCCGATGCAGTGTATGTCCGGCTTCAACTCGCCTACTTGCGTCGTTTGCAGGAAGATACGACTAGTTTTTCGGAAGAAGTCCGACAGGTATATCGAATTGCACCCAACAACAAAGAGATATTCTCTCTCGTGCGCGGATTTGCCAGTGAGCAGCTTCGTGAAGCGGAAGCGGTACTCGCCAATTCGAATGCCGATGGAACAGAGAGCACTTCAACAAACGGCAGGCCTATCGACGATTTAGAAGAACCCGAATCATAGTTCTGGCAGCTCTACTCTAGTAGCCCTGTCGCAAGAAATGCTACTGTCTGAGCGCGGGGTTCGGTCCGCCAATCTGCGGCGGCCCTTCCCCAGGACCATTTCTCTCGTGGCCAACCCCGCCCGGTCCCTGCGCGGTCGTATCGAAGTCACGATCATAATCAGTTGAAACAAACCGACGTCGAGCAATACCGACGTTTTCTTCAGGGGCCATAGAACGATGATAGAAATCTGATCCGATACTTGGCAGTTGCGGTGCTTGCGGCCGAGCGGCGTGCAGACTAAACCACTCATCTGCTGCGGTCTTCCATTTATCAATTGCCTCAGTTGAACTTGTAGCAGCACTCGTCAGACCAAGACCAGCGAGAAACTTATTGCCGAACACACCCTGGTTACCAGTAGTCGCCATTCGTGCAGTCAAGGCGTTTAGTACTTCCATACGCTTGCCTTGCGGCAATGTTTTCAGGTCTTCTAGCCGATCGATTTTCAAATCCTTGAATTCGCTCTGCACCACTTCGAGTAATTGCTCACCGAGCACCTGATAGGTCTCGATGAAAGCAATTTTCATATTCTGCTCGTATTCAAACTGCTGCAATGTCATATCCAATTCTCTGGCCGAGGGTTCGCTGTAGAAACCAGAAGGTGGTAGGGGTAATATTCCCAATGGGGCAGAGCGAACATGGAGCTGCGCGATATCATTCTGTGCTGCGAGCCACTCAACTCTCTCGGACTCGTATTTTAACGCGGTTTGAGCAATCGCGTTTTTAGCTCTACCTTCGGCGGTAAAAGTAAACTGACCCTTTAGTGCAGCAAAACTCGCTGCCGCACCTTGAAAGGCTGGATCTCCACCCCCAATGATGTCGCTAGAGCCACCAACTCCACTTTGATATCCACCGTGCCGCATAATTCTGGCATTCTCCGCCCGGGCTCGAGGGGCTGTTTGTCCAGTATGGGGCTGAGAAGCTTGAATCGAATGTCTCTGATTGCTGTCTTGTACCGGAGCGCCTGCTGCGGTCGTCATTCCACCACCAAGGGTGTAATCTCCCGGCTGAAGCGTCCCGTTTTTGACCATTTCGCCAATTTGACGGGCAGTTGCCGCTCGAGACGCCTGCATATGTGCTTGTCGCTGTAAGAGCATAGATCCTTCCGCCCGCATCGCATGTTGCGCATCACGCACCGTACTGTGATGAGCCGAGTCAGCAAAAGCATCGCTAAATGCCCTCGCACCACGTTCAATCAGACTTGCTCCCCCAGCCATCGCACCGAGAAACACCTGAGCGGTAACCATGGGTATCGCTAGAACGCTGATTGCGATAAGAGCGTAATAGGTAGAAAGTTGAAACGTTGGATCAAGTTCTCTCAATGAGGCCATTGCCAGACCTAATTCAGCATCTGGCGAAAGCTCGTTGACTTTACCAAACTGCTGTTTATCAATCGCAAAAAGCGCAAACAACAAGTCGTCAAGCAACATGACAATGGTAAAGCCAATATCCCAGCTCTTGGCCCAGAACCAAAGCGAGAACCACATCAAAAATCCCGTGTGCTTACCCGGAATCAATAACAACAAACAAAAGAAAGGAAAGAGTGCTCCCAAGAAATAAAGAATGAGCCCTTGATAATACGGCAAGCTCGAAGCCGCGTGAATCAATCGCTCCTTACTGGCCCACTCTAGCACGCTGATTCTAGAACGTTCGGTAAGTGAACTCGCCCCTTGCAGTTGTGTCTTCATAACACGAGACTCATGGCGACTCGCCATATAGGAAACCCAGGAACCCTTATCTGGATTGGTCATCTCGTTTCGCAGATAGTAGAGCGCAATGATTCGGCGAATCTGCGTAACGTCACCAGCGCTAATATTGGGCGTGTTACCCGCTGCCCCGTTTGCACCACCGCCCGGAAAAGCAATCGCCTCATCTTTCTGCACCCCATGAGACTGGAGCAGGAGGTTATTGATTATATCCTCGGGAATACCATGGCCTTCGGCGAGATTGGTGACTTTGCGGTGCTTGCGTTCGGCATCATCCATCATTCCGGTCACCACCCAGCGCCAAACTTGAAAACAACTATACGGGCCTTCGCTCGTGACTTTCTTCTTCTCTGCGATCAATTGATCATTGGTAAAATTCTGCCCCAAGCGCAACTCGGCAACATATTCGGTTCCCAGCGGCCCCAATGTGACACTTCGACTATTGTACAAATCGTTAAACTTGCGCTCAGCGTAGTCACGACTTGGTGCATACCATTGCTTGGCTTCTTCGACGCTACGCGCAATCGCCGCCACCTGTGGGTCATTGGGATCGAAGTCGCGAAACACTGGATCATTGACGAGTTCGGCCCAGCGCATCACTTCGGCACAATCAATCACCATCGAACGATGGAGTAGCTCCATGAACCCCGTGCTTTCTATTTCAGCCGTATGCATCATCGCAAAGAGCTGCCCTTTCAGCATGAACCAGCGATCGGTGTTCTCTCGCCCTTGGCTCATGCGTTCCACAATGTAGCGATTCATCTCGCTGACCATGCCAACATATTTGGCAAAGACTCTTGAGACATTGGCCTCGGCCTCGCTATTGGGCGCAGCTTTCTCCACTCCGTTGTCGACCGCTCCCTGTTCACGACCTTGTAGAGAGAACTCCCAGCGAGCATTGGGAATGGGATCTCGCAACTGAATCATCGATAGAAACAAGGGTGGACCTATCAACAACCAAGCGCTCATCTTAAAACCGCCCTGCGTCGCGGACATTACGAGCGCCAATATAATTGCAACGAGATAAATGAGGCCTCCCACCTCATTCTCAAACGGCGCTTGCAGGGCGGTAATTATCTTATCTTGATAATGGTACCCCGCTGACTCCAAAATGGCGCCAATCAAGGATCCTGCTGTTCGAGTTGCTGCCATACTATTTCTTCGAAGAACCTCCTGGAACTAAACCGAACAAATACTTTGCCCAAGGATCCACCCGTCCTCTTTGGATCGGCTCTTGCTTGAGATAACTTTTTGCCAAGGTGGCTGCGAGTAACTTGCCGCCTGGATAGCTCGTTGCCGTATCGTGAGAATAGTAACCGGCGACACGAGCACTTTCCGCAGTCCACCAACCGGCGGGCCCAGCTGAGTACTGATATTCCTTCAGCGAGGCATAGGCATCTATCGCGGTCATGATAGCTTCCTTCTTTTGGTCGGACATCGCACTGAGCTTGGCATCCAACGCCTTACCTGCTGCGCCGGCGGCCCCAACTCCGTCGATCTTTGAAAACCTTTCCTTCAGAAATTTTGAAAGCTCAGCATTTCCGATCTTTACGCCATCTCGACCAGCGTTCAATGCCATAAAATCGAGAAAATCTTTTTGGACTGAAGGCGACGAGGCGATGTCAGTCAGCGCTTGGCCAACCGCATCGAATTCCCTGCGGCGCTGGTTTGCTACGTAGCTTTGCCCTTGCAGGGCTCGGGCAAAAGAGAACCCTGAACCAGCGAGTCGAGTCGAATGGGCTTTCCAGGCATCACCCACCATGCCAACAAAAGCTCCGCCAGCTCCCTTGACGAATACTCCGGTAGCGATGGGCACTGCATACATGCACACAGCAATGATGTTGTAGTACATTGCCGAGGAATAGGCGGGATCAATTTCCATCACCTTTACCCAGGCTCGACCTGCGTTATTGATATCTCCAGCGGCAAGCCCAGGCCCCCGTGGAAACATCACATAGAGAATATTGTCGATCATCATCACTACGGCAAAACCCAGATCCCATAGTTTGACCCAAGCCCAAAGCCCCATCCACATCAAGATAGAACCAGCTCGACCCGGCAGCACTACTGCTAATGCAAAGAACGGATAGGTTGCCGCGAGAAGCAGCAAAGTAACGCCTTGAAAATGAGGCAAGGCAAGCGCCGCATTTACAAAATCCCCCTTGAACTGATAGGTCTCCGTCCGGTTGAATTGTCTGACGGAGCTATTGACGTTCGTTCCGGAATTCTGCACCGGGAATGCGCCGTTTGGCACAGAACTCGCAAAGAATCCTCCATGCGCTTCTTGGTTAAAGTATTCGTTGTACTTATTGGTGTTGGTAAACTCATTCCACATTGAGCGGGCTAGAACCCAGTGGACGGCTTGTAGGAACTGTCCCTGCTCGAGAATCACCTGCTCATTGGCTCGCCCGGTCTGAATGCCGATCTTCTCGAGCATAGTAATATTCACCTGCTCGAGTTCTTGATCGACGTTGAGATTAGTACTTAAGGTGCGAACAATATCGGCCGCTGTCTGGCCTTCCATCGCCTTTACCGCAGCATCCCACAGCCCCTGACAGGTATAGCCACCGGGCGCAAAACCCGCTTCGTTAATCATCCACCAATGTAACTCGTTCTCTTCGCGGGTGTAGTTATCTTTTAGCTCGAATACCACATCGGGCTCAGCCTGGGTGATCTGACGAATGTATTCTGTTTTTTCCACTTGATCGACATGAGGCGAGGCAATGGACATCTGCTTCATGTAATAGTCGGCGCATTGGTTGATCATGATCAAGCGGATGAATCGCTGCATGTTCGCATCAGGTATTTTCGGATACAGCCAAAGATTCATGTAACGCTCGATCTTCGTCAGAAAATCGAGATGACTGCCATCTTGGGTGAGATTGAGCAAGGTCATGAGTTCCTGCGTTACGTCACTCATGAAGTTGTTCCACATCTTGAAGAACAAGGAAACGTCGCCCACGCCATCAAAGCCCGTCCCTTCAAGTGCACGCGAAACGTTACTTTCATCAAAGCGATGATCGGCAAAGTTCCATTTCGAACCATTTACGTCATCGGTTATTTGAATCAGAAAAAGAAAAACAGCGGGGCCAATGAGAAGGTAGCGACCCCAAAGATACTGGCCACCGACGGCAACCGCGAATACTGCCGAGATTATAGCAATCAGGTACAGCAATCCGGCGAGCATCATGCCGTCTCCCTGCATCCATTCAAGGATCTCGGCTTGGATACCCATACCGGCGGTTTCCATGGCAGCAGCAATCAAACTG
The DNA here is from genome assembly GCA_965366815.1 of uncultured Bdellovibrionales bacterium. Taxonomy (GTDB): domain Bacteria; phylum Bdellovibrionota_C; class UBA2361; order SZUA-149; family SZUA-149; genus CBDUGV01. Next base: position 4,368 of record CBDUGV010000074.1, on the reverse strand, counting down.
CCGGCCATTGCACCATCTGCATCAAGTAACGCCATCTAACAACCTACTTTCAATTCTAAAGACTAAAAATCCGCATTATTTATCTGGAACCTCTGAAGATTCAGCCGGGTTAGACAAACCACGACGGTCGGTACCCAATGCTTCCGCACCCCCATCTACATTGTTCACCTCAGCCCCAGAACTAATATCTCGCATATATTGCATTTGCTGCGTCTGAATCTTCATAAAATTCTCGGCACTGTGATTAAATCTCGTTGGATTGAGCATTCGACGACCAGTAATCGCAGCGGTAAACGCCTGGTTATTGAGCTGATTACTCGTGCTCATCTCGGCCATCTCGCCCCAGGTTATTCCCTGCTGTGCCAGCTGATTCGCCGTTTCCGTATCACCGAGATACATTTGCATCGATGACATATCGAATTGCTGATTCCCTTGCGCGTCGTAGACATTGTTGCCATCTGCGTCCTTGAGAGGCGGTGCAACAGGAGAGTCGAGTGGAACGGTTCCACGAGTTGGGTCCGCTTCGCCTTTGCGAATCGCATTCATCCGAGACATCGCCAAGTTATCGTTAAACCCTTCTGTACCGACCATTCCGAGCATTCTGCCAAGTTCGTAATGACCTTGCGCATGTCGTTTTCGAGCAGCACTGATGTCGTCTTCTTTTCCCTTGTACTCCGCATCAGCCAACGGTTTACCATCAGCTGTGGTTGCTCCTTCGTCATAGTTGAGCTTCCCATCCTTAAGTCCTTGAACCATCGCAGCGCGTTCTTCTCCGGTCATTCCTTTCTGATTCTGACCAGCAAGCGAATAGGCACGAGCAAATCTATCGTGGCCGATTCGCTGTAAATGCTCATTGACGTTAGCGACAAATCGCCGCGAGCGCTCTCGCTCAACCCGAGCGAACCTACCGGAAGTTTGATCTATAGTTCCTGAGAACATTCCAAAGAGACCGGTTGCACCGAGAAAGGCATGGGCGGTAATAAACGGAATCGATATTGTCATCATCGAGACTATCAACCAGTAGGTATTCTCTCCGTAGAATGGGTCGTTGTTGTAGATCACAGAGATGACCGACATCGGGTCATCCCAATTGAGGTCTTCTCCATGAACATTGACTCTCCCGCGAAGCATGTACCAAAGCACATCACGAGCCGCATGTACGGCGGCGAAACCAACATCCCAGCTCTTTACCCAAGCCCACATGCCCATCCAGGCGAAGAACGACATCGCACGCGAAGGAATGACGAGAAAGATTGCAAAGAATGGAAAGGCGATTCCCAGAAGATAGAGAAGAAAGCCTTGGATGTAGGGAACTGCCTGAGCGAAATATTTTAACTGCATGAAACCGCCGTGGGCTTCCGTTTTCGCAAGGACACCATTCACATCTTCAAATTCACTGGCGTTAAACGGGGTACGGCTAAAAGCCTGACTGGTCAACGCCGCAACACTCGTGCGCTCCAAGGCATTCTTGTAGATATATGCACCGAGCATATCGCGAGCTTTTGCATCTGCACTACGGCCACCTGTAAGAAAATTGGCAAAGTATTCTTTAATGTCATCGACGACTGCATCCCAGGGAATCTCACTGGTATCTCCTCGAAAAAGCCCAAAGAAGGCCTCCTTGGTCATTTGACGCTCCGCCATATGTCGACTGGCGCTTTTGATGAAACCCCAGATATCCTCACAGCTTGGACTATATTGCTCTGTGACATCATCAAAGGGGACATCAGCAAATCCCTCGACCCCCGCCTTCTTAAAGGCAAGAAGGAACGATTTACTTTCTGTATCCAGCGGCATTCCAGGCTGGACCCACTGATCCTTAAATTTTGTGTCAGCTGTTTGCGCACCCTCAAAGTTGGAATGTCGAACCGGTGGCGCTTTCTTGAGCACGTGCGAGCGCTGCTGAGCTGGCATGAGGTGTGCACACTCACCATAGTGTACTGCACCGATCATGCGAATGAAGCCTTGATGATCTGGACTAGAGTGGAGCACGAAATTCAACATCCGCTCTCGCGCCACAAATCGAAGATGATCTTTGTTATCCGTATTTACCAACAGTGCCACTACTTCGTGTACTGCTTCAGAGACTATGGAATCCCAAAGACCAAAGAACAGCGATACGTTTCGCGTCTCGCCCGTATCGGCATTAATCGCGCGAATGTATTGCAGCAGCTCAGACTGCTCCCCTTTGGCAAGAGGTACGACATGCTTTCCAAAACGCAGTTCAGTCCCGGTAGTTGGAACAGTGGCGGTAATCATATAGAAGAAAAGCGGTGGACCAATTAGGAAATACAGTCCTTGCCGATAACTTCCAAACACGGCAAATGCGCCAAGCGCCAAGGCCGCTGAGAAGAGCCAAAACAAGGCGGCGATCGATTCCAGGGTATCGCCAAAATCCGCCAGGATCTTTGCCTGATCGATCATCCCCTTGGTTTGCAAATAGGCCGCCACGGCGTTGCCAACTGCACCGCGATACTGATTTCCGTTTCCGGCATCAGCCTGCGCAGCAAAATCAAGTACTCCAGCTTGGCCGAACAACTGCGAGACGGATCCCAGCAGAGCTTCAGCAACTTGCGAAGCGACTCCTGGTGCGTCTATGAGTGATGCAATTGCTCCTAAATCCAAACTACGGTCTCCTTCGCTTACTTGGCGTCACTATTCGTCTTGAAATAATCGTAGAATATCTGGAATGCCCATCTATCCCTGTTACCTTGTGCCCGTCCTACTTCAAAATTCCAGTCGACATCTGACTGCATCGAGGCTCGCTGCAATCGGAATGCAAAATCGGGATCGTATTGTCCTATTGCGAAAAACTCCCCCCCTCTATTCTCGCTTAAGTAGGCTTCTGCTTCTGATGCGAGGGCAAATCTTGGGTCGTAATAGGCTTCTCTCGCCAATTGATCGATCATTACCGACTGAATTCGTGCGGTATGCTGATTCTGAGTCCGTACCTGGGAGTAGCCAATCTCTCTCTGTCGGCCGACATATCCGGCCTGTCGCCGCCATGCGTCATACCCCGCACCTGCTGGACCACCAACTGCATGAAAGGCCGGCAGCGTTACCGCCATGCTCATCGCCATGAAATCGGCATCGGTTTGAGTCAGTCCACCCATAGCCCGGCGATGGAGCTGCAGGCGAAAGGCCTGTTGAAATTCATCGTGAGCAACGTTGTAGCCTGGAATGCTTTCGTCGAATCCGGCGGCTCGCAGCACCTGATCCATAACGTAATCACTCTCGGCACCCATCTGTACGACCGCACCATTTCCGCCATTCATCGCATTCTGAATAATTCCCGTCGGATCGAGTTTCGCCATAGCGGGGGCAACACGGGCCGCTCCGTAAATATTGAGCGCAGCTCTAGATTGCTCGGCTCGCGTTCTATCGGCCGAAGTAGGTACTGTAGAATTTCCAAACATCGCCCCTGAAACGGCAGAGGCTCCCTGGCTTGAGGCACCCGATGGCTGAGATCCCCCCGATGGCGAGGAACCGTTTCCACCAATTGCTGGTGGCGGACTGCTTGACCCTCCACCTCCGGATAAACTATTGAAAAAACCGCTGATGAAGTCTTTAGCGTTCTTCGGAGAAGCTGCAACAGTCTGCCCAGCAAGGCCATGACCACCATGAGTTACGGTATCGTCAACTGCCTGATTTTGCGCCTGTTGCTCTTCGACCTTAGCAAAGCCACGTTGTAGCGTTGCGTTGATTCGCGCTTGGGCTGATTGCTGGGTGTATCGACCGACTTGTCGACCGGCCAAATTGATCATCGCCGAGTTACCGTAGTTTTCGGCAATCCCCTGCAAGCCCTCCGCACCTTGCAGCAGTCGACTGGCAATTGCCTTTTTAGTGCCCAAAATCGCATGGGCGGTAATCAAGGGAACGCCGAGAACCATCGTGCTAAGAAGCAACCAATAGGTAGAGATCGAATAACTCGGATCTCCTCCATACGCTCCTTCGAGCAAATTGATCGGACTGTTAAAAGCTGATTCTCGATCTGGATTGAAGTACGAATGCTTCGGCAATAACTCCCAGGCAATCTCATCGGCAACCATGATCAGGGCCCAACCGACATCCCAGCTTTTCACCCAGGCCCACAGTGCCAGCCAAGAAAGAAACTGACCTGCCTGCCCCGGAAGAAGCACGAGCAAGGCGAAGAACGGATACAACAAGGCCAACATATACAGGAGAAAACCCTGGAGGTATGGGAAGAGCTGAATCAAGGTATAGGCTTCGTAGCGTCGAGCTTCGGCGAACTGCTCGGCTCGCTGCCGCTCCAAAATCGAGCGTCGTGAATTTGGACTGGTCGATAACACCTTACCAGCGCCTTCAAGTGGTTTTACGCCGTGATGTCCGTGAATCACGCCATTAAAA
>CBDUGV010000073.1:0-16519 GCA_965366815.1 uncultured Bdellovibrionales bacterium | reverse complement strand
ACCGATCCGACGATGTATGCGGTATTTTCCGTCAATCAGACTATCGAGCAAGGGATCCTTGCGCCGTTTGGGAACAAGCACCGCGCCGTCCTTCGGACAGACCTGCACAATGTTCTCATATTCAGTCTTACATTCAGGACAAATCTTCATGCATTTACTGCGAAAAGCACCCTCAAAGCTCGGGTTTCGAGCGGTTTTCTTTCAGTTATCTTAACGTTGTTAGTCCCTTGCGCATACAAGAGTCTTGCAAATCCAAAGAGCCTGGCACCTACTCGTGAGAGTCTTGCAAATCCAAGGAGCCTGGCACCTACTCGCGCAACAACTACCGCACGAACTACTTTGATTAGAATCTTCTAGTATCCAAGGGGTTGTGATAATTAACCCTGAATTCTTCAATAAGTGGATTTTTTCGAGTTGAGTGAATTCTTGAGTTGTTTGAGCGCCCATAGCTCAATTGGATAGAGCAACAGACTTCTAATCTGTAGGTTGGAGGTTCGAGTCCTCCTGGGCGTACTTCATCTTTGAGAACTGCTTGCTAGTGATTGGCTTGTTGGAAAACCGCTTGGTTCTTCCCGGAGACGGGAAGTGCCCTGTTGGTTTGGTGCCCAGTTGGCTTGGAACCTGTTGGCTTGGAACCTATTGGCTTGGAGCCAAAGCGGTGAGAGACCGTAAAAAGTGCGCCCGAAGAGCAGGGGGCAGCTCGTTCAGGGTTTATGGAGTCCTAGTGGGTTGCTAAGCATTGTAGACAGATTTTTAACCCACCTACTCTCCGGGCGCGTGTTCAGCTAAGGGGAGTAAACTGCGCTCTTTCAATTCTGACTGCCTGAGTTGAAAGTTCATTCAAAGAATTTTCAGTCGAAAGTAAAAAAATCTATGGTGATTTCCTTCGAAGTCCAAAGCTCCTAAATCCATCAAATTCCTCAGAAACTGCGAGAAGTTCAAAAAAAATAGTTTACTATTTTTAAGTAGTTACGGATTTAAAGAAGAACATGCCTGTCTTTCGGCGAATAAAGGAGGTAGGGGATAACCATATTGTTCCCTACAAGGCCACCCGGTGTTAGCAGCTGGTGGGCTGGAGAGGGCTTTCCAAAGTAGAAGTGGTTTTGCTCCACAAGAAGCGTGTGGGGCAGATGTGTGGATGTAAGATGCAATACCTGGTTGTTGGCAATGATGGCTCAATTCTTTAATCGAGCGGAGCGCCCTAGTCGCGTTTTGCTTAGACTTTCTGCGTTTCTTTGTATCGCAGTCCTTCCGTTCTCCTTATCAGCATGTCGCTTTGGCAACACCATGCCAAAGCCGAAAGAAGCTAAAGAAACTCAAAGCGCAGCAGCAAGCTCAGCCGAAGCGATAGCGGCACGAGACATTGAGGCTCTCTACCGTAGCGATCGGAACAAACTTCCGTCCGGTGCGCGAGCGCTGCTTGATAAAGCAATTTCCATTCCTGGCTCACCCTATGCGGCAGAGGCAAATATAGATTCTTCAATTGAAGCTGAAGTAATTCTCCCCGATGACTTGGCAGATATTCAGCAACTAGCCAATGAGTCGAATTCCTATGAGCAGAATAGAATTGGACATCCGCGGGCGCGCTTCCCACTCGCGGGAGGTCATCTGAGAAATCCCAAGCAAGCAGTAAGCAGCACTCGAAGCCAGCTCAGTTTTCAACCTAATACTGAAGCGACGAAAATGTATGCCAGTGGCCCCAACGGCAGAAGCGATCAGTCACGGGCCCGGATGAAGAACGGGACGACTCTGCCAAAAGGTAAAGGAATTAACTTCGGGGAGAAAGTCCAGCAAGCAAAGAACCAAGCTTCAAAAGCGATACAGAAAGCGGATGATTTAATTAGCGATGGCATTAGCAGCCTGCGCCAGACCTTAGGCATAGATAAAGAAGAGCCCAAGGCGGTAGCTCCTGAGAATAAAACACCAGAGCAAAAGACCGAAGAGAAAGCCGCCGAGCTTGGTGCACTATTAGATGATCTCTCTGCCCCGGCGAACGAAGAAGCGCCCGCGGTTGCCAAATTAGCTCCGACAAAGCCTGAAGTGGCAACAGAGCAGCCTATCGCTGAGCAAAAAGAAGAGACGGCAAAAGAAGAACCAGCCGAAATTGAGCCAGCGGTCACCAAAGCCGAAGAGAAGTCAGACGACGCTAAGACAGAGGCGATAATCGACCAACTCACTAAGGATGAGACAGCTGTCGAAGAAGCTGAAGTGGAGTCCGATGGAGAGGAAGAAGTAGTTGAAGTCAGCAAGACAGAGACTACGGGTGACGATAGATCAGTCGCAGCGAAGAGGAGTCTACTTTCGAAGATTAGTTTCGGATCCTACTCGCTCTTACACGAAGGCATCATAGTCCTGGCCATACTTGCAGGATTCTTTATCGTCACTTGGATGCGTCTGGAATTCGAATTCAGCTCGAAGAAAGACAAGAGCTAAACGAGTTCACCACTACAACTGGAACCAGCGCCGGCAGTGCAACCGAAACAGTGGTTGCCGGTCATGATCGGCAATTCGTTAAAATCGTCTACCGAATCTAGCTCGCAAACATGGAGCGGCTTACCGGCGTTGTTCATCGGCAGCTCAAGCATCTGGTTGAAATCGCAGTCATACACCCAACCATCATAAGAAATGTTAAGCGTGTTTCGACACATCAATCGCGAAACAGTTGATGCGTTAAAGTTATCCCGCAACAGCTGCTCGTACTCTTCTGCATCTCCAGCTTTTTTCAAATCGGAATAAAAACGACCAATCGGTAAGTTGGTAATTGCATAGAGCGTATCGAAGACAATTTGAAAATGATCAAACAGATGCTTCTTGTAAGCTTGTTCGAGTTTTACTTGAGAACCAGGAAGCTGTGCCCCAAGTGGGTTAAAAACTAAGTCGAGGAGCAGCCCACTCCCCTCTTTTCCATAGCCAGCTTGGTTCAAGCGTTGCAGTGCTTCGATACTACCGTCAAACACTCCGTTGCCCCGTTGCTGGTCAACGTTATCTTCGGTGTAGCAAGGAAGGCTCGCGATAACGTGGAGCTTCTGTTCAACGAAAAACTCGATGAAATCCTCGTATCCCGGCTCCAACAGTATAGTCAGGTTCGAGCGAACGATTACTTCGCAGCCCAACTGTCGAAAGCGTCGCACATAGTCCTTAAACCCCGGACACATTTCTGGGGCACCGCCGGTGAGATCCACCGTGCTGACTCCAAGGCGCTCGGCGGCTTGGGCGAGCATCTCGATGGTTTCAGCATCAATTTTCTCTGTTCTATTGGGCCCGGCCTCGACATGACAGTGGTGGCAGGTCAGATTGCACATCTTCCCCAGATTGATCTGAAGGATTTCGATCGGGCTTTTGCGGAGCTGCTCCCCGGCCCGAGCTACGAATTGATCAAACTCGTTCACTTCAACGGAATTATCGCCGACAATTGCCAAGCGCTTGTTCACATGATTCGAAGCGGTCTTCGAACGGGTTTTCCGATTGAAAATTGGTGTAGATTCCATTCCTTCACTCATAGCGCAATGTCTCCCTGGTGCCAATTTAGGAAGTCATGTTACCCCTGTACAACCAGCAGTGTTCCACTGTATATTTTGTCTCGTACGCCGATACCAAGTATCGCTTATTTGCACACTTTCTTCCTGGGTAATTGATGATGCTCCAGCGGTTATCTACAATCATTGCACTGCTCGCGATTCTCTTGCTCTGCAGCGCTTGCTCCTCGCGGCGCAGTACTACGCCCGTTCCAGCAACTTCCCAGGTAGCCAAGAGCGAGTTGCCGGCAATAGATTTTCGTAGGCCATCTCAGCAATTAGCGAAAAACGGACATACCGCTGGGGGGCCCGCTCCCAAGGAACGCATCAGGTTTGACAGTACAAAGCCGATTTCGGTGGAAGAGTGGCGTAAGTTAGAGACGGCCACGCCGGAGGAACTCAATGGCGCGCTCAAAGAAGCTGGCTCGCAATGGCTCTATGGTCCCGGCCTTGGCCAAACGGCAACCAACGTGGGCACAGTAGTCGTATTTCCACCCTATGCACTCTACTTACTGGGCAATGCCGGGCTCTCGCTTGCTGGATTTGAGCAGTTGTATATAACTAAGCTGCTACCGCAAGCGCCGCGAAAACATGTATTGGACTTTTATGATGGCATTACATCTGTGCCCGGTCGACTCTCTGCCTTGGTTGCGGGGAAGGAGTATTACCAGCCCGAACCGCGCTGAACTTTTTCTAGACCACAACATCGGACCTATCTCAAATGACTACTAACGACTGCGTTATCGGCGTGGTAGCCAAACACGGCCATCCTGATGCTCCCGGACTCACCAGAACTCTAATCTCTTGGCTTCGAGAAAAAAAATTCTCCTTCTTTGTCGACGAACCCACCGCTGAGGCTCTGCAGCTGAGCGATGTTCCCCCAGAGCATCGTCTCAAACGCGAAGAGATGACCAGTCGCTGTAGCCCGATAGTGGTAATGGGTGGTGACGGAACTTTGATCAGTGTCTGTCGACATCCAGCAGAACGCCCGCCGATTATCATCGGTGTCAACCTTGGCACGCTCGGTTTTCTGACGGAGATTACCTCGGAAGAACTGTTTTCTAGCCTACAGACGGAACTAGAGGGTCGGTCGAAGCTCGAGCCACGCTATTTGATGAACTGCAGCGTCGAGCGAGCCGGCAAGAAAGTCGCGAGCTACAGTGCACTCAACGATGTGGTAATCACCAAGCAAGCGATAGCGCGAATCTTCGCATTGGATTTGGAAATCGATGGAGAGTTCGCCGCCCTACTCCGCGGGGATGGAGTGATTGTCTCAACACCCGGGGGTTCAACGGCCTACTCTATGGCAGCTGGTGGTTCTATCGTTCACCCAAAAGTAAAGGCTACTTTGGTCACTCCAATCTGCCCCCACTCCTTAACCAGTCGACCACTCGTGTTACCGGGTGAATCCGAGATTGTATTGCGGGTGGTCAGTGAAGCCGAAAAGGAGAAAATCTTTCTAACCATAGATGGACAGAGCGGCATGGCACTAGAGAGCCGTGATGAAATCACGGTCTCCGGGAGCCAACACCACGTGCTCTTTGCCAAATCTCCGACTAAATCCTATTACGAAGTGCTCGCCACCAAACTCAAATGGGCCGAACGCTAGTTTTCAGCTAAGGCCTAGCGAAGTGCGTTGCCACTCTGATGGCTTCATGGCAGTATTTTGGTGGAGGTAAGCAGATAATGCTCGCAGTACTACGCATCCGTAACTTCGCAATTATTGAAGAAGCTGAAGTCGAATTTGGCCCGGGACTCAATGTCCTCACGGGTGAGACCGGCGCAGGGAAATCAATCATCCTCAAGGCAATCGATTTGCTCAGCGGCAAGCGCGCCTCCGCCGACATTGTTCGATCCGAAACGCCGCGCTGTGAAATTGAAGGAATCTTTGATCTCAACACCAACGCCGCCGCTGCATTAGCCGAATTGCACGATGACTTTGCAGAAGCAGCAGCGGGAGACGAAGTACTCATTCGTCGAGTTATCGACGCCTCCGGCAAAAGTAAAATATACATCAACGACTCGTTAACCACTGCGGCGATTCTCCAAAAGATCAGCGCCCCCCTGCTCGACATCACCGGACAGCACTCGCAACAAACGCTACTCAACCCTAGCCGCCACCGCGCCCTACTCGACTCCTTTGGAGTGCCGGAAAAACTGCTCAAGAAAGTTGCTGAGCTATATGCAGTTTTTGCAAAAGCGCGAAACGATTTAGAGAGCTTGCAGAAGAACAGCAGCGAGCGAGCCCTGTATTTCGATCGGCTCCGCTCGGAGTACGAGGAACTCGATGCCGCCGCAGTAGTCGCTGGGGAAAGAAAAGACCTCGAACAAGAACTGAGGCGACTTGCGAATGTCGAAACACTTGGACTCCACGTAACTGAATGTCTCGAAATACTTTCGGAGAACGAGCAAAACGTCGATGAGCTAGTTCGACAAGTCTCGTATGAGCTCGATAAGGCGGCAAAACTCGACTCTTCCTTGGATGATGCGAAAAAACTGATTGAGTCAGCAGCAGTCGAACTTCAAGAAGCACAGCTACTTCTTTCTGATTATCAAAGCAGCCTCGATGCTGACCCAACGAGGCTCGATGCGATTCGCGAACGCATTGGCGAGCTGGCACGGCTCGAGCGCAAATACGGAAAGTCAGAAGAAGAACTGCTCAAGTATTTCGAAGAAATTTCTAACGAGCTTTCAGAATTCGACGGCAGTGGCTTAGACGAAGAGAAACTCAAAAAGCGCATGGAGGAAGCTCGAGCGGCCCTCAGTGTAGAAGAGGCAGAGCTTACCAAGAAGCGAAAAGCCGTCGCCAAGAAATTGTCGAAAGCGATCGAGAAAGATCTCGCAGAACTCAACATGAAGCGAGCACGGTTTACGGTGGATGTCTCCCCTTGCAACTCTGGCCCGCACGGCGCTGACGAAGTAGCCTTTGCCCTTGCGGCAAACCCCGGTGAGCCTTTTCGACCGCTACAAAAAGTTGCATCAGGTGGTGAACTCTCGCGTATTCTCTTGGTGCTGAAAACAATTCTTAGTCAGCAGCTAAGCCCCGGCACTCAGATATTTGATGAAATCGATTCTGGGATTGGTGGTGCAGTCGCACAAGTAGTTGGGGAAAAACTTCTGACGGTAGCCAACGACTCACAGGTCATTTTGATTACCCATGCACCACAGATTGCCGCTTTGGCCGACCATCAGTTCTTGGTCAGCAAAGCGACTGAAGGAAATAGAACCCACAGTAAAGTAGTGCAGATTGATCGTACCCAGCGAGTAGAAGAGATCGCTCAGATGCTTGCCGGTAAGGAAGTTACGACACAATTTCAGAAATCGGCCGAGGAATTGCTTCAGCAAGCAGCTACAGCCTCCTCAGCCCAGAAAAAACTAGTAAATGCCTAGCTATTTTGGTTGCAATTTAATAGCTGCATTGCTAGAACACCCGTTCTATACTTGAGGCATTTATAAGGAATTATACCGACTTAGCATGAGTGAAATTCCAGTAATTCAAAGACAGACTCCAATGGCCCGCAAGAAGCGCCAGGGCAATGGCCTCGCGCTGCTTTGTTTCGCACTCGGTATCTCTGTCGCTCTTGTTCTTTTGGCGACTCCTATTGTACCGACGATGCTGTCCAAGTTCATTGCGGATGAAGAAATCGACCTACAGGATGAGTCGATAGAAGTTCTGCAACGCCGTCTTTCGCGCGTCGGTAAGTTGGATCCTGTGCAAGCAGAACTCCTCACTAAAGAACTCGCACGAGTCCATCGCTACGAGCAGCAACTTCGAAAACGAGCCGCTGCACTTGATGCCGTTCTTAAAGACGCATTGGAACTCGACTACAACCAGTTCGGCAAAGTCGAACCGCTACAAGAGTCAAAACTAAACGGTAAGAACAACGACATGGGTATCGGTGGTGGTAAAGAGCCAGTAAGCCCAATCGTAAAACTGCCAAGCAGAAGCAAAGCTGCAAAGAAGCGTGCAGGCAAAGTGGAACATTCTGATTTGGTAAACCTGATGGAATACCAAACAGAGCAGCTTTCCCACTTACCGCTTGGTGCTCCAGTCAATGCACGCGTTTCTTCAAACTACGGCATGCGCCGCTCTCCTTTCAGCCGCCGCCATAGAATGCACCACGGAATAGATTTTTCAGTCGATAGACGCACCACAGTTCGTGCGACAGGTGATGGAGTGGTAAAGGAAGCCGGTTACATCGGCGCCTACGGCCGCACCGTGGTAATTGACCACGGCAACGGCTACGAAACACTCTACGGTCACCTGCAAAAAGTAAGCGTAAAAGTCGGAACAACCGTCTGCCGCGGCGAGCGCATCGGCCTCGCCGGAAGCACCGGAAGAAGCACCGGCCCCCACGTTCACTATGAAGTCCGACTGGATGGAAAGCCAACTAACCCCAAAACGTTAGTTGAGCTGGCTAGTTTTCTTAGCCTTATATAGTAGATTTTTACCCGATACGGGGCCGTAGCTCAGCTGCCGTGAAGAATGACGCGATGCGCATAACGTGCTCTCGCAGATGAGCTATATTACAGGTTTTGCAAACACTCTTATGGGGCCGTAGCTCAGCTGCCGTGAAGAATGACGCGATGCGCATAACGTGCTCTCGCAGATGAGCTATATTACAGGTTTTGCAAACACTCTTATGGGGCCGTAGCTCAGCTGGGAGAGCACATGACTGGCAGTCATGAGGTCAGGGGTTCGATCCCCCTCGGCTCCATTTTTCATTTCAAGTACTTAGACAACCTCCCTTCCCTACTTACTCCTTCATGGACCACTGACGGACCAATTGGTGATAACGAAAATATTTTTCGTGGTCGATATCGCTTCCGCAGTTCATTCAAAAACGTCTCTCCAACAATCTCGCCAGACCTAAAGAGACGAAAAGTTTTTGTGTCTCTGAACACTTGAACGTGACCGACGAGTAGCACGTTGTACTTTATGTTGCGTTTTAACTGGTCCGTTAGTGGACCATTTCACCAACATAAAAAGCAACATGCTGTAATGTTTAACGATTTGTTTGCAAAACTCATGATTAGACTCCACACACAAAGTGTTGTTTGAAAGCCAGCGACAGAAATCGCGCTCGAAATATCCACAAGTGACTACACTCCAATGAATTCACTTGATGGACGGGAGTGTCCAGATGCTCTAGCCGTTGCGATAAAAGAATGATCTCTACGCAGTATTCTATCTTTCCCACTTGCATGAAGAAAACTAATAATGTCCCCAACAGATTGGCATTTTATTACTCCCCTCCTCCAGCTCGGAACTGAAAGTAACTCATCGATTTTTGGCTTGTATTTATCAAACCATTTCCAAAGTTAAATACTTACTACCTGGAAGGAATTTTCAATCGAATCAAAAGCACCTGGAATAAAATTCCCAAAACGGCACTACGGCCATAATAAATTGATATGAAACCGAAATGCCTGAGAGAACTTATAGACACCATTCCCGTGTATTTTACTCGGCTTCTATGGGATAATTTAACTTTGTCGAAGCAAGGCAAAATCTCGTTCTTTCTCGATTCCTATGGTGCAGAAGAGCTCTATCGGATTTTTCAAGGTAGGGTCCACGCTTTGGGCCCGTTCAAACAACAGAGGAAGTAATGTCTCTCAACAAGAAGCTGTTGAGCTTACTCGCAGCGCTTTGCGCAGCGAGTTCGATCGGGTGTGTCGGCCCGCTAGTCGAGGTTCCCACTGCCCATGTTGGGAAGGTGATGACCTCATCGGGTTTGCAGAAGGGCGTGAAGAAGCCGTCGACTTTCCGGTTGCCGGCGAACCCCTTCGGTTCCAATCCGACCGAACTGGTCCTCGCAGAGGCGTCGGACCAGCAGATGGTCGAGGGGATGACCTTGTTCATGCCCAAGGACCGTCTGAATCTGGCATTCGACGTGCGCGGTACCTACTCGATTGCCTCCGAGGAGGAGCGAGTGAATCGTATTTTCGCACGCCTGACGCCGAAGCCGCGGGACGAGCACACCTCGATCATCGATTTTGACGAGGTCTATTCCATCTACGGTCAACAAGTGGTCTGGACAACCAGCCGCGCTATCTTGGTCAAGTACGACATCGAGTATGTGATGTCGCACCGCGCCGAGATTTCGCAGGAGCTGGAGACCGAGATTCGTGCTCGGTTGAAGGACACCCCGCTCTCGGTGGTGAACTTCGGCTTGAGTAAGGTCCAGCCGCCGGATCTGATCCTAGAAGCACAGACCGCTGCCAAGGAGCGAAAAGTCGCGATCGACACGGCCAAGGCGGATCGCCTGGTGAAACTCACTGAGGCGAATGCCTCGTTGGAGGTTGCACGGAAGCAACAACTGGTTGACCTGCTAGAGGCAGACACCCAGAGGCAAGTGGGCTTGAAGCTCACCAAAGGCGTCAATCAAGCCTTCGTTCACCAACGAGTGTTGGGTATCCTAGAGGTGCTCTCCACGGGACGCGACCGCATCGTCGTTTTGCCTGAGGCTGCGCTGACTAACCCAGCGTTAATGATGGCAGTCAACAAAACGGCTCTGGATCAGTCGACGACCACGGTCGCCGACGACGCTTCCAAGTAAGGACCTCTCACTTCGGAGACACTCATGTCCAATGAGGCAAAAAAATTTGTCGGCGTTGCTTTGGTGCTATTATTGCTGTGCCTCGGTGGCTGCCACTTCACCTTCCGCGGGCCCGTCGTCAAAGTTACCACGGCAACAGTTGGCCGCGTCAAGACGACCGACGGCTTCGAGAAGAAGCTGAAGCAACCGTCGATCTTCCGACTGCCGTCCAACTGGTTCGGGATGAATCCGACGAAGTTGGTGCTGGCTGAGACCAGCGACAATCGGATCACTGAGGAAATCGAGAGGCTGTTCATGCCTCAAGACAACCTCAACCTGCATTTCCAGATCGTCGGCACCTTCGCAGTCAGCGACGAACAGGCACGGATTGATGCGATCTACGATCGTCTCACACCGGTTCCCGTCGATGGCAGCAAGCACACCGAGGTCATCGGCTTTGAGCAGGTCTACAAGGCCTACGGCGAGCAAGTCGTGCGAACGACTGCTCAGGAGATTGTCGCGAAGTACTCTATCCAGGAAGTGATGGAGAGCCTCGACCCGATCTCCAAGGAGATTCAGGATGCGGTGAATGCACGATTGGCTGACTCGCCTATCTCGGTCAAGTACTGCGGCCTCGGGACGGTGCAACCACCACAGGTGATCGTCCAGGCGCAGGAGAAGGCGAAGAAGCGCCAGATCGAGATCGAGACTGCCGAGGCGCAAAAGTTGGTCTCACTGACCATCGCCGACGCCAACTACCAGGTCGGTCTCAAACAGCAAGAGATCGAACTCGTCGAGGCGGAGACGCAAGTCCTCACCGATTTGGTGCTCGCCGACGCCGTCTCGAAGGCCTACGTCGCCCAGCGCTCCTTGCGCGTTCTTGACGGCTTGGCCAACAACCCGAACGCCACCTTCATCCTAAGCACGAAGGTGTTTGAGGACCCGGCAAGCTTGCTGGGCTTATCCTCGGACACTATTCAAGCCCTCGACTCCGACAAGGAAGAGAAGGAAGCGAAGCTGAAGGAGGCGCTGGAGAAGATCGAGGCGGCCAAGAAGGCAGCACTCGAGGAACTCCGCAGGGAAGCAGACGCGGGCGGTGTGGCAGACAACGCAGAAGCGAAAGAGTAACACCTTTCGCTTGACAGTATCGGGGCGGCTGCCCCATTCAACCCAACAAGGAGTAGCCATGTTTAGCGATCCGACTGTGGAAAGCCTGGTCGTTCACCAACTCACCAAGTTCGCTGCCGGCATTGTCTTGCTCGGCGGCTGGTTGGCCTGGTATCAGACCATGATGCGGCCGGCACTGGTTGAGCCGCAGAACGAGAAGCAGAAGCGTGCGTTCCCGATGAACTCACTGCTGCTAATGGTCGCGCTGACCGGCGGCTTCCTCTACTACGTCTCGATGGAACACTCGTTCCGCGACACGCGGCAGATCGACGCTCCTCTGATCGAGCAGCGCCAAGACGAACGCGGCCGGCGCGATGCCGAGTTCACGCCGCCGGACTACCAAGGTCCGTCGGATGATCTCGAGCAGCAGACCAAAGACGCGCTCGAGAAGGCCCGTAAGCAGAACGATGACGCCAAGAAGGCGTTTGAGAACCTGCCGGCGGTCAAGAGCAACGACGACGGTGGTGCTGCGAAGCAGTAGTTGCGGCGGGGGATTCTGCACCAACGAAACCCCGCAAACGGTTACCGACGCGGAGGCTAGCTGAAACTAGCTTCTGCGTCGGTTTTAGGTAACATTTGCGAGCTCTTCTGTTACCTTCTTAATCTCATCAATCAGCTTAAACGTCTCTTGAACTTTCCGATAGCCCACGTCTGATAGATAGGCCAGCTCATCAATCAAACTTCGTTTCAACTCACAAATAATAATTTTTTCTTACGAACACGATCGGAACAGTATCACGCTTCATACTACTCACTAAACCTACGCTCCCCTCTTGTCTTTGTTGCAATCGTCCAACCTACTCCGCTTGCACCACCATAGCGTGAGATACAACCCGATGCGGCAGACCTGCTGAGTCTTTTCTACCAATGCGAATGGAATACACTCCCGCAACGGTGCCGACTTCACTAATGCTCTCCGCTGTCCCAATCATATCCTCACCGAAGGAGCTTGAACTGGCTGACGAGAGTAGATTGTGCACATGCATTCCATATTCGGCGACTTCTGAGACGCCCCCCTCTTGTTCAACGTCTTGATATAAAACACCCTAACCCCCTAACGCTCTATAGGAAGGAAAACCGTGGGCACCGTTGCCCGAACATAACTACTCGAGATATTTTGCCGGAATTGCAAAGAGAGCGATCAGTGTGACCTAAGTAGAACGATTCACTCAACGCTTTCGGCGAACAGTAATTAGAACGAAAGCTTCTAGTAAGCCAGGCAATTGTTCCGTAACTATTTTTGCTGGCGGTATCGCTGTTTGCTAGCCAGAGATAAGAACGTAGTTACTGGTAGAGTCTAGGTTTGGTGAACTCTTCTTTATGGGCGATAGCTCCGCTGGGAGCGGCTATGACTGGCAGTCATGAGGTCAGGGGTTCGATCCCCCTCGGCTCCACCAATCTTGTTAATTATTTAGGTTGAGACAGTTAGAGCACAGCCGGTCAGGCGTTTTTCCTAACCGAGCGATCGGACAAGACTCCGAACAGATTGAAAATGGGGCCTGACCCCGTTCAACTGATAAACTCTTGATAAACCATTAATGCCTTAGACACTGGACCGAAATGATGCCAAGGGTATACTTGTCGCATTAAATCAGTCGCTTTTCCATTTCCCTACTTCCAATTGCAAGAAGTCATGTCGGGGGCTTTTGTTGAACGTTCGATTGATTTGTTTGGTAGTCGACCACTTTCGGGTGGAAGTTTTTATCTTCAGATGTGTAGAAGCCTAACCGGTTGGTCGCCAAACTCTCCAATTGCTTGGCGACCAACTGCTACGTCATATGGTTTTCGTAGTGGTTGGTAATTCCTTTCCTGTCGCATCTTTTCTGAATTTTAGAAGACTTCCAAGATGCATCCTCGTTTACAAATTTGGAGTTCCACATGAATATTAAGGTGAATGACGGCCCCGAATTATTGTTGCAGAACTCAATCGTCGCACGATTTTCCAATCTTACAGATGGAAAATCGTGCTTTCATCTGGAGGCTGAAGAGGAGAGTGAGCTACTGGGATTAATGGCGAAACTCAGTCAGGGTCAAGCTCTCATGGCGCCATTTCCAAGTTTGTTGGAAATAGCCTTTTGTTACTCTTCAGCGCAGATTACTGTGGCAGATGGTTCTGAGTTGTCTACCGTGTGTTCCATTATGAATTGCATCCGGGAGGCAGTATGGGACTGGGGCTACGGAAAAGACTTCGGCTTTGCTGTACTCAATGTCGTATTTGTCGAAGTTCGGGGAGAGACGATCAATGCGACAACTCCCTCAAAACGAAACATTGAGTGGGCAAAGTGTTTGGACGGCTCATTCGTCGACATATGTAGCGAGACCCATCTCTGGGATCCATACAGTGAGGAGTGGATTTTCGCGCAATAGTCGGTTTTTGCTTCTCGGCACACAATCTCGTGTGCCGAGAGCGGCGGAATACTAGTAGCAGTTGGACTTTTCGATTGGGTACCTTAGGGATCAAAGATCAAGAGTTTCAAAAGTTCTCTGTTTTAGAGGCTGGCCCAAATTCTCTACAGAAATTCTCTCGAGCTAGTTTCCTAGTAACTGCCACAACCCGGCAAACCATTTGTTAGTCATTTTCTGATCGCCAGAATCATTGGGATGAACGCCATCATAGGTATCGCTCCCGACATTAAATCCAGCGTTTTGATTAATGAGAAGCACAGGTGAGGCGTAGGTGTTGAGTTCATTAGCCAAGAGAGCAATGTCTCCGTTTAGTAAGCTTATCTCTGCATTGCTTCTACTGGAAGGGATGAGTTGTGCAAGTAGGATTCGCACGCGACTATTTACCAAGCGCAAATTTCCAATAATTTGGCGAAGTTCGTTTATCGTCGAACTTCTGCTTTGCCCTTGAAACATGTCGTTTGTTCCGAGATGAACTAAGACATAGTCTGGCTGGGTCGCGAGGGCCCATCCATAAATATTAGCAAGCAATTCGTCAGCTCGCCAGTCCCAAAAACCCTGGTGGTCTAGATCAAAATCCAAAAACTTTGGCGGCCCGCCAAAATTGCTTTGCTGCGTTCCGACAAAATTGGCATTTAGACCACTCGCAATCATTGCCTTATAGAGGTAATAGCGATAGCTCGTACGTCCCGCACGGTTTTGAGTGATCGAATCACCAAGTGGCATTACTCTTAGCTCCGCAGCAGTAATGTTGCCGAGTGGCGTCTGAGGTGGACCTGAAACGACGGCTTCTGCGTTTATCGGTAAGACATAGCGTCCTTCACGCATCAGATACATTTTTGAGATGACGTCATCTGCTGAAGTTTCAACAATCACGCTTCCGTAGAGATCCTTTGGAAGTGAGACCATCATTCGCCTGCTCTCTTTGGGCGCAAGAATAAGAGACTCTCTGTTCCAGACTACCTGTCCGGAAAAATCAACAAAGCGGACATTGGCAACCCTGTAATCGTCGCTTGTATTGATGAGCAGCAATTCGTTTACGTGAGAGATGAAGCTATTAAAATCAATTAGTTGTTTTGACGAGAGAGCGGTTGAAAAATCGCTGGCATATCCATACTGAAGCGCTCCGCCCGCGCCCAAAAGATATCGCAGGCTAGCAACTGCGAATTCTCCGCGTATCTTCGTTACTCGAGCAGAACCTATCGAATCTATTGGCAGGAAGCCGCTGCTACCGCCTTTGCTTATGACGAGAAATGTTGTTGCAGAAGGTGCAACTTGGAGAGTAGTAACTCCCGCGGAAACGCCCGCCTCGTTAAAGACCTCAACCTCTAGTTCGGCTAAAGTATCACCGACATTGACTACCTCAATCGCAGTAAGTTCGCCAAATACGGTTGAGACAGGAGCAGTCACCGGAGAATCGACAACTTCTCTCCTCGAAATTGTAAAAGCGGTTAGGAAGTTAGCGCAACTGGAACCGGGGCAGTCGTAGAAATAGCGAGTTGCATGCGCCCGGTATTCAACCCCTGGGTCTGGAACAAAAGTCGCTGTGCCTACGGCATCTGGTGAACCGAGAATACTAACTGCATCATGTCCGCTGAAATCTTCTGTTTGACCATCGCCAAGAGTTACACTCTCTAACCTCAGCAGACTTCCATCAGCAGCATAAAAGGAAAGTTCTCCCGAAACGCCTTTTCCATCTCCCGGAACCGCATCAGAAATACTAACCCAGTTTGCAACCGTGTTCTCAATTGGTGTTCCAATGTGGCCAGTATTGATTGGCACTGTGGACGTTCCTGTTACCGGAGCCTCAAAAGGAAAATAGAGTGCAAAGTCGAACGCTTCGCCAAACCCGACTGGGCCAACCCGAAAATCTGGCTTATAGCGAACAAGCGCGCCAGTCCATTCGCCATATGCCGTTGTATCCGCTCGAACACATAGCGTACCAATACGGTTTGCTTCCAGACCCATGTCATTGACGATGAAGTCCTGTTTTTGTTGCGATGCGATTTCTGCTGCAACAGCACCTACAAGCACGCCACTTTGATCGAAGTATTCAACTACAACATCCAAGGGTTGGTTCTGTCGTTTATTTACTACACTAGCGATATTAATTTGACTCAGGAAACTATTCACTCCAACGCAGGACACAGGAGGCAGATCGCTGGGGAACGTCTGACTGTTGGCATCTAACGGCACAAGGTGGCTAAAGGCGACCACCAGGGCGCCAATTATATGAAGTAGTAGATTGTTCTGCACAGTACCCGTTGGCTATTGTCGAAATACTACTTTTCTAGCACCTATCGAACTATAATTAAATAGGGTTTCGCCAAGGTGCCCTTCTGAACCTGGGACTTTATTGAGACAAGAACACTCAAGGCAAGGCGGTAGGCTAAAAGAAGGTTCGTGCTTGGCTTAAGAAACCTTGGTCCCTCATCCGTCACTCGGATCGGCCCGAACATGAGACCTACGAAGCTCTACAACAAGATCGCTGAGCCTTGATTGCAATAGCGCAGCTGTCTCACGTTGGTCAATTGCGCCTAGTAGTTGGAATTGACTGCTATCAGCTAAGCTAAGCGCTGCCTTGGCGTGTTGCAGTGCGGCGTTGTTGTTCTTGTAGCGTTGCTCAAGCTTGGCAAGTCGATAGAGCGCGTTTGCTGCGACTTCGGGATCAACAATCAGCTCTGTCTCAATGTATACTTTGCGAAACTCATCAAAGAGCGAATGGGCCATGGACCATTTTTCTCCTAGCCAAAACGCTAACGCCATTTCGAAGAATTCTTGTTGTGCTCTAGGGCTGCTTTTTCTCCCTACTAACAGAGTACGACAAGGGCTTACCTGAGGCAGATACAACTTGAACAATTGCTCTGGTCCTTGAGTGGCTAGTACTCTTTTCTT
>CBDUGV010000072.1:0-16630 GCA_965366815.1 uncultured Bdellovibrionales bacterium | reverse complement strand
GTTTGTCGACGCGTACTTTCCTTCCTCGGGTGCCTCACAAGGGGATTTTCAGCTGACAGTAGATGCGCCAAGTGGTGGCGGCTCTTCTTCGAGTTCGTCCTCAAGCAGTTCCTCCTCAAGTTCTTCTTCAAGTTCTTCTTCAAGTACATCGAGCTCATCCTCCTCTAGTTCGTCCTCTTCTAGTTCGTCCTCTTCTAGTTCGTCCTCTTCAAGTTCTGGAGGAACTATTGATACCGATGGCGATGGTCTCAGCGATCAAGAAGAGGAGTTCTATCAGACCGATCCGGCCAATCCAGATCATGACAACGACAAGGTGCTCGATGGTCAGGAAGTGACTGATGGGAGCAATCCCTTAGACCCGGGTAGCGCCTTACAGGTTCTCGATACCGAAGTCTGTGGTGAATGGAATGGCTACCTAGACGGCATCTGGAACGTCTATGAACATGTTAACTTGAGCAGCACTCATCTCACTGTTGTAAATGATCTCTACAGCATCATCGGTGAACTGGTACAAACCGTCGCTTTCGGGGTAAAGCCTGGTTCTCAATCTGATGCTTTGGTGCATGGATATAGCGGTGTGAAGAACAATTCTTATGGTAAAGTCTGCGCCGTTCACAGCGGTGTGCCCGGGGATCTAGATGGTCGAATGGTCTATTACAAACCGGTCGCAGGTACCTTAGCGCAACAATTCCAGTTCGCCTTTGCAATGCCAATGTCGAACGGCCGAAGAGGTTCGCAATTCGTTCACTATAATATCTATCAGCCGAGCTTCGCTTTTGCAGACCAAGGAAATCTCGTTGCCAATTGGATTCAGCTCACAAACCTCGAATCGCGAGTGGCCTCTGGTGTACTCACGTTTTACGACATTACTGGCGTGCCAGTTCAGTCTGACGCGATAAGCCTCGCCGCTGGAGAGCGTCGCGATTTTGCCGGGCATCAGTTCGGTCCGAATCATGTAGGGTATGCGGCTTGGTATCCCGACAACGAAGTTGATGAGTTTCAAATGAGAAATGTGCGCTATCTCTACGATAATGCCGGATTTGCAAACAGTTTCGACACTGCCTTTCAGCTAGAGGGAACTCATGGGACTGGAGAACGGATTGTTGCACCGTTTACTACCGAACATTCTGAAATGTCGGTACTGGAACTCTCAAACGTGACCACCGAGCCAGTGAGTCTACAGGTTGATATATACGATGACCGCACGGCTTTTGCCGAGCCTCTCCGTCAGACGATCGTGTTGGGGGCTCACCAGACGCAACATATCATACTCAACTCTCTAATCGGTGATGGGCGAATTGGAACGCTTGCCGTAGATGCGGACAAACTAGGTTCGATTATTGGAGTGGTAATGCAGTATCGACGTTCACTGAGTGGAGAAGTCGAATATATGTATGGCGTGCAAGCATTGCAGGCGTTGGGCACGGTTCTTCGCGGATCGTTTAATACGTATCTCTCTCAAACTTCGACGCTAGTGCTTATCAATTCGGGCGCCACCGCTCAGCAAGTGAGTTTTCAGCTAATGCGTAGTAGCGGGACGCCAATACTCCCAAGCAGTAAGTCTGACTTCGAAGTGAGTGTGCCTGCTCATGGATTGCTGCGCTTCGATCTCTCCGAGGCCGTCGGATCTGAAGACTATGGTGTTGTCACGGTGCAAAGCGAGGATCGGAATACCCTTGTGGGCCATGTGTTGCGCCAGCGAGGGCTCGAATATGTGATGCCAACCCCTCTCCGGCAGTAGGGAATCCCCAGTTCCATTCTGCTCAGCTCTCGTGTATTACATTTCTTAATGATCCCACTTCCTGAACGAAATGTCTTCTATCCCGAATTGAATTTTGTCGCTCGAGAACGACTCGATCCACTTATATTCTTTCTCGCTGAGTACTTGGGTATTTCTCAAAGCGTCTGGCTATTTACTATCGGACAGCTCGTTATTCTGTTCCTTGGGATGGTTGTCCTTTTGAATCTGTTTACCCGAGCGCGATTTGCCCAAATCTGCGGCGGGCTGTTTTCCGTAGTACTTGTAATTCTGTTTGTCGGCTTCGATCCGCATCTCTTGCGGGTCCACTGGTTTCCAATGCTCCTCGCCGGGTTGTTGCAGCTTGGAAGAACTCGCAGATGGTTCGGAGTGTTTCCGGTAACTATCATACTGCTGATGTGGATACTCTCGTCTGGAAGTCTTGCAGTATTTGGGATTCTGTTGGCGGCAGGCATTAGCCTTTGGCTGGCTCCCATCTACAGTCCAGTGGCAACGATAGTTGAGGAGCGAAACCAGGCACCGCTGATACTTGCAACTATAGCTGGCTGTCTGTGCGGACTGCTGTTAATCCCCGAGTATCCCATGCCATTGTATCCGAGCGGGGCGCGCTTGTTGACTGGCGCAGCGCTGCAATCGATCCCCGCTCCACTGCTGGGGCCGATGCTTGAGCCGCTATCAATCGGAAAAGCAGCTTTTTTCTCAGCCTCATCATTCTATAGTCTGCGGTTGCTGCCTCTACTGCTCGGATTGATAGTAGCTTGTGCATTGATACTTTGGCAGAAGTTCGATGCATCGACACGGCTCTTTGAGCAGGTTGCGACCAAGCAAATTGTCGGAGTAGTCTCGTTGACACTCTTGGGGGGAGCTCTCCTCACCGGGCATAGGATATTTCCTCTGGTCTGGCAGTTGCCGCCTTGCCGTGGAGTTTGCTTGGATTTTTTGCTGTCTGTCTTACACTTGTCATTTTTAGCGATGTATCGCGAATTGTTGCGACCGCTCTGTTAGGCGGTGCTCTCGTCTCTCTTTTCTTGCCCTTTGGTTGGGCCGCGAGCATTTTCGGCGTGAGTGATGCAGGGTCTCGACCACGACAGGCATTCACTGGAAATAGCATGGCTCCAGACGGTTATGTGAAAAGCGCCGCTGCGAAACACGGTCTAGTACAAGCGAGTGTCTTTCCATCACAGGCAGTCGTTGAGACCTACGGTTCATGGATTCTCGAAGAGGGCATCGCAGAGCAGCGACACTTTGCCAATTTAAAGCGACTGGTTCGCGATACAGACGCGATTTGGAGGTTATCAGCTCGACCGAACCCGCAGATGGCTCAGAAGGCGCTCGATGGCAATGTGTTTAGCCGTTGGACCACTGAAGTCACTAGCTCGGAGACTGGTGCGGTAAGCCGAAGGGGACAGCGCCAAGGCGATATGCTGCAAATCGATTTCTCCGAAGCCGTAGAGGTGGTCCGAGCAGTTCTGTCGATTAAGGACAACCCCAGTCAGTACCCCAGAGGTATTCGTGTCTTGGCCGGATCGAGTTCTGAGGATCTCCGTGAAGTCGTTCGTCAGGTACCTTGGCATGGCCCGGTGAAGTGGACCAAAGACGGATTTCCCTATTTCGGAGGATACCACGAGGTAATACTTGATTTTCCTAGGCAAGAGCGAGTACAAGTGCTGCGATTCGAGCAGCTTGTGGTATCAGATGCTACGGCATGGTCAGTAAATGAAATAAAACTCTACGCGATACAGGATGGAGATCCGTCTTAGTCAACTTGGAAGCGCACGGCGAAACAGTCCAGTGCTGCTTATTCTTACCGATGGAACGGTGTCGCTTGCCACGGCGGAGCGCTGGGGCCGGGGTGTGGGGGAGGAGTTTGCACTCTACGTGCTCAGCAGCGATCTGCCGAGCCAAGAGCACGTGGAACCTTTTGCTGAATCGCTGACTCGGCAATGCAAGAAAGATGGTTTGCGGCGTATCACGGTGCTTGGAGTCGGACGGGGGGCAAATGTCGCTCTCGCATTTAGTGTATTTGCGGCGCGCCTCGTGCGCCGATTGGTTGTCTTAGATGGTACGAGCCGCCTGGCCCCCGGTCGCTTGTCTCGCGCAATTGATGCGGTAGAGGAATTTCTGCCACTTGGGCTACCGCTTCGCTCGCTTTCGAAATCCTATGATGCGCGCCCTGCCTTGCATAGAATTCATTGTCCGGTTTTGGTGCTCGTCACCTGTGCGACCTCGGTCTTTTTGCATGAACAGTCAAAATTGATTTCCGATCGAATTCCCAATGCCTGGTGGAAAGAACTTGAGCAAGCGCACCTTACTGAAGATGGCAGTTTTAGCGAAGAGCTAAGACAGATTTTGCGCGAGTTCTTGCAGGTGCCAGTGAAGCGTCCGCAGAAAGCTTTGGGCTAAGTAGAAGTTCGTGCGAGATCGTTCCGCGAGGAACCACCGCGAGCGCATGCGCTCCTGAGCCATCGGTGGCCTGTCTGTTTGCCCCATGCGCCAATAGCACTTTTATTGCTGCTGCAAAGTCCAGTTTGGCAGCCTCTACTAGTGGCAGGCGGCCGTTTGAGTCTTTTAGATTCGCTGAAGCATTGTAGGAAAGCAGCGTTTTAACTGCGGTAAGGTCTTGTAGCTGTATTGCGGCGATCAGTGGGGTGGTTTCAGCATCTCCGGAATGATTCGGATCTGCCTTGGCCTCGAGCAATGCAAAGAGGATTTCTCGATGTTTCCCTTGAACCGCATAGTGAACAGCCGAAGGCAGACCTTGCTGATGGACGTGAACAGAAGCACCAGACTGGAGCAGAAGTTGCACAAGACTGAGATTGCCAAGTGAACTTGCGACCATGACATACTGTCTACTGTCTAAGAAGCTCGGCTCGAGAGCGGGAGTGCGATGCAGCAATTGCGCAAAGCGATCAGTGTCTTTTTCGTACACCGCATGGTGCATTTGCACGAGTCGAACGTCCTGTTCATGTTTGGCAGCTTCAAGTGCAATCTGTTGTTGAAAGAGTGGGGCAAGAAGCAGAAGAGTGAGGAGCACTGCTCCGCCATGCGAGAGTTTTAATTGTTTGTAGGCATCGAGTTCAGATTGTGGCGCAATAGCGATTAGGAAGAAGCACCCCGCGACCATGAGCTCCGCTAGTTCTTCAACATGGTGTACTGGTTGTAGGAGAACTAGCAAGGCCGCAATGAGAAACCAAGGTGCAATAGTTGGGAGGGCAAGGGCGAAGCGATAGGGGTAGAGCTGTTTTTTCAGAGGGAGATAGGCGGACGTGGCAATTGGTAGAACCAACCCATACGCCATTAGGAAGCTCCCAGCGATGAATTTGATCTCAAATCCGAGTAGATGCGCCACCAAATAGTGAAGGCTGAAATGGGCGTTTTGGAGCCTCTCCTGCATAAAGGCTGGGGATTGGAAGCCGATAATTCGCTGCCCCCAGTTGAGTTCTTCAAGCGTGGCGAAAAGGGTGAATGCAAAGAGACTCCAGAGAAGAATTCTCGGCCCTCTTTCCAATTCTTGTTTGTGCAAATGCCAACGAAGAAAAAAGCCCAGTGCAGCGCTCAGCCAAAAGAAGATACTCAACCATGCGGTCCAAGTGTCCTCTTGCATGAGAGCGCCAAAAGCTTCTGGTTGAGGATACACAAGTGCGAGAAGGCACGCGATTAATGCGGGGAAGAGGAATGCTACGAGAAGTGGAAAACTACGTTCACGCACTTTTCTTTTCTACGGGTACCTCGTCGTTCGCGTCAGCGGTTCGCGAGATTGCACGAACTCGTACGCCTCTGCGGCGTGCTGGGCTGTCGACATCAGCTTTTTCAGGCTTTCCCGCTCCCTCTACTTGGGCTGCGATCCACTTATAGGTTGGGGCAAGTCCCTGCTCGAGAGTTACGCTTGGCTCCCATTCAAGAACTTCGCGGAGGCGAGAGTTGTCGCTGTTACGGCCTCGCACACCTTGCGGTCTGCCGAGATCGTGGTTTTTTTGAATAGTTTTATTGGCCACTTCTGCAACAATATCTGCAAGTCGATTAATAGTGACCATTTCTTCGGAGCCGAGATTGAGCGGATTGCGATAGTTCGATCGCATCAAACGATAGATGCCCTCTACGCAATCATCAATGTAGAGGAATGAGCGAGTTTGTAAGCCATCTCCCCAAATGTCGATGTTCCCTGGATTATCGGCCATTGCAACTTTTCTACACATAGCTGCCGGAGCTTTTTCTCGTCCCCCGTCATAGGTGCCCAGCGGCCCATAGACGTTGTGAAAACGGACGACTCGTGTCTCAAGGTTGTGATCTTTCTGATAATACTCGCAGAGTTTTTCCATGTAGAGTTTTTCCCATCCATAGCCTTCTTCGGGAGCTGCCGGGTGGGCATCTTCTTCTTTCAATGGTGTCACATCTGGTGAGGTTTGTAGATGCATTGGATAGACACAGGCCGTGGAAGAAAATAGAAATCGCGTCGCACCATTGATGCGAGCTGCCTCCAACATGTGAACGTTTATCATCGTGTTGTTACTAGCGACAACTGCGTGCTGCGCCGAAATATATCCGATACCACCCATGTCGGCAGCGAGATGGTATACCTCGTCGATATCTCTCGTTGCGATGAGGCAGTTGTCGTACCTACGCAAATCGAGCACTTGAAATTCATCGGCCGTAGATGCGGCGAACTCGGGTGCTTTAATATCGACGGCGCGTACCCAATAGCCTTTCTCTTTTAAGAAGCTTACCAGGTGAAACGCAATAAAACCGCCTGCTCCAGTTACAAGGATTCGCTTGCTCATAAGGTATCTAGTAGGGAAATAAATCAGTTAACAAATTGATAAATCGGTCTAGGAAGACAACAGTGATACCAACAATCAGCGTGCCTAAGACAATTGCTGGGAGTAGGTCTTTAAAAGTTTTCTTGCGCGGTCGAGTGGTCGGTCGACGAATCGTCGTCCGCGTCGTTTGCGGATAGTTTCCGGAGGAGGAACCTACCTGGAAGCTGCCCGAACTGGCAACGGCGAAAGAGCCGGTTGAGGCAGTGGTCGGATGCTGTCCAGAGCCTCGTCCTCGACTGGCATGTCGCTCGAAATAGGTGAGTATCTCAGCCGCAGTCTTGGGTCGATCTGTTGGAGTCTTGGCGAGTAGTTTGAGAATCATGTTGTTGAGCCAGGCAGGTATGTCTTCCCGAATGCTTTTCGGTGGTGCCGGGGGCTTCTTAACGTGCATCCACATCAGTGTCGCTGGTTCGTCACTCTCAAAGGGAACTTGTCCCGTCACGAGTTGATAGAGAATGACTCCAAGGCTGTAGAAATCAATGGCCGGGGTCATGCCTTTCCCAAGCCATACCTCTGGTGCCATATATTCAACAGAACCGATGATTTCATTGTGTTGTGTCAGGTTTGAACCTTTCGGTCGAGCAACCCCAAAGTCGGTCAACTTCACCGTTTTATCCGGTAGGACAATAATATTGCCAGGCTTCAAATCCCGGTGGACGATTTCCGCAGAATGAATTGCCTGCAACGCCGAACATACCTGTGTAGTAATTTGCACGATCGTTGGTAAATCGAGTTGCTTGCGATGGACTATTCGATCGAGGGAAGACCCAGAGAGATACTCCATAGTGAAATAGATGATGTCCTTATCGCGCCCAACATCAAAGGTGCGCACCACGTTTGCATGGTTGACCTGATGCATGAGTTTAACTTCGCGAAGGAATCGCTTAGCGATATCGCCGTCTTTGCAGAGTTCCCTGTGGAGGACCTTGATTGCAACTTGGCTATCTTCGAGAACCTTGTCTTTAGCCAGGTAGACGCAGCCCATCCCGCCCGCACCGAGGCGATTGGCAATCTCGTAGCGATTTGAAATTACAAATCCTTCTGGGAGTTTGTCCGAACTTGAATCTTGGCTCTCTAACATCCGCTTACGCCCTAGGCTATATGAATCTGTTAAATATAGTCGGCATTGGCGTGGAGAATCTTAACCAAGAACTAAGGTAAAAGGACGGGGAAGCTAAAGAATCACGTAACTAGCTGAAATTACTAGGTTAGCTCTACTGCATCACTTGAACAATTAGCAGCAAAATTAACACGACTAGGATGAGTGCAAGCAGGGCAGTTGTCAGTGGAGAGTTGGCTGTAAAGATCCCCCCAGCTGTCTTTGCTCTTGGGTGAGCCAGTTGAGAGCCTTTGTCTTTTTTCTTAGACTTCGACTTGTACTGGTCCATCGCCCGAGGTCGCATACCCGACTTCTTCTCTTTTCCGCGGGAGTCGCTTGTCGCTTTCGACCCCTTTGATCCCTTCGTCGACTGCCTGAGCTTTTTTTGTTGGTCGTCAGTGATCACTGGGCGTTGGCCAGAGCGAAACGCCGGGTGCGTGCCAGAGCTATGTAACTTTACACTATCAATAACCTCTCGGGCCGATGACGGCCGATCTTTCGGAGATTTTGATAACAACTTTAAGGTGATCTGCTCGAGCCATACCGGGGTGTCTGCCCGAAATTTCTTGGGAGACGGGGGATGACGGCGCAGGTGCATTTGCATGAGCTGAGCCGGCTCGTCACTCTCGAAGGGAAGTCGACCGGTGATTGCCTCGAACAGCAGCACGCCGACACTGTAGAGGTCAGTAATCCGAGTTAGCTCTCCCCCTTGCCAGGTCTCCGGGGCCATATACCAAATTGACCCGACTCGTTCATTCTTCTTAGTCAGGCGAGATGTTTTCGGGCGGGCGACCCCGAAATCAGTAATTTTTACCGTGCCATCCGCCAGCAAGAGGATATTGCCGGGCTTTAGGTCTCGATGGATGATCTCTGCTTTGTGAATTGCGTTAAGTCCACGGCATATCTGCATTAATAGCAGCGGAATGTCTTTCAAAGGAACCGGACCTCGCTCGAGAATATCTTCGAGAGTGATTCCTTTTACGAACTCCATGGTGAAGTAAATGAGGTCAGCATCTGTTCCAATGTCATAGGTGCGAACGACATTGGGGTGATTTACCTGGTTCATTAATTCGATTTCGCGAATAAATCGCTCGACGTAGGACTTCTCTCGCGCATACTCGTCAAGTAGGGTCTTCAGCGCGATCTCTTTCTCGCCGAGGAGAGTGTCTTTTACACGGTATACTGTTCCCATCCCGCCGGCGCCGATCTCCTCGCAGATCTCATAGCGTCCGCCAATTATCGTGCCAGCGTATAGTTCGTCTCGTGCCAAGCTCTAAGCTCTCTAGCGTTCGGTTCTTCTTATTGCAGAATTATTACTTCTAATATCCTCCCCGTCCAGCGCGGATTCGAAGGATACAAAATTGATATTTTATCGGAGTGGTCCGTCAACCCGCAGTGGACCGTCAACTGGGCAGCTGAATTTGAACCAGCTACCCTAGATAGGGGTCGTCCGAATTTAGATGGTTCTCAACATAATCGCGCACTCCTGCCTCAAGAGGCCGAAATTGGAAGTCTCCGACAACTGTCTGCAATTTGCCCATCTGGGCCTGAGTAAAATACTGATATTTGCCTCTTAGAGCTGGTGGCATGTCGATGTATTCAATATTGGGCACTAAATTAAGCGAGTTGAAGACAGCATTAACCAGATCGTTCCAGCTTTGAGCTTTGCCTGTCCCTAAATTGAAGATTCCTGCGCTGGAAGGGTTTTCGAGAAACCACCACAGCAGTTCGCAGCAATCTTTCACATAGACGAAGTCTCGTTTCTGTTCTCCGTCACTATATTCTGGAATATGCGATCTGAATAGCTGCACCTTGCCGCTTTCTTTCACCTGATGAAAAGACTTATAGACCACACTGCGCATATCGCCTTTGTGGTACTCATTCGGGCCATACACATTAAAGAACTTCAGCCCGACGATTTTTTCCGCGGCCTTTGTACGCAGGGCCCAGATATCAAAAAGATGCTTGGAGAGCGCATAGACGTTGAGCGGGTTTAAGCTGGGTGTCGTGCTGTCATCGTCGGAAAACCCGAGTTCTCCCGAGCCATACGTCGCTGCGGAGGAGGCATATACGAATCGCACTCCTTTTTCGATCGCCCATTGAGCTAGAGTCTTTGAGTAGCGATAATTGTTGGCCAGCATGTAGTCGGCGTCGGTCTCGGTTGTTGAGCTGCAGGCTCCCAGATGCACAATAGCTGTAACTTCTGGTAGCGGATCGCCCTGTTCGATTCGTTTCAGAAACTCTGTTTTATCGAGATAATCATCGAAGCGTGCCCGGGCGAGATTTTTCCACTTCTCTGATCTGCCGAGTGAATCGACGACACAGATGTCGTCTATGCCCCGCGAGTTGAGGTAATGCAGAAAGTTACTACCGATGAATCCGGCGCCGCCGGTAAGAATGTACATCTAACCAAGATCGTTGAGAAAGTAAGCCTGAGTGAAGCCGAATCAAACAGATGCCTAGGCGAAAGTCAATGATCTAGGGCCTTTCGCGAACCGGCGGGCAGCGCGCTAGGCGAACGGGATCGCCTCGAAAGCCAGAGCCTTGAGTGTCATTTCGCGGTCATTCCATCTGCTGTGCAAGGTGCTAGAAAGCTTGACATTTTTTAGAAGCTAGCTAAACTAGGTGGTTTTGTCGGGAATTCGATAGGACCATGGAAGAAAGCTCTCAAATTCAACTTTTCGATACGACGCTTCGGGACGGCCAGCAGTGCCCCGGTGCGGGCATGACCTTTGCTCAGAATCTCGAATACGCACAGCTGGCAGCGGAGCTTGGCATCGACATCGTTGAGGCTGGATTTCCTTCTGCCAGCGAGATTGATTTCGAGATAGTGCGAGCCATCGCTGAGGAATACGGCGGACGAGCTGATGCTCCAGTCGTTGCCGCACTCTGTCAGCTCAGAGACGAGCAGATTGATCGAACCATCGATTCATTGGCTCCTGCGATGAACAAAGCCGGTAAGACTCCTCGGCTCCATGTCTATGTGCCTGTTGACCCAGTGCTGATGGAGGCATCGCTTGGGCAGAAAGCAGATAAATCGCAAATCGAACGAAATGTCGCGGATTTTGTCGGACGAGCAGTGCAGGCGGGTCTTGAGGTCGAATTTAGCCCTGAAGGCTATTCGCGAATGGCTGAAAATTTCGACTTTGTAACTGATTTAATTGTTGCGGCGGTTGAAGCTGGCGCGCGAGTAATAAATTGCCCCGATACGATTGGCGGGGCGTCGGTACTCGAGGGCCAGGAATACTTTGTCGAGAAAATGAATCGCCATGCGAAGCTCATCGCAGACCGCTTTCCTGATAGCGACGTGATTTGGTCGGTTCATTGCCACAACGATCTCGGTTTAGCGGTGCAGAATTCAATCAACGGTGTTGTAAACGGTCCTGCTCGGCAAATCGAGGGATGTTTGAACGGGGTGGGCGAGCGAGCCGGAAACGCGGCACTCGAGCAAGTAGCGATTATTCTTGATCGCTTTGGACCGACACTCGATCCGAAATTGCACACTGGTCTACGCCTGGAGAAGCTTGGGGTAGCTTGTGATTTTGTTTCTGAGAACATGTTGGCCCAACAACCTCACTCTCCGGTAAGCGGAGCGAATGCGGCTCGGCATTCTTCCGGGGGCCATACCAATGCTGTCTTGAGTAATCCACTCGCCTATCAACCATTCGATCCACGAAAGATCGGCAAGGAGATTGGATTGGTCTTTGGGCCGCTAAGCGGTGGAAACCATGCTAAATCCATCGTTGAAAACGCGGGATATCGCTGTGATGACAGCGAAAAGGCGGATCTCGCGCAGTCGATAAAGGCTATCTATAAAGAACGTCGCAAAGGTATTACCGATCAAGAGCTCTTGCTTGGTTATTTTGAGTTTCGAAAACCAATTCGCATAGATACCTTTTCCTATTCGCGCATCCATAACAAGTCTCATCTAGAACTCAGTGGTACGCTCTTTGATCAAAGCGGCGAGATTGTCCAAGAACATGAAGGGCGGGATTCTGCTCTCGCGGCATTGAAGACGGCAATTGATCCCTATTTTTTTACAACGATCGAAAGTCATCAGAGTCAATCAGAGGGGAAAGGGATCAACGCAGTGAGTATTTCGACGATCATTATCTCTTGTGAGGCTGGAACGAGTTTCTCGGGGGTTGGTCGGGATCAAGACATTGAGATTTCAGCAATGAAGGCGCTGATTGACGCGGTCAATCGAGCGTATATAGAGACGAAATATCGCATTTGATTGCGCGAGAGTGAGGAATGGCAGCGAAGAACATTATAGATAAGATTTGGGATGCGCATGTGGTGAGCCAACAAGAAGGGCATCCTGCTATTTTTGCGATTGATCTCATGTTGATTCACGAAGTTACCTCGGCTCAAGCTTTCGCCACGCTGCGCGAGAAAGGTCTCTCGGTCTGTGATACGAGCCGTTTCCTTGCGACCCTCGACCACAGCATTCCAACTCGCCAGAATCGCTTTGAGATATTTGATAATTCGGCCAAGTTCCAGGTTGAAACACTTCGTAAGAACTGTGTGGAATTCCAGATTCCGCTTTGCGACATGGATAGTGGGTACCAAGGTGTGGTGCACGTGATTGGACCCGAACTCGGTTTAACCCAGCCCGGTATGACTATTTGTTGTGGTGACTCACACACATCTACCCATGGCGCCTTCGGGGCACTTGCCTTTGGTGTTGGAACTTCCGAAGTTGGACATGTGCTCGCAACAGGTTGTCTTCTCCAACAAAAGCCCAAGTCAATGCGAGTGGAATTTACTGGCGCTTTTAAGAAAGGCGTTTATTCGAAAGATGCGATACTGCGATTGATCCATGAGATTGGAACTGGTGGTGCAACTGGTTATGTCATTGAGTATTCCGGGGAAGCTGTTCGTCGGATGAGCATGGAAGAGCGCATGACGATGTGCAACATGAGCATTGAATGCGGTGCGCGGGCCGGACTGGTTTCTCCTGATGAAACGACTTTTTCGTATATAGAAGGCCGGAAGCAGGCGCCGAAGGCTGAGCAATGGGAGCGCGCGCTCTCCTATTGGAAGAGCTTCCTCAGTGACGATGGTGCGACGTTTGATCGTGAATTGACGATTGATGTGAGCACGCTTGATCCGATGGTGACTTGGGGTACTAATCCTGGGCAGAGTTGTCAGATCTCAGAGACATTGCCGAAGCTCGAGGAATTACCGGAAGGTGAGCAGGCAACCGTTCGAAACGCATTGAAGTATGTACAACTTGCTGCGGGTGCGCCAATCTCTGGCACTCCCGTTGATTGGGCTTTTGTTGGTTCTTGCACAAACGGTCGCATTGAAGATTTGCGCATAGCCGCAGCAGTGCTGAAAGGAAACAAAGTGCACAAAGAAGTAACCTTCTATGTTGTGCCTGGTTCGGAAGCGGTTCTTGCCCAGGCGAAAGAAGAAGGATTGATTGAAATCTTTCGCGAGGCAGGAGCTGATTTTCGGATGCCTGGATGTTCAATGTGTCTGGCGATGAACGACGACAAAGTTCCCGAAGGAAAGCGTTGTATAAGTTCTTCCAACAGAAATTTTATGGGGCGACAGGGACCAGGGAGTCTGACACATCTCGCGTCACCTGCGACCGTGGCTGCAAGTGCGATTCACGGAAAAATTACTTCCTCAGAGCAGTATCTTTAGGAGCTATTATGGAAAAATGTACTACAGTTCGATCGAAGGTTATCCCACTGCCGCTGAAGAATATCGATACCGATCAGATTCTTCCAGCCAAGTTTCTTACCAGCGTCAGTCGGGATGGATTTGGAGAAAATCTGTTTTATGGTCTGAAAGGACAAGACCCGGATTTCGTGTTCAATCGGCCCGAGTTTGAAGGAGCTGCGGTGCTGGTCGTAGACGATAACTTCGGATGTGGCTCTTCTCGCGAACATGCGGTCTGGGCAATTGTCGGAGCGGGTATCCGAGTGGTTATCTCTAAGTCGTTTGCTGACATTTTCTACAGCAATAGTGCGAAGAATGGATTGCTTTTAGTTACGCTCCCCGAAGATGTGGTTGACCGAATTTTGGAAGACGCCTTGTCCGGGAACTATGAGGTTGAAGTGAGTCTGGAATCTCAAACGGTAACGCTGCCAGATGGAACGACGCATTCTTTTGACTATGATCCGTTTCGCAAGCACTGCATGTTAAATGGCTTAGACGATATTGACTATATCCGTTCACGTGCCGATGACGTTGATTCGTTTCGTAAGAAGCAAGAAGAGAATCGTTTTTTTACTACGCACGGCGCTGCTGAATAATGGTCTATGCCGTTCGAGTTTAAACGGTAAAGAGGAATCGAATGGAAAAGAAAATCGCAGTATTGTCCGGTGATGGAATTGGTCCAGAAGTGATGGCGCAGGCGCTGCGAGTTCTGGCCGAGGTTGCAAAGCGATTCGGGCATTCCTTTGAAACAGTTGAAGCATTGATCGGTGGTGCTGCCTATGACGAGCACGGAGTCCATTTTCCGGCAGAGACTATGGAAATATGTGCTGGGAGCGATGCGGTGCTGTTTGGTTCGGTTGGTGGACCAGTCTCAGAGCTTCATCTTGATAAATGGAAGGGCTGTGAAGTCAATGCCTTGCTAGGGATACGCAAAGCGTTTTCTTTTAACGCCAACTTTCGTCCGGTCCGGGTATATCCAGAGCTAGCGGCGCATTGCCCACTCAAGGATGAATTAATT
Source organism: uncultured Bdellovibrionales bacterium (assembly GCA_965366815.1). Taxonomy (GTDB): domain Bacteria; phylum Bdellovibrionota_C; class UBA2361; order SZUA-149; family SZUA-149; genus CBDUGV01. The sequence continues at coordinate 2,264 of CBDUGV010000072.1, read as the reverse complement.
GCCGATGGTGTAGATATACTATTTGTGCGCGAGCTCAACGGCGATATCTATTTCGGACATAAATCTACGGAGGTGCGCGACGGACAACGAGTTGCCACCGATGTTGCTGAATACACCGAGGCGCAGATTGCTTCCGTGGCACATACTGCGTTTCGAGCTGCCGCAAAACGCGGCGGACGCCTCACTTCGGTTGATAAGGCGAATGTCCTCGAGACCTCGCGTCTCTGGCGAGAAGTGGTCCACGAGGTGGCGAAGGAGTATCCAGACGTCGAACTCAGCGATATGTTGGTCGACAATTGCGCGATGCAGCTTATTTGTAATCCAAGCCAATTCGATGTGATTCTTACAACAAATATGTTCGGTGATATTCTCTCGGATGCTGGAGCGGTGCTTCCGGGATCGCTGGGAATGCTCGCATCGGCCAGTCTCAATGACGAGGGGTTTGGCATGTTTGAGCCACCTGGGGGATCTGCGCCAGATATCGCCGGCAAAGGGTTGGCGAACCCCACAGGTCAGATTCTATCTGTCGCGATGATGCTGAAGTTTGCCTTTGGAGCAACAGCAGAAGCAGCGGCGATAGAGGATGCAGTAGAGAAGACGCTACGGGCTGGCTGTCGAACTGCTGATATCGCTACTTCTAGCGAGAAGAGTCTTGGCACAGAAGAGTATACCGATACGATTCTCTCTTACCTGCAGGCCTAAACGAGCGGCCAAATTTTGTCAGCTGATTCGAATGCCAAACATTCCAATGGTTTGAAGCTGATATTTGAGGCTCGTTTTCCGACCTGTCGAATACCTGGAAAAATTTCGTCGGCGCATTTGCTCGGCCCAATGCAGCTCGATCTGATCGAGCGAAGACAAGTGCATCTAGATATCTCTAGGCTGTACATGGGTAACGAGCGAAAGACTATCGACAATAATTGTGGCTGCGGCAGCCGGATCGGGGGAATCTTTAGATAAAAGACAAAATTTGTCATTAATCATAATGCTTTTCCTTCTCCCTCCTTCTCTGTAGTTACTTGTAATTATTAATTAATTTAGCATCGCTCAATTCTCCTCTGTTTGGCACACTGCTTGCTTTATAGATAAGTAACCTTGGAGCTGTAGAAGCTGAGCAGCCATAATTCTCGTTTGCTCTCTTTCACTATCCTGTTCCGTTCGAGAAAGTTCGGCGATGTGGCTCCAGCGGTTAACTGCTGATTTTAGCGGTTTGGGAGTTGGCACTGCCTGCCAGCTGGCTCCCAGGCCGCTTTCCTTTTTTCTTCCCCATCTCAGAAATACCCTCATCACCTAAGAGCCAGTAGATTATTCCTGCGCAGCGGTTCTACAATCGCTACACTCGACCCATGAAAAGAATACTCGTTCTTCTCGCACTCAGTGCCTGCAGCACATTGCCTCGAGCAATGGATCTCGACGATCCTCCAGGCTTGGCCGAATTAGCGGCGCAAGGGGGGCGCCTCTTTGGGGTAAGTGTTCTCGCCGAACCCCTTGCAAGCGATCCTTCCTATCAAAGTCTCCTGGCTCAACAGTTCAGTCTGGTTACGCCTGAGAACGCCATGAAGATGGGAGTCCTGCGGCCTGAAAAAGGAGGGCAGGACTACGCCGCAGCAGATGCTATTGTCGAGTTTGCGGAAGACAACGAACTCGAAGTTCGAGGTCATCCGGTGGTTTGGCATCGGCAGCTGCCGGAGTGGCTGAAGCGAGAGAGCTGGGAAGCTGAAGAATTGCGCGAGGTATTGCAATCACATGTCCAGCAAACAGTGAGTCGCTATGCTGGCAAGATATATGCGTGGGATGTGATCAACGAAGCAGTGAACAGCGACGGTAGTTTTCGAAAGTCTATCTGGTATACCCATTTGGGAACGTCATACCTCACTGACGCATTTTATTGGGCTCACAGCGCCGATCCGAATGCGCTCTTGTTTTACAACGATTACGATATCGCTATGCCCAACGAGAAGATGGTCGCCGTTCATGCACTCCTCAAAACGCTGCGAGCGAATGGTGTGCCAGTGCATGGAGTCGGCTTGCAAATGCATATTCGTCCGAACTTCCTACCGAGTGGCGCTGATGTTGAATACGTTATCTCGCGATTCGCTGAGCTCGGACTAGAAGTCCACATCAGCGAACTGGATATCGCATTGGCTCTTCCGGCAGACGAGCGGGCCCGAAAGGTTCAGGCTGACTATTATGCTGAAATTCTACAAGCCTGTCTTTCCCATCCGGCCTGCACGAGTTTTGGACTCTGGGGCTTGAGTGATGCC
>CBDUGV010000071.1:0-16631 GCA_965366815.1 uncultured Bdellovibrionales bacterium | reverse complement strand
GCAGCAATGTAGTCAATCATCGCACCAGCGATATCTAGTTGCGTGCAGCCTTCAATGCCTTCGAGACCAGGAGAGGAATTTACTTCCATAATTTGAGGACCATCCTTACTCTCCAACATGTCGACCCCGGCAACTCGAAGCCCTAAAATCTGAGTTGCACGTACCGCAACTTGTTTGTAGTTATCATCCAACTCTACAGCCTCTGTTCGCCCACCGCGATGCACATTGCTACGAAACTCTTGCCCCTGTGCAACTCGCCGCATTGCCGCGACCACTTGATCTCCTACGACAATCGCGCGAACATCCCGACCCTTGCTTTCTGCTACAAATTTTTGGACGAGCACGTCTTGTTTCTGGCTTTGTAAGAGTTCGATAATTCCCTCGGCGGAACTAACGGTGTCGGCCAGTAGCACTCCGATACCCTGCGTACCCTCGATCAGCTTGATTACCACCGGGGCGCCTCCCACTCGTTGAATTGCAGGAAGGACATCTTTCTTCGTGCTCACAAAATTCGTGACAGGAATTCCGATCTTGTGGCGGCTCAATATCTGCAAACAGCGCAGTTTATCTCGAGAATTGACGATTCCGATTGATGAGTTTGCACAGAAGACATCCATTTGCTCGAACTGACGAACTACAGCAGTACCAAAATAGGTAATTGAGGCACCGATACGCGGCATGATGGCATCAAAGTGTGGAATCTCCTTCTGGCGATAAAACAAATCTGGTTCACCCTGTTCAAGGTCAATCGCAAACTGGAGGGTATTGAGAACCTTGACATCGTGACCACGCTGGAGCGCGGCTTCGGTGAGACGTTGCGTGCTGTAGCACTTAGGACTTCGCGATAATATGCCGAGCTTCATAGTGGGTCTCCAATGGATAGCCGAAATACTTCAACCTGAGTTCAACGACTCTTTGTCTTGCCTACAGTCTTCTTTTTCTTCGGTTTACCGGCGTAAAAAGAACGGCCTGGGTCTACTAGATGACGCCCACGGACGGCTTCCCGTCCCAACAGCACTCTAAACCCCATCTCATCTCGGTTCGCCAATGTTACTTCTATGGGCCAAGTCTCGCCCAGAAATTTCACTTCTGTCACAATAACTGGTCGAAGGGAAGCTTTCCCGCTAGAGCTACGAACATTTCGCCACTCTAGCACTTCTGCATGTGCTTCGATCACTTTTTTAGTGCTGCGCTGCACGGGATGAATATCAAACCGCACAAATTGCTTACCTTTTCGCCGATAACTCTCAACGTTGAATGCGTGGATGCTCGATGAACGAGCTCCAGTATCAACCTTTGCTTTTATCGATTTAATACCTAGCTCAGGGAATCCAACCCACTCACGCCAGCCAATAAGTGAGAGACGAGATTTGCGCGATGCTGCGATCGATTTTAACGAAGTCTTGTTCTTAATCATCTTTAATGTATTTCTAAAACGCTCGAATGTGAGGAGTAGTAACAATCCTCAGCATTCATACGAGCTCCACTGTCCAAACATACAGAACCTAGCACAACGCCGAAACATTGGTAAGCTATGAGTTAATGCTTTGCTCACTCAGCAGTCTACCTCACGACTCAAACAGGTAAGCACCGGCGCGAATTTCGTCTTCAAACATCGATGCAACCAAGTTTCTCGTTTCCTCGTCATAGTAGACTGAATAGTGCTTACTCTTTGAGGCATTATACTGCGGCAGATTCCCAAACGGGATCTTAAGTATTTCGCAGACCATGCTAACGTCTTGGTCCAGTTGTTCAAACTTGATTAGGTAGTCTAACTGAGTTCCCAACGGTTTCGCTCCACCTAAGTGTAGTCTTTCCATAATTCGCGACTTGATTGAACGAGTGCAGATGTAGCTTCTCACTGCGGCCGCGCGAGTAATAAAATTCAAAAATCTATCGCGATCAAAATCGGTGACCTGCCTATGGGGTGAAAAATAAAACGAAACCATCCGATCCCAAGGATTTCGAAGTACTGCAAATTTAAACAGGTCTCTAAAAACCTCAGGTTCGACGACCCTCTGATAATCACTCAGCGTAGAATGCTTGTGTGTCCCGTACCTGTCGTTTCTAAGCTCAAAGAGTTGTATTCCATCGTGATAGTCGGCACTGCGAACCATCTTATCCTCAGAATAGTTGCAAAGAAGACTTTGAATGGAATTCCCACCTGTCTTGGGAACATGCATGAAGAGAAATTTCTTTTTTAGCGAGATCACTGGATTTCGAAACCTGATGCCAACACAGAAACTACTTTGACCTGACTGCTGAAACCCCATGAAACTCTAGGGCTTGCCCTCAATTATCGAAGGTTCAGAACGTCAGGAACATCGATGGTATTTGCTGTTTGCCAAGCGAATACCGAAACCAGCTCACTACCGTTGAGTAGGCCAACAGGCGGGAGACGGCTTCGACAACAGCAGCCAAAAGCGTATTGTAATAAGTTAATTAGCCACTTCTGGCTCAAGCGGCAATCCATAGTGATCTCCCATCTTGTTTATCGCATATGAATTTAGTATCCTTTACCTGATATAGCAGCGGACTCTTGTTATTCGCTGGAATTGTTTTCGTGAGAGAGCACTACCACGGAGGAAGTGCCCGAGTGATTTTTAGGGTTTTTAGAACGACTCTCTGTATGTCGCCGTCAAGACGGATACATTTGCCAAGTTCTATCTAGCGGCTCACTCGTCTGAAAAGGTGTCATCCTCGACTAGGATGAACGGATCAATGAGTTCTCTTTTCTTTGGAACCTTTGGCACGTGTTGGTCCCCATCTTTCGAATTCGTCTAAGGTTGTGCGTTCGGTTGCTGTGTACTAGTTGGCAAACGAACAAGCGATTAATTGGGCAAGCTCTTCTCTCCCGCCCTTACTTCATTCCCACAGCTTCCATTTTTTTTCTAGAGAAGCGGCGATTTCCTGCAGGAGCTACCTGATCCTCGAGCACTCCAAAAATCTGCATCACCAACTCTATCAAATCCTCAAGTTCCTGAGCCGAGTGCGGGTAGCGATGAAAACGCAGGGTGAGTACTGAATCTTTCAGACTGAGAAAAGGCTTTTCAGGCTGGAGTAGGAGAAGCACAGACTGTAATTCCGCACTGAGGAACTTTCGAAGATGTCGTTCGTTGCTCGCCTTAAAAATGTAGGCATCATCAAGACTAGAGTTGCCGATGATAATATCTTGCATGCCCAAACATTTGCCGATTTTTTGAAAGAAATCTTCGGGGCGGATAGCGATTGTTAACTCCGATGGAAACTTAAGGGGCAGGGTTGCCTGGAAGATTGGCGGTGAGTTTTTACCACCTGTCCAAAACTGCAAACCTATCTCGCTGGATGCGAAGGGCAGAAGCAGCTCAGGGGTAGCATAAAATGCATGGGAGCGAACACGACCGTTTCGTTTCACAGCCTGCACTTCCATCATCTGCCTGCGTTTATGATTTGCGTAGAAGATTAAAAACAGGAGGGCGACAAGGAAACCAGCAATAACCGTAAACTCAAACATCTCATACTCCCTGCCAAACGGCGATAAATAGAGAATAAAACCACAGTGTTACTTGACATTATACATCAGAGTGTGTATAAACTCAAGCTAAATACAGACTCGCGGCTGGCCGCTAACAAGACCGCGCGCTTTGCAACAGTTCTTCTGCTTGGCAGGTTGTATACTAGCAACGGCAAGTTTACTCGTGACGCGCTTTATCGTTTGATGAAAGAGTGGGGCAGGGAGGTCTCTATGAATCGATTAGCTTTACTATTTCTTCTTCTTTCTCTTTTCGCCTGCACGCCAACCATTGCCCAGTTCCGCGCTCGCTGCCAAGAAATTGGCTTTGCTCCAGACACGCCTGAAATCCGAGACTGTATCTTACGGCAAGACATCGCTCATAAGTTAGCCCAATCGAATGCCGCAAATGAGGTGTTGGTTCGACCGTATCGCTATCGCTATGGCTATTAGGCGCTACCTCGTTTATCACCAGTGTTGGTTGGGCTAGGGCGGTTGTGTAGATCAAGATTAGCTAACAGTTTGGCGAGGCCGAACACCGGGAATCTTGCGGAAAACTTCCGAAAAACCCCTGGTGTGCTGCCTCGCGTTACAGTGTCTGATAAGAATGCGCGATTGGGGGATACCTTAGCTTCGAAGCAAGGAGCGAGCCTCTTCAAGAAACTCTTCTGTGTATCCCGGGAAATTCAGAAGGTTTACTCCAATCACATTGCTTTGGGCAGCGTCCCTGCTTTCAGCAGTTGCTCTCAGTGCTCGAAGCAAAAGACGCACCTGCGCTTCCCGAAGTCTGCATGGCCGGTCAACCCGAGTTCTCTTATAGATACTCTGGTAGGTAAGCCCCAAAGGAGCCGTTTCGGTAATCAGAGTGTTAGGCAGTGCGGAAGTTCGCAGTGTCGTAGTTCTTTGAAGGCTTGTCTTGAGAGAAATTGCCGTAGTTGAGGTGAGAATTCGAAGGGACAACAGTCGATCCGCCTGTGGAAGATCGAAATGCTCTTCTCGGCATTCATTTTCAAGAAACTCTTCCAACCGAGCAGCGAGATCAAAGTGAGCAGCTTTCAGGGCCGGGATGCGAACAGTGACACTAGTTGAAAAACTGTCGAAAAACAGTGCTCCATCAAGATAGGCCCTTGTGTCATCGTCGAGTTCAATCAGTTTGATCTCGTTTCTTGTTTTCAGATAGTCTGCGCTCAGTCGCGCCAGAACCAGTCGATCGCACTGAAAGATGCGAAAGGCTGTCTCGGGCGACCGATTGGCAGCAAACCCCTTCAGCAGTTGCACCGCTGCAAACTTCAGCATGAGCAAGGCGTGTTTGGGCAAGATTTTGAGATTTGACGTCATGGCTCTGTGCTTTCAAGACAGAGTATCGCGAAGTGGCTCCACGTAACTGTGGTGGCGCCGTTCAAGACCGAAAAACCGTAATGGTGTTCGGCCCTGCAAAAGCGGCAGGCGCTTTGGCAAGGCCAACTAGCTTTAAGCTCGTATCGGGACGAGAAAGAACGATTGGGATTGTCGAATAGCAAACTCTCAACTAGAGCTATTATTGACCAAATTACATGGAAAAGCAAGCTGCTTAATTTGTTGCCGCGAGGATACTGTGCGGGGCAGTCTGTGGAACAACTTGCCCAACAACACTCAGACGAATCGCCTGATAAGAAACCTTATCGGGCAAATAAGCGCCAACCTGGCGCTCTAGAGGGCTTTATCCTTGCCGCACATGCCCATAGATTTTAGCCTTCAAACCTTATTCCAAATTGGTAGCATATTGCAGCTGTCACACGAATCCACAGCCTTACGACCGGATTACAGTTGATGGTAAATCAAACTAAAACGAAGTGTTGCGTCGTTGGCGGCGGGCCCGCTGGAATCTTCCTAGGGTACTTATTAGCGAGGTCTGGAGTTGATGTCGTTGTCTTAGAGAAGCACGCTGATTTTCTGCGGGACTTTCGTGGCGATACCATCCACCCCTCGACACTTGAACTGCTATACGAGCTTGATTTGCTAGATGAGTTTCTACCGTTGGTAGATTTCCGCGCCGAAGAGTTAGAAGTCAATTTTCAGGGAAAAAACTACAAAGGACCAACGTTCTCACATCTGAAAACCCACTGTAAGTTTATCTGCTTTGTGCCCCAGTGGGACTTTCTAAATTTCCTCAGCAGCAAAGCAAAGCAGTTCGACGAATTTGAGTTAGTTTTGAATGCACGAGCAACTGACGTCATTCGTGACGGAGATACGGTCGTAGGCGTAAAATATTTGAAGGACGAGGTTGAACATACGGTTATGGCCGATCTCCTTGTTGCAGCCGATGGACGCAGTTCAACCATTCGAAACCATTCAAATATCGATGTCATCAGCTGTGGAGTGCCAGTCGATGCACTTTGGTTTCGCTTGGATCGTCCGCAAATCGAGAAACCTCATACTCTGGGCTGGCTCAAAGACGGGCATATGTTGATAACGATACCACGCAAATCGCATTACCAAGTTGCTAATCTGATCAAGAAAGGGTCGCTCGATTACCTTCGATCCAAAGGGATAAGTGAATTTCGCAAGACAGTTGGAAATGTCTGCCCTCCCCTCACGCACGCTGCATCTCGACTTTCCGACTGGCAGGAAGTTAAGCTCCTAAGTATTCAAATCAATCGCATGACAAAGTGGTATCAACGAGGCTTGCTTTTTATCGGAGACGCAGCTCATGCAATGTCTCCCATAGGTGGTGTGGGCATAAATCTAGCAATCCAAGACGCCGTTGCAGCGGCCAATGTTTTGGCAGAACCTCTGGCCGCTGGTACGGTAAACCAGAGTCATCTTGAAAAAATCCAACTTCGTCGACAACCTGCGGCCACAAGAATACAGCGGATACAGGCAAGGGCCCATGCAGTTCTATTCGGTGGCGATTCGAATCCGGAAACACCGATACTGGTTCCAAGATACCTTCGCCTCCTCCTGTGGGTCTTTGCACCAGTTCTAAGAAGGATCGCAGGTTATTTGATCGGCATTGGTTTTCAACAGGAACATATCCAATGCAAACCCAAGAACAAAGAGTCAAAGCAGCAACACCCTAGCTAAGCCCCAAGATGTAAATACTCTAACAAGAGTCAGTTTCGCTATAGTCACGGCTACCTCTCTTATAGACTGATACCGCCTTTCTCCGAACTTGTGTTTAATTTCAAGTCCAAAAAGAGTACGTGATTGATTGAGTAGGCAGGCTGTATTCAGCTCAAGAAACAAGACAGTAGTGGGCCCTTAGCAATTCCCCTACCCTATGGCATCACTTACGAGTCCCCATCAAAATGAAGTATCAACAAATCGCCACTTTTCTTACATTCAGATATCCAGGCATGAATGCCGATAATATTCTGTCGCATTATCAATGGACTCGCATCCTCGCACTTTTCCGTAAATAGAGTTTCAAGAATAGATCCAAACTTTTCCTCAAGCCCACAATTCGCGAACTCACGTTGGCAGTTCTCAAGGAGATCTGCGGTGTAAAGACTGATAATGGGCCAATTTGCAGGCTCTCCATTCTCTAAAAAGGGTATATCTACCTTACTATTTAATGCTTCCCATAGTTCGGTGCCAGGCACCGAACCTATTTTTAGTTCAAGAATTGAGTCGTTCCTCCCCCTTAATAGTGCCTAGTTCTGGCGTAATACTAAGGGCTTAGCTGCCGGAGGCTTGTATACCCCATGAAATTACTGTATATACTACAGCTGCTCTCTAGCCCTCCTCTATTGGTAGATTGTAGTGAGCCGTTTTCTTCTGCGAGAGCCACAGGATTGGCACTTCGGAAGACAACGGTCCGCGGATTATGTTTTTTTAAATAGATTCGAACTTAGTTCGTTCGAGATCATTGCTTTCTTAGAATTCTCCCGACTTGTCAGCGTTAGTCACACCATGTCCATGCATGAGCTTACTGTTTAGGCTTATGCATAGACATAGTGTGGTTCCCCGCTTTCAGGGGATTGATGCTGACGCAACGACGAGGCCGTTTTCAATGAGGTCTTAGTGGGTTTCGACTCCTGCTCTGACCACTTGGCCGCTGTTTGTGTTCGGAAGTGGGACGCGCACGGTGCGTATGTTCTGCGAAAAAACCACGTTTTCTAAGTGAGGAAGAGCTATGTCTAAGTCGAAGTTGTGGATGTTGGGTACGATTGTTGCTGCTGGTGTCACCGCGTTTGTATTGCTGCAGCCTGATACAGTCGAATTGGTGACGGATTGGGGCAAAAGTCTCATCACGTCGGCAGTCGCTGGGGTCTGCGGTGGAATTTCTGCGCTTTGGGCGCAGGTTCGCCGCGACAAACGCTGTGACAATTGGGTCCTTCGCGTGGTGAATCCACCGAAGGACCGCGGGGGTAACGATCAGGCCGGGTGGCACGCTAACCTTGCGCCGGATCACATTGCGATGCTCTATGCTTCGCAGCTCGAGCTGTTCAAGCAGCGATTGGGTACCTGTTGTTCGGCGACGGGTTTTTTCCGTTCCGATATCGGTAGTCCCCTGGACCAAGAGTTGCCCGCAGAGAACGTGCTCTGGACCGGTAATGGTCAAGTTGAGATCGATTACGATGCTCGCATCGTGACGGTTGACTACTCGAAGTAAAGCCACCCAACCTACAATGCAGCTTCCTGATTTGCCTCACCTCTTCCGGTGGTTCATATCAGCGACATCAGCTGTGTTTCCACAAACTGACCAACGCGTTCGCGGTTTTTTGCTGAGTTTTCGAACTCTCGATTTACCGCGGACCGTTGGTCTTTCTGTTTGCTGTCAGGCACTACAACTATTGCGATTTCGGACCTCCTCCCCAGTGGAGACTCACTCCAACTGCAAATTGTTTTCTCCAGGTATTCTATCAAGCGATCAAAAATATTTTTAAACGGGATCATTGCTTAGAATCCCACCAGAATGAAGAAGTATCCTGTTCCTCCCCGAACTCTTCGGCCATAACACCTATGATTATTACCCATTCGCGTTCCTTCTTACCGCTAACCGAGTAGACGAGCTAATTAATCTCTGCTGATCCGCCTTGTGAAAATCATTGGTCGGCCCAGCGGAGGTGAGAGAAGGAATACCGTTTTATTCAGGTTTTCTGAAGGATTTAGTTTCACATTATATTTTCATGTGAAACTCGATGTATTCGTCTACGACGTCAGTGTACCTTTCCTTAAAAGGTATTCTTGCGTCGTAGGTGATTACTCGTCACCCATTCTGGTTGAGAAATTTCTCAACCCTTCACGTGGCTCCTTATTCGGGAGAGTTTCAATGAAAAAGTTAACATTTCAGCTGCCCGCTGTTGTCCGTCAGGCGTTAAAAGACGCTGTCTCATGGTTCGAACAGGTACCACTGCCATATTCTCTCGACTTGCTGAAAATAGAGAAGTCAGACCGTGAAGACGGTTCTGTCCGGGTTACTTTAACGTTCGAGCGAGGTCTGCGCTTCGACGTTAACTACTATGTACTGGACGGCGACTTTTACCGCAGTTACCATCCGACATTAGTCACAGTATGGAAACGAAAACGCATGGGAGCAGATGGAGAACCGAGCGAGTGGCAGCTGTGGCGTTGGCTCGACGGCGAAGACGGTTTGACCGAAATCGGCTGATGCACTTGCAATCGGCGGCTTGGATGGTGTGAGACATTGGCAACGGTCCTTTTCTCACTCCGTCTTTGTTACTCTCTCCAATCGACTTTTTCTATTGGACACTGCAAGGCACACAACTATTGCTTGTGACGTATTCTTCAGCACATACCGCGTAGTCACAGAACGTCGAGGTCAGCTCACTAAAACCAATAGTTGCTTGAGTGAGTAATATTTCAAAATTATCTCGAAACAAGATATCCAGCAGCGGTTGTTCTGCTTCCTTCGTACCTATGAGGAGGTGTAAGGAGTCTACGGTTTCTCCACGACCAAAAGCGATGTGTTTTAGAAGTTTCTCTTTATTGTATCTCACGAAACGCACTGCTTGTTCATTGAGACATTGCTCTCGTTTGCTCCGTTTGATGCCAAAAAGTGCAGACGTGAACTCACAAGTGGCATCGGAGGTCGATTCACAAGAAGGCCTTGTGGTTGCCTCAGTCGTGAAAATAGCCGAGAATTCAGCTGTTGAGATAAATATATTGCTATCATAGTCGTAGCCCTTATCTTCATCGGTATGGTGACTTGCCAAACTCAGATGCGGAGTAAATGACCATAAAGCGAGACAACAAGCACAGAAAAAAACGATGCGTTCTTTCATAGTTAGACAATTCAATTGTGGCCTAGAGCATAAACCTAACGCTAGTCAGCAACCCAATGTTAGTTAGCAACAACGCGCACTACTTCGCTTTGAACTTTTCGCGTATTCGCCTTTGCTCGGCCGTTGCCAGATCGGGAGTACTGGAAATACCTCCTACTTTTCCATCTACAAAAGTTACGGAAATCCAGCTCTTTCCTTCTTTCCAGCGAAAAATCTTCTGATTCGCGGGTAGATTCGGATACGTCATCTCCTTACCTGAACTTTCAAGTATCTTTGTAACCTCGTCAATAGTCATCCCAAGTTTTAACTTTTCATGTTGATCCGTCGACAGGGCCAATGCTGGCGCAAGGTAGAGAAATAGTGAAAGTAACAGCGTTAACAACTTACATTTTAACATTACTCTAGCTCCATTAAGAAAGAAGAATTGTAGTACCGCTAGAGCCTATCACCTGATACGCGAGTGCTACAAGATGGCTCTCGACCACACCCTAGTTCGCTATGGGTCGAATAATGGTGGAACAATGTCTAGATACTTAACTATCAACCGCGATGGGTAGGCACTGCCATGTAGCACCCTCTGCTGGGCCGCAATTGAGTTCTTAGCACTTGGAATAAAAACGCCGGTGTTTGGATTTCGATCGTAGAGTGGAAAACTGCTACTCGATATCTGTAGCCTGATTCGATGACCTTTAAAGAACCGTCTGGCGGTTGGCTGCAAGGCAATCGTGTAGCGCTCTGGTTTAGAAAGCCCAGCATCACTGCGTGGAATGCGCAAAATACCTTCACTGACATTAAACGACACTCCCGAATCGTTTACATCAGTTAGCTTAGCGGAAATATCTGTTGAAAGAGCAGAACTGGAGAAATAGATTTCTACCTGTACAGGGCCTAGCAATAGAAGGTCTTCTTCTAAAGGCTCACTACTATAGACTAAGACATCTTCCCTGCCCTCGACTTGGTCCTGGCGAACTATTCCAGCTCGTGGGCCGAGCATCGCACCTCCGGCCGAGGGGACTGGAGAATTTGGGTCATAGAGAAAGCTGTCTTCTCGTTTAGAATAACTCGCTGCTTCGGCTAGCAAAGTTCCGTCTCCCTTCACCGAATTCGCACTTGAATTGCTCGACAGATAAAGCGAAGTGGATTCTACACCCTTTGGCGGCCAGCTGTTAAATTCACGCCAACGGTTCTCGCCCATAACAAACAATCGGACAGGTGCGGACGGTGAGCCCTTTTCACTGATTACCGATTCAAAAAATTCAAGGGCCGGCTCAAAGCTATCAAAACGATAATTTCTCGGCTCGAATCCCTCCGGCATTTTGACAACGTCAGCATGAGACCATGGACCAATTATCAGGCGGCTCTTCTCAGCTACTTCAGGGTTCTTCTCGTGAAGCCTCTTAAATTCAAACAGTTGTTGCGGAAGAAAGGGATCATACCATCCACCCATGATAAGCATTGGCGAAACGATCTCCTCCATTGGAACGCCACTCTTACTCTTCCAGAACTCGTCTTCGTTTGGGTGACTCGCCCATTCCCGGAAAAACGCCACGTCAGAACCAGCGCGTTTCGCCGCGTCTCTCACTGGCCAAGCATTCGCCGCACGGTCGATAGTCTTACTACTGGGAGTCTTCCAGCCGTCTCGAAGTGACCAAAATAGTGAACTCTCGAGCGCAAAAGCACCGCCTGGATAGAAAAAGGGATACCAGTTTGAACTGCCAATCTGCACGAACAAGGCATTGAGGCCAGGCTCACGCTGGTCTGCGAGCGTCAAAGCGGTGTAGGCAAAATAAGAGCCTCCCCAACCAAAAATAGTACCGTTGTAAAACTCCTGTTGAGCAATCCAGGCTAAGGTATCCAGGCCATCACTGCGTTCTGAAAGAAAAGGTGTTGGATCACCATCAGAATGATGATGACCTCGCGTTGCCTGAAGCAGTACCACATAGCCGCGACTTGCCCAGAGCCTACCTACTGCTTCCAGCATTAGCTCCCCCTTCATGCCGCCTGGTAGAGGTAGTCGAACGAGAATGGTGGACGCCTGCACACGATCTTTCGGATAGAAGATTTCGGCACGCAACACGCGGCCATCCGACATCGGAATCTCCACATTTGATTCTCTGCGAGTTGACGTCTCTGCAGGACGAATGTCAATGTTTCGCTCGAGATACCGCGAAGCGACTACGCAGGCGTTGAGCCCGAGCAACAGGCAACAACAGGCGAGAATTCTAGGAAAACATCTTTTTGTAATGCTTATACCACTCACTTTGGAAACGCTCGTCTGGATCGTACTGCTGTTTTAGTTTTAAAAACTCTGGAAATTGAGGATAGGCCCGCAGCAGTTGGTCCTTTCGCGCCCATCGATGGTAGGTCAAAAAGTAACTACCACCCTGCTCCAGCGAACGATCGATTAAAAGTCGAAAATCGTGTTTAGCTTTCTCAAGACCCGCATCAGTATGCTCAACCCGTAAATTGAATATCACACAGGCATAATCTTCCTTCGCCCAAGGCAAGAAGGTCTCATCATCTTTCTCGATCAACCGCATTGTCCCGTAGACGATGTCCAACTTGTGCTCTCGCGCATCCTTGGCGACCTTCTTAGTCCACTCAACTAATTTGTACCGAGGTATATACACCTCAGTTATCATCAGCGAACTGCGAGCCAGGCTTGGATCAATTTTTGCCAGGAACTCGGCATATTCGTCATTGTAGTAACTGAGCTGATGCGTGTCTGACCAATATCGTTGGCCATTGGTTGTGAGATAGTAATTGCTGTAGCGTTCAAAAGCTTGGCTTTTATCCGTATGGGCCAAATACAATAGCGAGTTCCAATCCTTGTTTGTCAATTTGCGCGGGTCTTCGACCATCGGGGCATCGTCGGCAACCGGCTTATAGCAGGAAAAAACCCCAACCTGCATAAAATCATCGGCGAGGCTATCGGTCTTGTATTGAAAATCGCCATAGGTATAGCCGCCTTCTATTCGATTCCGAACTTTTTCTTCCAGCTCATCAATCGGCACGACTTCAACAACACGTTCAATCTTCTGCCTGCGGCTCAGTCGCAAGGTGAGCGAACTGATAACACCGAATAAACCATATCCACCGACGACGAGTGCAAACAGTTCCGGATGTTCTTCACGGCTAACCTTCATTAGCTCGCCTTGAGCATTTAGCAACTGAAACGATTCCACATCTTGTACAAAGGGCTTAAAATGCACCCCTCTGCCGTGGACATTTGCAGAAATAGCTCCACCTAAACTCAAATCGTCGGCGCCTGTTTGCTTCTGCGTAATACCCCACTGCGGCCATTCGTTTTTCTGTTCTCTAAGAAGATAGTCGATCAATTCGGGCCATTCGATTCCAGCTTCTACTTCTATCAATCCCTTCTCGCGATCGAACGCGATAACCTCAGTCATCCGTTTCATGTCGATATGAACCGCGTCTTTACAAAACTGCTGGCCCCCCATCGCATGCCTCCCCCCAGAGACGCTTAGGAACTTGCCTTCACGAGCAACTTTCTGGACGATACTTTTCAACTCTGCCGGCGAATCGGGTCTGGTAAGTTCGGCAACTGTCGTCGGGTTCAAGCGCGAGTGCACATCATTGAGATGGCCTACCTTCGGGCTGTAGGGTTCGGGCGAAAAAAGCTCAAAGCGACAAGCTTGTAAGCCGAGAATCGGCCCTGCCAATTTTAGAAACTGTCTTCTCTGCATAGCACTACCACTCGCTCAATTGAGTAATCCACTGAGAACGCTAGCGCGAGCCATACGCTCGAGACAAACGAAAATTGTTCGCGAACATGCCTCAATCCCTGCTATTGCTTGATTGAAGCCTAAAGAAGTTGGCCTCAGCTCCCATTTCTTTGACCAGAGTGCACAGATAGATGCTGTTGAATAATCGCATAAAACTATTGTGGATTTGTCAGACGCTCTTCCTAGCTAGGGTGCTGGGACAGGTCTATGTCGCCTTTCGAGGCGTCGACTGGCTGCCTGCAATGGAGGAGTGGTATTCTGGCTTGCTCCCCTACCCCGAACTTCTTACTTCACAGATAGTGATACTAATGCTTATGACGGTGGTAAACTACTGCCACAGCGTTGGCTCTGGAGTTTTCATCGCCCGCAGAGCTGGTTCCCGAAAAACGCTAGTCATACTCAGTGCGATCTACGCTACCGTTTTGGTTTTGCGCTATGTAATAGTTCAGATCACACAACCTGAGAACGGCTTGTTTCACCACGCGATTCCTATTTCGCTTCATTTTGTGTTGGCCTTCTACCTCTACTTGCTCAGCAGCAGTCCGCCCGAGGAATAGAGATCTCGCGTTGGTTCGGATCTACAGAGGGAGCCGGATCCAGTTCCTGTAGTAGAAAGATTGGGGTTGAGGTTGAGTCACAGCGCAGAGGGTCGACCCACTACACCCCAAACACTGCCTTAGAAAGCGCATACAGAATGAACACTACCAGTGCCACTTTGCTTAGCGTTCAGACAGAAAAGCGACTTTTGGAACAGCCGCCAGAAACTGAGCAAGAAGGCGCTGAGCGATCGTTCTCAGTCTCAGAAGTATCGTTGGTATTTGGTTCTTCTCTCATCTGTTTAGTATACCGCAGGATGCTAGTTCTTAGGAAATAGACCACTCGCTGCCGCGCTTTGGTAGTACTACGGCGTCACCGTACACTCGCCTTCCCAATGACCACCAACCTAAAAACTAGAGCTAATTACCTGGAAATTCTCGTTTTATTGTCCCATGGAACCATACGCCTGAACAAGTGGTCTAATCGCCACTATGAAGATGAATGCGATCAATTCTCTGATACTCGTATTGTGCACGGCCAGCGCAGTGAAAGCTGATTGTCTCTATTTCGATTTTTATGGCTCCCTCGAATCCTTACCTACTCTAGTTCATGTAAGGGTAATCGATAGTGATGTGCCGAGTTGTAACAGCTTTCGGGATGATAGTTGTAAGTACCGATTTTCTGCCGATGTACTCAATGTTCTTAAAGGTGACGTAAAGAGCGAGCGTTTACAGTTCTCCTACAACTATTGGCTTGGTTGTCCTGGTGTCGACACCTTCGAGATCGATAAAGAATACATTTTTGCGATCAAAGAATATCGAACCGATGGAACAGCCGAACTCCATGGCGTAAATTGTGGACAATGGGGTGTCTCTGCAACTGAGATAGAAAAAGTAAGAAAGGCACTCTCACAGCCTAAGTCTAAAAAAAAATAAGGATACAGAAATGAACCTCAAGTTGCTTTTCTTTGCTATGGGATTGTTTTTAGTTGCTACCGATTCTGCTCATGCGAAATGTGCAATGTTTGATTTTTACGGCAACCTCAGCGCAATGGAAAATATTGTTCACGTTCGAATTGATAAAAGTGTCATCCCGGATTGTGCTGGGTTTGGAGATGCTAGTTGTAACTATACTTTCTCAGCCGACGTGCAAGAAGTGCTCAAGGGTGCAGTACATAGTAACAGGCTGCATTTCTCCTATAACTACTGGCGGGGTTGCCCTGGTGTGATCACCTTCCAGGAAGGCGAGGAATACATTCTTTCCATCTTTGAAAGCAACAAAGATGGATCTGCAACACTATCGGGCGTCAATTGCGGGCGCTGGGGGCTGCCAGCGGCTGAACTTGAGAAGCTGCGGGAGAGTCTCATAGCCAACGGTCAATAAGGATACCACTTTGCTGCACTCCATATAACCAAAGGACTTTAGTAGCTAGGGCATTTTTTTGACTCAAAAGCAGTAATTATATAGGCTTTGTGCCTCCACTGCTCGTTCATACATTCCACGAGACCCGTAGATGAGATTTACTTTTTGGCCTACTGATATCGCCATTGAGTACACTTATCACCATAGCAAGCAGCTTTGGTTGTTTGCGTGTTTTCTGCTTTTCACAAATTTCCTTTCCTACCACAGGAGTTTTGCCGTGGACGCTCTCGTTTTTCGTAATGACCGGCTCGCCGTAGCCCAAGTCGATGACCCTGCACCACCCGGTTCTGGGCAGGTGCTTTGCAAAGTTCTGTCAGTGGATTTTTCTCCAACTGATCGCGCCTTGCTCAAAGGCACACTCAGCGACTCACAACGCTCGCTTCTCGTCTCAGAAGCGAATGGTGGCATCGTTGTTGGCCGCTTGGCACTTGCCGAAGTAATTGAGTGTGGAGACGGCGTGCACGACATCAAAGTCGGAGCGCTCCTCTCCCCCTCAACAGATCGACCGCTCTCGGGCCCCGGATTTGCTCGCAGTCAGTTCATCGCCGATGCAGACTCACTTGTGGTGCATCCAGTGCTTGGAGACGGTTTTGAAGGAGTGGATCCCTTTCGGCTTGGTGGATTCTTGCCAGCCGCCGAGAAGGCCTTGAGCAATCACATGAGTACGGTGAAGACAGTGAGTGAACGCTACGGCATCAGACCGGTCAAGTCTGAAGGCCCAATCGTTTTATTCGCTCCTGGAGCCGGGAGGCGCGGTCAAGATGTTTTGATCGACACTCACCTGACTCGCTGGCAATGTCGCAACGGCCTATTGCTCGGCACAGGTCCGGAATTGCTTTTTCTCGCAGCAAATCTGTCTGGCTTGCCGACTGGAAGCAGCGGTAAGGACAAGGTCAAAGTCACGGCAGTGCTTATCGGGGCCGACAATGACACTGCAGAACTACTTCGAGAAATCGGAGTTGAGGTTACAGCAGTGAGCGATCCGAGGGAAATCAACTCAAGTATTCCCGAAGGACCGTTTGATGCGGTGCATGTGTTCAACTGCTCGGAGTCGGAACTCGTCACGGCTTGCTGGCAAAAGCTCAGCGAGTTTGGAATCTTGACGATCAGCGATGGTGCACCTGACGGAGACCAAAGCAACTTTGCCGAACTGCGCGCAGACCAAACGCGTGTTTTTGCAGAGCCACTTTGTGTACCGGAACCGTATCG
>CBDUGV010000070.1:0-16818 GCA_965366815.1 uncultured Bdellovibrionales bacterium | reverse complement strand
GCCCCGTCACAATTACAAGGCTCCCGGCAATAAGCGCAGTCGAAATATCGACTCCAAAAATCAGAATTATCGCAAGCGCGGTCGTCAGCCAGGTAATCAGTACCCCGACTGTCAGCAAGCGCTTGATAACATCTGAGGCAGATCGGTAGCCGTCGAGATCAAGCGTCAAGCCGCCTTCAAACAGAATCAGGCCAATAGCCAAAGAAGCAATTACATTGAGACCGGTTCCAAGACTGTCGGGCTGGACAATACCAAGGCAGGTCGGCCCAAGAAAGAACCCACCAAACAGCAATAGTACAATGCCCGGAATATTGAATCGTCGCGAAACGACGAGCAACAGCACGCCGATCGATATCGCAGCGACCATCGAAACGAGCATATCATGTGTATGTCCATCTAACATAAGGTCAGCAGGATCGCACAGCAGTCTAACTCCGGCAAGAGTATCTCCAGCTTAATTGTGCCGGGATCCGGCTTGGGTGAGCTTCTGACAGACGACTTCTCCCATTCCTCCGGATCCACCAGTTATAATCGCTACTTTCTCGCTGAGATTCGCCATCTATATTCCAAATGTAATTACGAGCTCATTTCCTTCGACCACCACATCTTTGAGGACGAGACGGGCTACGGCTTCTTTCGCATCGCTACTACGTAACGTATAAATCGGATTGTCCTTATAATACTCAGAAAGCGCTTTCGTCAGTACTTTATTTACCTTATCCGTATATTTTGCGGGAATTCCCTGCACAGCGAGACTCTCAATCTTTGGATCAGTAAGAAAAAACTCACCCTTCTCAGCGACGTATTTCACTCCCCCCGAGACATCCAAGGAACCGCCAAGCGGTTTGGGATTCTTATTGATGGTAATATTGAGAATCACATCTAACCCAGCTTCAACTCGCTTGCTGGTATCGCGAAGCTCGACTCGTGGATTGTCCAGAGTTACTTCGAATATAAAGAAATAGGATTTCGTAAGCGGTAGCTTCTTTGCAAGCTTCTCTTGAATCTGATTTTCAGAAATTCGCACTACGTATCGCTTCCCAGTGAAATAGAGATAGGCAGAAATTGCGGCAATCAGCAAAATTGCGAGTAGCACGAGAAATATCTTTTTCGACATCTTTGTGTGCTCAAATACCCTTGGGAGCTGCTCGGATAAAGTAAAAGGCAGTTAGTTGAGTATATTGATACGTCTTACCGCACAAGGCAATCAAGCACCCCAGGCTTTCCTTTTCGCTCATTTTTTGATATAGAAAAATACTAGAACACACAAAATCGGCCCATAAATAAACCGGACTAGTTGTGATGAGCACTTTAGAAGAATTAGTAGATGCTGGCCTGCTTTGGCAAATGGCCAAATCGAGCAAAAAACAGCCGCCAAATCAAAGAGTTGCCCGCTTTCACCTCGATCCTATCGATGAGCGCCTCCCTGACAACGGTCTGCCCTTTGGCCATGTACACGAGTGGGCCTTAGAGACCGCTGGAAGTAAGAAGCAGCGCTATAAGAATGGGCAATGGTTTGCGCCGCTCTTCTTGCTCTCTGCCCTACTTGGGAAAGCCGTTTCTACTGGGAATGCGGTCTCTGGAAACGAAATATACGAACATTCGGTTTCCGAAAACCACACTTCGAGTGAACACCGACTCTCTACACATTATTCTCAGGCACAGAAATTTCTACTCGTATGGATAGGAAAGAAATGCTGGCCCACTCCACAACTGCTGGAAAGAGTTCTCGGAGAATACGGCTGGCAAACGCGTAGTATCTTTCTCAACCCACCTTGTCGAGAAACACGAGCTTGGAGCATTAGTGAAACGTTAAGAAACCCTGCTGTGCTTGCTGTCGTTGCTGACGGCAGTGGCTTTGACACTTCGATGATGCGACGCATGCAACTTGCGGCAAAGCGAGGCAATTCGCTTGGATTCATCGTGCGACCACCTTGGGAGCAAGAAGTTCCCTCTACTGCATATAGTCGCTGGTCCGTCTCACCAAAGCAACCTCACACCACTCAATCAAAACCAAACAAATTCGAATTTACAGAAACAGCGAACTCAACTGCAAATCCAACAGCACAGAAGTCAACCCTAGGTGACTCAACAGTCGGTTGGCAACTCACGCTGCGAAAGATCAGAGGGACACTACAATGTCCAATTACCTGGAATATAGAGTGGGGGGAGGAGCGGTCTCATGGCAAGGGTGCTCTCTGTCATGTTCAAACAACTTCCAACGCAATATCGAGAAAAACGCGGATTAGTTCAGCTGCTTAAATGGGCTTATCAATTCTCGCCAATTGTTGCATTGGATACATCTTGCGTGGGCGGCGGCCATGGTGCCGGGACGTCTAGGGTCAGCAACTCCAGAGTCAGCAACGACCCGCGGTATTGCGGCATTAATTTGGATATTAGCGGTTGCGCACAACTATTTCGTGGAGAAACTCGATTGTTGGGAAGGATGCAAGCTGGCCTACGCCTCAAAGGTATTGAAACACGCCTCGCCGTTGCGCCAACGCTCGGCTGTGCCTGGGCATGTTCGCGACACGCTCCGCAAAACAGCACAATCATCGAAGGAGGACGCGAGCAAAGTAAAAAGGCATTAGCTCCCCTACCAATCACGGCTCTGCGCATCAGTGCAAAAACAACACAAGCGCTCCAAGAGTTAAACATAACAAAAATCGAACATCTGATTAACTTACCGCCCAAGGCCCTGCGCACCCGATTTGATAGAGAACTCGTCTTGCGACTCAATCAAGCACTTGGCATCGAGCAAGAGACAATTCTCGCAGTGCCATTTGTCAGTTCTCTACGGGTCGGGCGAAATTTTGAAGGTGCCATCACGCAACTTGAAGCACTACAGCAGAGTGCTCAACTGCTTCTGACTCAACTTTTACTGCAAGTCGCAGATCAGTCGTTAAAGATTTCTCGATTAATCATCGAATTGAAAACAGTTGAAGCCCCAACTCTTTGCAAAGAGATACCGCTTAGCTTACCAAGCCGCGAACAATCACATTTATCAAAACTGCTCAAAACGCACATCGAGCGTTTGTCTATGGGAGCGGGTGTTGAATCAATCGCCCTACACGTTCCTGCAACACAGCACATAGAAAGTCATGGAACTGCTTTTATCGCTTCAGCGAAACAAGATTCTTTTCAATCAAAAGACCCCTATCAAGATTCCGAACTCGCAAAGCTCGTAGACAGCCTGTACGAACAACTGGGTGAGCACAACGTACTGCAAGTCGCTCCGACTGAATCACATATTCCCGAAAAAAGTATCAGCTATGTCTCACTCGTTGAGCGTATGCGAAACGGACAGCGGCATAGTCAACCGCGAGGAAGTGCTTCACAGCGCCTCGTCCAGGCAGATCGACCCTCAATGTTATTCTATCAACCGCGCGAAATCAGAGCGATGGCGGTACTCCCAGACACACCGCCATTCTGGCTCAAATGGCAGCAGCAAACGCATCAAATACGCAGTGGTATTGGACCCGAACGCATTGCTCCTGAGTGGTGGGGCAACTCAAATCAGCTCTTCGAGACTAGAGATTATTTTAAAGTACAAATCCCTAATGGCTTATGGCTCTGGATTTTTCGAGATCTGACAAGCAGTAAGTGGTTTCTTCACGGCATTTGGGCCTAACGCCAATGAGTACATTTACCGAACTACAAACTGTCAGCAATTTTTCCTTCTTGCGCGGAGCAAGCCACCCAGAAGAGCTCGTTCAACAAGCCGCCACGCTTGGATATTCTGCAATTGCACTTACGGATCACCACTCTCTCTCGGGAGTAGTGCGAGCACATAGCGCCGCAAAAGAACACAACATCTCATTCATTACCGGTTGCCGCGTCTCACTCTACGATCAAATCGTCATCAATAAGAATCGCAAACCAGAAGAGCCGCTCGAAACACTGCCACATACACTACCAGAGCACCTATTACCCTTCTCGTTGCTTCTCTATCCAACGAGCAGAGCTGCCTACGGGCGTTTATCTCGACTCCTCACGCAAGGCAAACGACGAGCAATCAAGGGACAATGCGTACTCACGCTACAAGATATCATCGAATACAATCAGGGACTCTTTGCAACGATACAAGTGCACCACTTTCACCATCAATCATTGCTGAATTATCTCAAACAACTTCGCTCGATTTTTACAGCAGATCGTCTCTCACTCGCAGTCTCTCGCACCTACGGTCCTGACAACGTACGTCACATCCGTCTCACGCAACAACTTGCAGTACTCGAGCATATCCCACTTATCGCAACAAATGACGTGCAATATCATTGTAGCGAACGACGTATCTTACAAGACGTGCTCACCTGTATTCGACAAGGCTGCACGATTGAAGAAGCTGGCTTATCCCTATTTCAAAATGCCGAGCGTCACCTCAAACCACCAGAGGAGATGCAGCGTCTCTTTCGTGAAATCCCACAAGCGATTGCTCGTAGCGCTGAAGTCGCAGAGGCGGCCCAGCAGTTTTCACTTGATGAACTACGCTACGAATATCCAAGCGAAGTCTGTCCGAAAGAAAAAGATCCTCAAAGCTACCTCAGCGAACTCACGTTCTTGGGCCTAGAAGAGCGCTATCCCCAAGGAGCACCTGAAAAAGTAGTTGCGCAAATCAATCACGAACTTCGGTTAATTGAAGAACTCAACTACGCAAAATACTTTCTCACTGTCTATGACATCGTGAAATTTGCTCGCTCGCAACATATTCTCTGCCAAGGGCGAGGTGCCGCAGCGAATTCCGCAGTCTGCTATGTCCTTGGTATCACCGCAGTTGATCCCGATCAGATTAATTTATTATTCGAACGTTTTGTGAGCAAGGAGCGAGACGAACCACCCGATATTGACATTGACTTCGAACACGAGCGGCGAGAAGAAGTCATTCAATACATCTATGAAAAATATGGTCGCGAGCGTGCCGCACTCACGGCAACGGTTATTACCTATCGCAGCAAAAGTGCCGTACGAGATGTGGGCAAAGTTTTCGATCTCTCAGCTGAGCAGATTGAGCAGATTCGCAAGTTAATAACTCGCACTGATGGTGAAATACGTCCTGAACATATTCGCGAACGCGGACTCGACCCAAACGATATTTCAATACAACACACCATCGCACTCAGCGAAATTATTCGAAACTTTCCTCGACATCTCTCCCAACACGTTGGTGGTTTTATTATCAGCGAAACACGCCTTGATGAAATTGTGCCGATTGAAAATGCTGCGATGGCAAATCGCACTGTCATTGAGTGGGACAAAGACGACATCGAACGTATGGGAATGCTGAAGATAGACGTTCTCGCCCTGGGAATGCTGAGCTGCATTCGAAAAGCAATCACTTATTACAACGAGCATTACGCGGAAGAAACTGGAAACACAGAAAAAGCAGAGCGACTCGAACTACACTCAATCCCAGCAGAAGATCCAGCAGTGTATCAAATGATCTGTAGAGCAGACACGCTCGGAGTATTTCAAATCGAGTCACGCGCACAAATGAGTATGCTTCCTCGTCTGCGACCAAAGTGTTTTTACGATCTCGTCGTTGAGGTTGCGATTGTTCGTCCAGGCCCAATCCAAGGCGGTATGGTACATCCTTATTTGCGAAGAAGAAATGGGCAAGAAGCAGTAGAATACCCGAGCAAAGGAGTTGAAAAAATTCTCAAATCAACGCTCGGTGTCCCGATTTTCCAAGAGCAAGTCATGGAACTCTCAATCGTGGCTGCCGGATTCACACCCGGAGAGTCAGATCAACTTCGTCGCGCAATGGCAAGTTGGAAGCGAAGCCAAAACAAACTACTGGCGTTTCGCTCAAAACTCATACGAGGCATGCTGCAGCGAGGATATAGTAAAGAATATGCAGAGCGCGTCTTTCAACAGATTCAAGGTTTTGGTGAATATGGGTTTCCACAATCCCACGCAGCTTCCTTTGCGCTGCTCGTCTATGTCTCAAGCTGGTTTAAGTGTCATCATCCAGCATTGTTTGCCGCGGCACTCCTCAATAGTCAGCCAATGGGCTTCTATCGACCGGCACAAATCGTCGATGACGCAAAGCGGCACGGAGTTGAAGTACGAACAGTTGATGTGAATCACAGCTCCTGGGATTGCAGCTTAGAGTACACAACAACAAAAGAACGCGGAGATGAGAAACCAGCGCTTCGCCTCGGGATGCGCCTCGTTCGAGGAATGTCTCGTATTGAGGCAGATCGCATTGCTGCTGCTCGAAGTATTCACCGCTCTTTTGACTCAATAGTATCACTTTGGCGAAAAAGCGAAGCGCGAGTAAGCAGTCTTCAACTGCTAGCGCGTGCCGATGCCTTTCAATCCCTTGGATTAAATCGCCAGCAGGCACTCTGGGCAATTCGCAAGCTTAGAGATGAGCCGTTACCACTTTTCGAGCAGATAGCTCATCAATCGAAAGGGGCTCAGCAGTCAAAAACAACTCAACTATCAAACTATGCTCTCCCCGCATTTTCCGACAAGCAGCAAGTAGTGCACGACTACAAACTTATCGGCCTCTCACTCAAGGCACATCCGATGTCGTTTCTTCGCTTGCCACTTGCAGCTCGAGGAACAAGAACTTGCTACGAAGTACGGTTCGATCGCTCTTGCGCTCATGGTTTGCGAATTGCAACAGCTGGTTTGGTCTTAGTTCGCCAGCGCCCGATGACTGCCTCCGGTGTGGTGTTCGTTACAATCGAAGATGAAACAGGCACCGCCAATATTATTGTAAAACCGAACTTCTTCGAACAGTATCGAGATATAATTTCCGATAGTACGTTTTTATTTGTAACTGGAAGAGTTCAACGAGAAGGCGAGGTTGTCCATGTCGTATTAGAAACCGCCGAAGATCTCACCCCGACCTTCGAACAATCGAACGGCAGGACGTCGAACGCCAGTGATCCGCGTACGACCGAATCTAAGAACAACGAGACAATTAGTTCACGCTCTCGCGATTTTCACTAACTCCCGTCGCTCAGTTCCGAGTCGCCATCTGGACCACCATACCGGGGTCCTCGAAATCGCCCTCCACGTCGACCTTCGCCATCACCGCGTTTCCCGCGTCTCAAACGACGGCAGCGCGGGTTATCCGGATCGCTTTCGCAAAGTTCTCGCAACTGTGCATGTCGTTCTCTGGCTTCTTCCTTCCAAGCCCGGCATTGATCCGTGTCCGGATTGTCCCTACAAATCTCTCGCCGACGCTTATGTTCTTGAAATCGCTGACAGCGTTCATCATCGGGGTTCTCACTACAATACTGTTGCCGATGCTCCCCGCGCCGGGCCCGTGGCTGCCGGGGCTCAGATTCTTCAAAGCCTGCCGGTTCGTCTTGAGCAAGCACGCCAATTGGCGCTGCAAGAAGCAGTAGAAAACTACAAAGCACTATAATTCCAAATCTTTTCGTCCAATGAACCATATACTATCCTCTCCTTGTATCCAGTCGATGAAGCGCTCAAGCTGAGGACCCAAGAACCGGGGGAATCATCTGATTAGTGCCATTCGTTCATTAATAGGTTTACCTGAAAATTCAGTCGATACCACTTGGCTTTAACGCGGTGAGATTGCTACTATTTACAGCTTGGGAATTCGCCAAAAGTTCACAATAATTACAACGCTACTACATCTACCCATGCTAAAACTCTTTTGTGAGGATCAAAGGCTGAAATTTCTGCCACTACACCCCACTCTATCTTGGCTCTGAGAGTAAGAAGTTCGATTGAATAATCGACTACCTTACGTTAGAACGAAGCTGTTATTTGCAAATTGATAAGTAAAGATATGAACGATCAGGGAAAAAGCAAAACCGATAAAATTCGTGTTGGTGTACTCTTCGGTGGGACTTCTTCCGAAAAAGAAGTTTCACTCGCAACCGGACGCTACGTCCTAAACCTGGTCGACCCGAGTCGATTTGTCCCGGTCCCCGTTTACATGGACTACCATGGCCGGCTTTGGCAGCTTCCGCCCAAGCTCGTTTTGGCCAATACCACCATTGATCTAGAAAACCGGCTCGAAGCCGATGCAACCCGCATTCGCTACGAGTCCCTCAAGGATCTAATCGATTTCGCCTTCATCGCACTCCTTGGCAAAGTTGGCGAAGACGGAACAATCCAAGGTCTGCTCGAATTACTAGGAGTCCCCTATTCCGGATCAGGGATACTCCCCTCGGCAGTTGCCATGCATAAGCGCGTGAACAAAGACCTGCTCGAGACCAACGGCATCGCTGTCGCAAAGGACCTTCGGGTATGGCGTCATGAGTTTCCAGACGAGCGATCTGAAGCAGATATCACCAAAGAGATAGAATCTTCTTTTGGCTTCCCGGTAATCGTCAAACCGGTCGCCGAAGGGTCCAGCGTTGGCGTGTCATCGGTGAGGACAGAGACCGAACTCAAGGCGGCACTTGAAGAAGCCTTTCGATGGGATCGCGAAGTCTTAATTGAAGAGTTTATCGACGGCCAGGAGTTCATGTGTGTGGTGTTTGGCACCGACGAACCAGTAGCCATGCAACCCTCAGAGGTTGAATTTGTTGGTGACATTTTCACCTACGAAAATAAATACATGCCAGGCCAAGCGGAATACCATACGCCAATTCGCGCGCCGCAAGATAAAATAAAGGAAATTCAAGACATCGCAATTCGCGTCTACAAGCTGATGGGAATCACTGGCTACGGGCGGGTCGATGGATTCTTGAAGGATAAGCAGACAGTATATATAAGCGAGCCCCACACCGGGACTATTATGGTTCCCTCTTCCTATGTCTTTCAGCAAGCTTCTCTCCAAGAGCAGCCAAGCGGCAAGTCGAAAGCGGGGATGAAAGGGAAAGGTGGTGGAACATTCAACCCTCGCAGATTCATTACTGCAATTATTGATATGGGACTCGATATCCACGCGAAGAAAAAAGGCGTGTTGTAAGGAATAGAGCTATGAAAGTCGGAGTATTATTTGGTGGTTGCTCATCTGAGAAAGAAATCTCGTTGGAAAGCGGGCGCCATATCTACAACAGTCTGGATTCGAGCAAGTACGAAGTCATTCCTATTTTCGTAAACTCCTCACTTGAGCTTTGGGCAATCACCGAGCGACTGCTTTGGATGAACGCTACCGCCGATATCGAAAAATCGCTTGAGACCGATGGCACCCGCATCCTATACGAAGATCTCAAGGACAATATCGACTTCGCCTACCTCGGACTCCACGGAAAATATGTGGAAGACGGCTCACTGCAAGGACTGCTTGAACTACAAGACATTCCCTACAACGGGCCTCGGGTGCTTGGCGCAGCGATTGGCATGGATAAAATATTTCAAAAGCACGTGCTACGCTCTGCGGGCCTACACTACGCACCCCATGTCGTTGTGAACGATGTCGAGTTTGCTGAGGATCCAGAAGCTACCTTTAAGGCAGTGGATCAAGATATTGGCTTTCCTTGTATAGTCAAACCATCACGAGAAGGCTGTAGCACGGGTCTGTCCAAAGTGAACGAAGCTGGTGAACTCCAAGCAGCGATTGAACATGCACTCAAATGGGACCGCAACATCATGGTCGAAAAGTTTCTCGACATGATGGAAGTTACTTGCACCGTAATGGGCAATGACGAACCGGAAGCACTCTTGCCAACAGAAACTCCGAGTAAAGGAGATTTCCTTACGGTAGAAGAGAAGTTCTTGCCCGGCGATGCCCAGATGATCACTCCGCCTCGAGTACCAGAGGAAGACGTGCGGTTTATGCAACAGGAATTCGTTAAAGCCTATCAGGCCATGAATCTCTGCGTGTATACTCGAGTAGATGGTTTCTGGGACAAAGAGAAGAAGATCCTCTACATCAATGAGCCAAACACATTGCCTGGAGTAACTCCTTCAACGCATGTGTTTCACCAGGCCGCAGAAGCGGGAATGAGTCCGACTGAGTTCTTCGACAAAGTTATCGGCTTTGCTATGGAAGAACATCAGGCGAAACCGGGCCGCAACGCCTAGGGACGTCCCAGTTTAAAATCCCCCAGCTGGAAAGCCGAGCTGGAAATATCAGTTGGAAATCCCAATTAGACTTCCCAACAAGACGCCTAAGTATAGTGATCAGGTAAATCATTTTCGATAAGCACAACCTGCCCACTATTGGCCAGAGTCTTGAGGTACTCAAGCATCTCAGCACCTGATGCCAAACGGGTAACCTGTTCATCATCGAAGCCAGCGGCACGCATGCCGTCTTGGAGCGCAGTAGTTTGCTGGCTATTCCCTACCAGGACTATTCTATCGCAGCTATGAGCGGCAAGCTCGCCGAGCTCTCGATGAATCATTTCTACTTGATCTCCCAGCTCAACGATTCCCGGAGTGATCAACACTTTCGTTTCTTCAAATGTCTTCAAAACACCCAGGGACTCCCGGAAACTATCGGGGTTGCTACTGTAACTGTTGTCGAGCAGCGTAAAACCACCAGCATTTCGACACTCGAGACGGTGTGGAATCTGCGGCAATGTCAGAACGCGTTCCTTGAGTAGATCTATCGGTTCCCCAAAGTGAACCGCAACTGCGAGTGCCGCTAACACGTTGCTCAGGTGCCCTTTCCCCAAGAGGCTCATTTCAAAATCATGTATGCCATCGGCGATTTCCAATCTGAAATATGTTTTGCCACCGCGAATTTCCCAACTCTGAATTACTACATGCTGTTCACAGAGTTCACTTCGATGCCCATCAACGGAATAGCCAATCAGCTTTACCAAGCTGCGGTTCAAATTGTCCCGCACACGCTGATTGTCGAGATTTACAACTCCGATCCCATCGGGTCGCAGATTTTGTAGAATTTCAAACTTCGCAGTAGTGGTATTCTCTAGAGAACCAAAACGCTCAAGGTGCTGCTCGTTAATTCCGGTCAACACCCCGACCGAGGGCATGGTGATTTGGCAAAATTCTTTCACGTCGCCAATTTTATACGCCCCCATCTCGCAGATGAAGTAATCAAAGCGATCGCTCAACTCATAATCAACAACTTTGTGAATACCAAACATCGTGTTGTAGGATTTGGGCGTCATCAGCGCATTGGTCAGCAAGGGATGCAGCACCATCTTCGTCGATGTCTTTCCATAACTCCCAGTAATACCGATAACACGCACGTTTTTGAGTCCCACGACCTTTGAACGGATTTCATACTTCACCCGGATCCGATTCAGAATCTCATAAGGGCGCAGCAGCAGGAGCCCACCAACGAGCAGTAGATACCAGTTCATCCATAGCAGCACCGCCACAACAACAGCGGAACCAATGGAATGGCTGAAGGCAAGACACACAGCGAAAAAGAAGAGAACCCAGGCAAGTCGAGCAATAAGTCGAGCTTTCGCAGTCCACTTTGGTGGGGCGTCACTCGTCGAGCCCACTGTAAACAGGTTTCGTGACACCCACCGCATGAAGCGGCCGATCTTATAGCCTTCTAGTTGGAATATGCGGAGTAAATAATTCCGATTCATCGAGCGCTACAAAACTCCCCGATTAAGCCCGCCAACTCCTGTGGAGCGTCAAGGTGAGGATGGTGTGAAGCGCCCCAAACGACGCGAATGTACGAATCAGGGATCAATCGACGAAACAGTTTACTCTGACTGATATTCAATATGGGATCTTCGCTCCCCCAAATAATTAACGTCGGCACACGAATGGAAGGAAGCAACGAAAACAATTTTTGATTTACGACACGTATCAAAGTGCCTCGCATCGACCCAGCCTGCTGATAGTCGGTCGAACCCATTTTATTTCGGAGCTTCTCTAGTAATCGCTCTCCTGTTTCGCCAAGCAGTGATAAAAGATGCTTCATTGCTTTATAGAAATAAATTCGCATTGTCTTCTCAAGACTGCGGCGATCAACTCCAGAGCTTGCAACCAGCACTAATCCGGCGCAGGGATTGTTCTTTGCCGCAAAATGACATGCCACCTTTCCCCCATGAGAATGTCCGACCACCACTGGCTTCTCAAGTTCCATCTCAGAGACGAAACGCTCGACAACGTCGAGATACTCCTCCACACCCCAAGCTTCCTCCGGTGCATCACTCCCGCCAAATCCCGGCAGGTCGACCAAGAACACTTGACGTTGCTTGCTGAGTTGCTCAGCAACCGAGAGCCAGTTCTCCCCGCTATCTCCCCAACCATGAAGCAGCACCAAGGGCTCACCGGCTCCAAATACCTGAAAGTGAACATTGAGCCCATTAATGTCTATTACCATAAGTGCCTGAATATGTTGCCAATTTCACCATTGCTCGCAACTCTATCAGGAACAAGCATGATGCCCATTCCCAACTGGCCCCTTCCTTCTCCGAGCCCAGCACTTGGAGTCTGTCGCCAAAAAACCATGACTGCAGTGCGCAAATCGCATGAACCCTTTCTGGAAAGCCCCCGGTCTAAAGATCAAAGGAGCTACTGCATCCAAGGAAGGCAGTAGGGCATAACGTAATATATAGTCTCATCATAGGGGCGCAAACAATGGAATACGAACCACTGGAATCCATGGAAGTTCAAGATCATGCCACCGGGTCAGATTCCAAGGAGCCAGACGTAGCCAAAGAGATGACAATTCCCAGTGCCAGGCAACCGCTGAAGGATAGCAATTGCGAAAATTCGATTCGAAGAGAGCGATTGGCAAGTCGTTTTGATGGACTAGGACCATCCTGCACACTCGAGCTGAAAGCGACCGCTCGGAATCGTATCGCACGCAATCTACCCGTCTATGACTTTGGGTTGGGAGAAAATAGTTTTCCGCTGCCTGATGGACTACTCGAATCAGCCGTCAAATGTATTCGCTCCGGCAATACTGGCTACGCCGACCCGTCTGGAATTGCTGAACTGCGAGACAAGATCCTCGAATGGATGAATCTCGAAGATCAATATCAACGACACAACGTCATTGTTTCTTGTGGTGCGAAGCAGGCTATCCTCAATGTCTTTCTCGCCGTCTGTAACCCAGGGGATGTCATTCTCACTGCAGTTGCCCCTTGGGTAAGTTACGGTCCGATCGCCCAATGTGCCTCAGCCACCGCGATTCAAGTTACTCCAAACTCCTCTAACTCACTTAAAGTGAGCCGAAAGGAATTGCTAGAAGCCTTCACAAAGCACCCGAAAACTAGGGTATTTTTGCTAAATAATCCTTGTAATCCAACCGGGCAGCTCTACAGTGAACAGGAAGTGAACGAGCTACTGGAACTCTGCGTAGATCACAATGTCTATTTCATGCTCGACCGTCTCTATTGGAAGATAGTCTTTGACGGAAAGAAGTATCCCGAGCCCGAAATAAACGAACACACAAAACCCTGGCTTATACAGATAGAAGGTTTATCGAAGAATTTTTGCAAACTCGGTGGATTGCGGGTCGGATGGTCGATTGCCCCCAGCGATGTGAGCGAACTGATGACTATTCTTCAAAGCCATCATAGTTCAGGTACGGCTGTATCCAGCCAAGAGATTGCACTTGATGTGCTCAGCCGAGAATACAACTCGGACTTGCTTACCGCTCTGCAGCGAAATCGAGACCTCTTAAAAAAATGTGCAGACTCCATTCAGCACCTAAAAGTATGCAATACTCAGGGTGCCTACTACTCGTTCTGGGATGTGCGGGCGACCTTCGGCAAGAAGACATCGAGTGGCGCTGTGATCAAAGACTCCCAGGATCTCGCCGAGTATCTCGTCAACGAATATGGGGTGGTAACTGCGCCAGGAAAGAGCTTTGGATTGGACGGGTATCTCCGCCTCTCTTTTGCAATCGCCGTAGAGACAATTGAACCCGGAATGGCTGCAGCCAAGCAGGCCTTCGCCAATCTGGTCGAATAGAGCAAAACCGCAGCGTCAAGGACCAATTCTCTCATTGACCAACACAGCACCTATGGTATATCCAATGCCAAATTTCTCAGAGTGATTGCTCTGTTCTTTCGCATTTCGGTTTTGAAGGGTATCAGCCTAAAACTATTGGCAAACGAGCATATTTCTCTAAGCGCCTGTAATTTCGACCAGTTCTATTTGAATAAGCATCAATTTACGATATAATTGGTAGAATTTGCCGGCTATCTGCCACCGCAAGCTCTCCAGGGGCGGAGAATTTGTAGTAATTTCGGTAAAGTATTTGCTTGAGGCAGTCGTTTGTTTAAATTGAAGCCCAAAGAGCAAGAGTTCGTTGAAAGTCGGTCTATGACGGTGCCTTCGATAGCTGAAACATTTAGACGTTGGGGGTACCTCAGAGCAGAGGTCGATCCCTTCGATCGACTCCCCGATTTCCCCCATCGTGATCTAGACGCCCTCACTGGGCCAGAAACGCAGCTGTGGCGTGATATCTACTGCGGCAAGATTGGTCTTGAGTTCATGCACATGCCCTATCCAGAGCGTTGTGATTGGCTCGCAGAACGGATGGAAGGCGAGCGCAGCCAACTCGACCCCCGATTTATCCTCAAACGCATTCTCTCTTCTGAAACTCTCGAGAAGTTTATCCACACGCGTTATGTCGGCACCAAGCGTTTTTCGCTTGATGGTCTCGCAGCGCTCATCCCACTCCTTGACGGCATTCTCGATCAAGCAGCGGTGCAGGGCTATGAGACAGTCATGATCAGTATGAGTCATCGCGGAAGAATCAACGTGATGTATCACATTGCTGGAACCTCAGCTGATAAGATTTTTGCCGGATTTGAAGACGTTGATCCGCGAAGTGCGTTGGGCAGCGATGATGTGAAATACCATAAGGGCTCAAATGGTATTTATAAGACGGCCTCGGGCAGAGAAATTTACGTAGACCTCTCGTCCAACCCAAGCCATTTAGAATTTATTAACCCAGTCCTCATGGGTCGAGTGCGAGCACGTCAAGAACGGCTCCAAGATTATAGTAACGAAAAGGTGCTCGGAGTAATGCTGCACGGGGATGCGGCGTTTGCTGGCCAAGGAGTCGCCGCAGAAGCTCTCAACTACGCTAACCTACCTGGATTTCGTATTGGTGGGGTAATTCATATTGTCGTTAACAATATGATTGGCTTTACCGCACTCCAACAAGCGACGAACTCAACGCGGTATGTCACTGACATTGCCAAGCGGCTGCATGTGCCGATTTTTCATGTCAACGGTGAATCACCGGATCATGTCGCGCAAGTTGCTAAAATCTCAACTGATTATCACAAAGAATTTCTCAGCGATGTCGTCATCGATTTGATGGGCTATCGACGCTATGGGCATAGCGAAATCGACGACCCGACGCTCACCTCACCGGTGATATATCGAAAGATCAAAAGTACCCCGCTTCTTTGGGAATCGTATGCGCAACAAATCGGAATTGCCGAAGAAGATATCAAACAGCTTCAACAAAGCGCGGTAAATCTGCTCGAAGAAGGACTTGAAAAAGGCCGGGCGATGAAGAAGAAGCCGCAACTTGAAGATCCACCCAACTACTGGCATCCGTTTCTCGGAGGCCCCTATTCGAAAGACATGGAAGTCGAGACTAAGGTTTCCATAGAACGAATTGAACAACTGACTCAGGCCATTACCACCTTTCCTGAAGGATTTACTGTCCACCCGAAACTCAAGAAGAATTTTGAGCAGCGGTTAGAGATGGGGCTTGGCAAACGAAATATTGACTGGGGAATGGCTGAAGCACTTGCCTGTGCCACACTCTTAACCGAAGACGTTCCCGTCAGAATAACTGGTCAAGACAGCCGTCGAGGAACGTTCAACCATCGCCAGGCAGTGCTCTATGACTATGAAAATGGCAATGAGCATATTCCACTCTCAAACCTCAGTGAGAACCAGGCACGCTTCGATGTGTACGATTCAATGCTCTCTGAAGCTGCAGCAGTCGGTTTCGAATACGGCTTTACTCGTGACTACCCAGAGGCTCTCGTTTGTTGGGAGGCTCAGTTTGGTGACTTTGTAAACGGAGCACAGGTCATCATCGACCAGTTCATTAGCGCCGGTGAAGATAAATGGGCTCTCCTCTCTGGTTTGGTAATGCTATTACCTCACGGCTTTGAAGGTGGTGGTCCAGAGCACTCACATGCGCGCTTGGAACGATTTCTCCAAAGTTGTGCAGAAGACAACATGCAGGTCTGTCAGCCATCAACCTCTGGACAGTATTTCCATCTCCTGCGACGCCAAGCACTTCGCAAATGGCGTAAGCCGCTGATCGTCATGACGCCCAAGAGCATGTTGCGTGCCGCTGCGGCTTGTTCAAATCGCTCTGTGTTTATCGAAGGCAAGTTTACGAACGTGCTCAATGATGACGAATCGTATCGCAATGCAGATCGACTGCTTCTCTGCTCTGGAAAAATTGCCCACGAGTTGAGGGCTGAGCGAAAGAAACGAGGTGATAGTTCTACTGCGATAGTGGTAGTTGAACAATTGTATCCTCTCCCGGAAGAAGAGTTGCAGAGTGTCTTTACCACATTTCCAAAAGCCAAATCGGTTGTTTGGGTTCAAGAAGAGCCAGCGAATATGGGAGCACTTCCCTACATTCGTCCACACCTCAAGCGTTTGTCGAATGGAAGGAAGGTCACCAAAGTAAGCCGCTCAGCGAGCGCGAGTCCGGCGACTGGTTCACCGAAAGCACATGCCCTCGAACAAGAAGCAATCATTAATCTAGCGTTTACTCGCTACGATTGATAGACGCTACCGTGCATCCGATCGTCTATACACATTGGAAAAGCCCGCTCGGACGACTGCTGATCGCGGCACAATGTTCTGGAATCATCTGCATCTCCTTTACTAAGACTCTTGCTGCGCTCAAGCAGTCGAGCGATTGCAATTGCATAGCGCTTGAAAAAAGCGGGGCGGGTGAGAAGAAAGCAGCACGACATTTGAAATTCGCCCAAGAGGCGCTCCTCGACTATT
>CBDUGV010000069.1:0-16972 GCA_965366815.1 uncultured Bdellovibrionales bacterium | reverse complement strand
GTAGCTAAGAAAAAGCCTGCGAAGAAGAAGACCGCAGCTAAGAAAAAGCCGGCTAAGAAAAAAGCAGCAAAGAAAAAGCCTGCGAAGAAGAAGACCGCAGCTAAGAAAAAGCCTGCTAAGAGAAAAGTAGCTAAGAAAAAGCCTGCGAAGAAGAAGACCGCAGCTAAGAAAAAGCCGGCTAAGAAAAAAGCAGCAAAGAAAAAGCCTGCGAAGAAGAAGACCGCAGCTAAGAAAAAGCCTGCTAAGAGAAAGGTAGCTAAGAAAAAGACTACCAAGAAAAAAGCAGCTAAGAAAAAGCCTGCAAAGCGTAAGGTTGCTAAGAAGAAGACTGCAAAGAAAAAGACTACGAAGAAGAAGACAACAGCTCGTAAGTCTGCAGTTACTCGGAAGAAGCCTGCACGCAGAAAAGCAGCTGCAAAAAAGACTACAAAGCGTAAGACTACAAAGCGCAAAAAGCGCGCGTAATCACGCTAATCAGTTAGCGACGGGCCGTTGTTTGGCCCGCCCGCTTTCTGAGCAGTATGTAAAAGAAAAAGCCGCCGTTTCAATGGCGGCTTTTTTGATCCAGCTATATCTGTGAGTGAGGGCCGAGGGAGCACGAATGACATTCAAAGAAGCGAAAGCTCGGATAAAAGCAAACTATGCGCTTATCGATGATTTGGCCGATGAGGAAAAGATCGGCAAAGGCGTCCCATCTCGCATTCTGCTCGATGGACACAGGATAGTTGTTGCAGAACCGACGAAGATCGATTTTGAACCGACCCCGCTTCTCGAAGAGTTTCTAGAAAAGCAGGGAGAGCTTTGGGGAAAGCTGAGTAGTCAGAAATGGGAAGACGCCGAAGTTCGAACATTAGTCGAATTGGAGCACCGGTTGTGGGATCAGCATTTTTCTTAGACCCTACATAGGTTCGCTTGCCAACCTAAGACCCAAGGGTAGTGATTCACCAAACAGCATACGTTCATCAGCCGGTCTCAACGGCGTATATGTTTGTAACGGAAACAATTCCTCGTCAGTAAATCCACAGGCTAACAGCTTCACACGAACCTTAGTTCGAATAGCCTCGCTGAGGTCGTGTTGCGGATCAGCCGCACAGCGGCTGGCAAGATAGAACGCTTTCCCGAGATGATCGTATTTTGGTCGAGACCAGTCCAACTCTGCTAATCGAGAAAACCATTTCTCCACTTGCTCGGCTCGAAGCACTGTCTCCGCTTCGGCGTAGAGCGGAACTCGGCTCGCCAGCCGTCCAAAGGACCAGGCGGTTGCCTCACTCACTTTGCCGGAGGCAAATTGTTTAACCAAGGTGTTTCCGAGCTGGGTCCGCTTTTCAGTTGAAGCACGCTCGAGTGAGCTGAGGAGACGATACGCCTCCATATACCCATCTTGTTTCTTCTGCACGGCATTGAGGGCTTCATCAAACAACCAGCTTTGCTGGTCTTGGCTTAAGCCACCACAAACTCGTCGCCACAATATCCACCACTGAATCTGAGCCCGTGCTTCCTTGCGATGTGCGATTCCCAGCTCTCTCAGCCGCCAGAGTTCCTCAATGCGCAGTTCGTCATCGTCCCATCCGTACCCCGGTCGAAGGAGGTACCCCGCCAATGAAAGCCAGGAGACCTCATGGGCCAAGGATCGTCCTCGTCTGGTAATTCCAGGTTGGAGATCTTGCCAGAGTTCGCGCAGCACGGCGGGGTGCCAGTCGCTTCTTGGGCTCTGGAGCAGCCTCTCTAACTCTTTGGTGAGATTCTTAGGTGAACTGTCAGAGCGCTTGGACTTGCCTTTTCCGTAGTAGAGGCGGAGCTGCGCTTTCGCTTTCTCTAAGCGCTCGGGCTCAATGAACTGTTGGGCTGGATTTGTGGAGTTTTTTTTTCTCCTCGAACGTCAAACTCCAGCTTCCAGCGTTGATCGCCTTCGGCTGCCTGCATCCAAAGCTCCAAGGTTCCCAAGTCAGTTACCTTTGATTGTAGCTTCACAGGAACACTGTTTTGTGAGGAATCGTCAGTGCTATCTAGGGTGATATGCAATCTGGCCGTTTCTTCGAGCTCGCGCTCTGCGTCGTCAAGCACCAAGCCCATGCTGTCTTCCGGTCGCTGATGGCTGCTGAAGAAGCGAAACTCGACTTCTTTTCCGGTCAGCAATGAAAAGGTTTGCTCCTCCAATGAGTGCTCAGTGCCTTCCTCCATGCCCTGGGGGACCACACAAACTCCTTTCACCGGCGGGCGAAACCCTGGCACCGCTGGCATTGAGCTCTGGAGACCTAGGTAGTAGGAACGCGATATCCCGGCTCTAATGCGCAAACCTTTACCAGTCGCCTTTAGCTGACCGTAGTGGGCGGCACCTTCGGCAACGGCAGTGTCGAGATTGGTTCCTTCCAATTGGCGGATATTTGGCTCAAGACCAAGCTCAGCGCTCCAGCTCGAGAGCACGTCTAACAAGCGAGAGCGGGTAAGAGCGGATTTGCAAACACCTCCGTTAAAGAGAATGACATTCGGCATCAACTGCTTTTGGGTGGCGCGTTGCCGTATTTCTTCTGAAACAGAACTCATTTTCGAGACTTGCTCGAAGCTTTGCTGCAGGAAGGCGGCAAGGTGCTTGGTCAGAGCAGGCTCTGCTTCAAACGGCAGTCCGAGCTCTTGAATACCGACTACCGTTTGCGGTTCAGGCAGTTGATCAAAGGAAACCTCGGGCAAAAACCCATCTAAGATCAGAGCAAGGACCTCATCTCTAGTAGCTTCGACTTGCAAGGTGCTTGCAAACAAGCTCGAGCCTCGTCCGGCGAGTGTAACCGGGACTGAAGCGTCTTCGCCGCTCAGCATGCGTTCTTTCGCCTTTCTAGCCTCGTGGATCAGTGCATGGAATTGCCAAGTGTCGAGCTTCTGCCCACTATCCTCAAGTTTTGCGCGCAGTTGGTAGGCGAGCGCCAAATCCATATTGTCGCCACCAAGGAGAATGTGGTCGCCTACACTGAGACGATCGAGAATGAGGGAACCATTCTCCTCACCAGCTAGCACCAAGCTAAAGTCAGCCGTGCCCCCACCTAAATCACAGACAAGAATAACATCGCCCACTGCTACTTGCTCGCGCCAAGAGTCACCCGCGGCGGCGATCCAAGCGTAGAGTGCGGCGAGTGGTTCTTCTAAGAGCGTAGCGTTCTGAAGCCCAGCCTCTCTCGCGGCCTCAGCCGTGAGATTTCTGGCCACTTCGTCAAAGGAGGCAGGAACTGTGACTATTACCTCTGCTTGCTCAATATCGAGGCCCTGCGTCGGCTCTAATCCCGCATCGTGAGAACCCGAATGTTCTACGCTGCGTTTCAGATGTTTTAGATACTGGCTACTGGCTGAGAATGGCGAGATCTTTGGTTCCGCTATCTCAGAGTTCCAAGGGAGTATCGCTTCTTTGCGATCTATCTGTGGATTGCAAAGCCAAGACTTGGCTGAGAGCACCACTCGGTCAGGAGCAGTTGAGGCACGGTCCTTTGCATACGTACCTACGATGAATCGGTTCTCCTCGCCCCAGGGTAGTGTGAGCGATTCGCTCGAATGCTCCCCTTCAAATGGGATATAGAGAGCTGAGGGGAGTTGGTGGTGCTGAGCGATCCGACCTGGCTGCTCAATTTGCGGAATCTCGACTACCTGAGGTGCCCGAGATGCCTGTGAGGCGCTCTCTGTGTGACCCCAAGCGATGGTTGAATTAGTCGTGCCTAAATCTATTCCAATAGTAAACTTTTTTATCTCTCCACTCATTTGGCAACTTCAACTTCGACTGGATGAACAATATTTTCTTCTGAGCGAGTATCGCTCGATGAATACGGCAACGAAATTTTTTCCGCTTTCCATCCACGATGGAGCACTTGTCCAGAGAACGGAGGCTCTTTTGTGAGATCCCCGATGAATCGATATCTCTCTGTATCAACCGGGCTCTCGAGTGAGACGGTGTCACCTTCAGCACCATCATGCAGTGGACGAATAACGATGGTGTCTTTAAGTGCGTCGTTCAGTCCTGAGTGTACCACCCGGGCAACTCGCCCAACTTGCTCATCGCTATAGGGAGCAATGTCGTCCATTGCAAAGTCGAGCAGCCGACCCTTGCTTTGCAATAAGGAAAGGAGGTCGAGAACCGTTGCCGTCTCCCGAGATACTGCTCGAGCGCTTTCAGTGGAGTCAGCGACCTTGCCTGACGCTTCACTCACAGTCGCATCGCTGGTCGAACCTTGCTTCGACCCCCTGATGCCGTCGATTAGCAATAACAGTGCAAGCAGACCGAGGAATGCAATCGTCTGTAGTTGCAGATTGTTCATGATGTCAGCAGCTTGGGCCTGGGCCAATAACTCGCGATTAATAACCGCTAATGCTGCTGCAAAAACTAGGGTGGCGATTCCTGCGATGACGTTCTTCAAAACTAGCTGCCTCTCGGAGTTGTTCACTGGAGCGTGAAGATATACTTGTCAGTATCTGCTTGCAAGATTAGCTAGATCGCCTCGGCGCTCGCTTGTTTGCGCAACGGCCAAACTGTCAAAATATAGCGATTTTAGCTGCTTAGCTGGCATGAGGCTCGAAGTACTAAGATCGAGCGGTTGAGCTATTCATCCCAAAGACTCGGCTGGACCTGCCGTTCGACGCGCTCGATGCAGTCCGCGCCCTTATATCGGGAATTGCTGACCTTCTTGCTTACAGGGAAGGCCTCCATCTCAGAGGCATCAAAGGGACGCATAAGAGAAGTTAGTACTTCGTCTGTAGAATCGAGGTTCAACCATTTGTCGGCATGCTCGGGATCGATAATCACCGGCATGCGATCGTGATAGCGTTGTACCAAGGGGTTGGGTGCTGTAGTAAGAATCGCGCAACTTTCTCGGTGCTGTTCACCTGAAGTCCATTCCTCCCAAATCGCACCCAGCGCAAATACTCGACCCTCTTTGAGACGGATGAGGATTGGTTGCTTCTCGCCGCCTGGTCCTTGCTCCCACTCATAAAACCCGTTTGCAATGGCCAGGCAACGGCGCTTTGCAAAAGCAGAGCGAAAAGAAGCTTTGCTGGCGACTGTTTCTGAGCGAGCGTTAATTTGAAATCGATTGGGGTCCTTAGACCAGGCCGGAACAAATCCCCAGAACAGTTCTCGAATTTGCCGTTTCCCATCAACTACTAGCAGTGGATCACTAGGCGCAATGTTATATGCGCACTCAAATTCGTCGAGCACGTCGATGCGAAAGGCACCTTTTATTTCCTCACTCCGAGAGGTTCTTAGAACTCTTCCACACATATCTATAGTATTGCGCACATGGAAACTAATAGAGTTGAGATTTGCGCCATTAAATGCTCAATATTCTGCTATGATGTTCAACTAGATACATGTAGTCTAGCTGAGCGAATGTAGTCTATTGTGCATTAATCCAATACGTCTAGCAACGTGAGCCAAACCGCCAAAGACCTAGTTACCCGACTTCTCAAAGGCGATCTTCGTGCCTTGGCCCGAGTAATTTCTTTCATAGAGAATGAGAACGAGCTGGCGAAAGAATGTGTCGAGCTCGTATTTCCGCATACCGGGACTGCCTATGTGATAGGGGTGACGGGATCTCCTGGAGCTGGAAAATCCACACTCGTCGATCGATTGGTAGAGGAGATTTGTAAAGAGGGCAAGCGAGTCGCCGTTTTAGCCGTTGATCCGAGTAGCCCGTATACCGGTGGTGCATTACTTGGCGATCGTATTCGCATGAGCCGTGCAACAAGTCAGCCTGGAGTTTTTGTGCGTTCAATGGCATCGCGTGGTGCTCTTGGCGGTCTGGCGCCCCACACCGCTGAAGCAATCTTCGCGATGGATGCCGCGGGTTTTGACTATATTGTTATAGAAACTGTTGGGGTTGGACAGGGCGAAGTTGAGATCGTTCGAAACGCCGATACGGTAGTTCTTACCTTGGTCCCCGGTATGGGTGATGGCGTGCAGGCGCTGAAGGCGGGAATAATTGAAATTGCCGATGTCTTTGTCATTAATAAATCTGATTACGCTGGTGCCGACCGCCTGCAAAAGGAACTCGTTGCGGTGATGAGTCTTGGCGAGAAGGATTCGCAGCGGCCTGAAATTATTCGAACGATTGCTTCCCAAGGTGAGGGGATAGCTGAATTGTTTGAGCAGGTATGTAAGCACCGAGCTGCGGCAGTTACCAGCGGTCAATCAGAGAATCGAAAAGTTGCTTTTCTAGAACAAGCATTGCGGCGCGAGATCGCCAGCGTTTCTCTTGCACATGTGATGCGCACCGCTAAAGAGAAAAAGCTGTTGGAAACTACGACAAAGCAGCTCCTCGAGCGTAAGAAAAGTCCAGCTAGGCTTGCAGAGGAATTGTTGGAGCAAGCTGGCCTGATTCGAAGTGAGCCGGCGCGGTCTGATCACAAGAAATAGTAGTGCCTGCGAAGCTCCTATTCAGCTTTCGCTAGGGACGCTAGGAATTGTTTTGCAACAGATGGGAGGCGAGATGTGCGCTCTGATCTTTTGAGAAGCAAATCAATCGGTACTCGATCAAGGTCTTCGAGCCTATACATGTGCGGATGAGATACAAATTGCTCCTCTCCCAACCCTCGAAATCGAAGATTGCTTCGCGCCAAAAGAATCGGGAGACCGTGTGCGCTCATTGCAGCAGCAGCGCCGCTTTTCTCAATCGTGACTGAGGGTGTTGCAGAAATGCCAATATCTGCTGAATCGAAGAAATGTGATAAGCGTCGACTTGATTGTTCCCCGAGGACAACAAACGGTATTCGAGACTCGTATTGTGCAATGGTTGTGCTCCAAGGCGGGTTTTGCAGTCCGTCACCATGATTTCCAAGCACGAGTATGAGTGGCTTTCTATTCTTCCGTTTTCCGAATTCTTCGAGTTTCTGAAGTAGCGCATCAGGTTTCCATCGACTGGTGAGCAGACCGCCAAAGGTGATCGCAATGAGGTAGGAAGACTCCTCGCTTCTGTCTATCGGGTAGCCTGCATCTTCGATTTCCTGAAAAAGGTTTACTGTATTTTCTTCCTCATTGAGAGGAATGTTCCCAAATAGAGGCAAGATCTCTGGCTCGACCCCGAGTTGCTGATATAGCAATTTATAGCCTGGTGTATGAGTGTGGCAGACTTTAGGTGAGATCGTTTCGATGAAATTTCGAATGAATTTTCTTTGGACAAGGCCAATGATTCGCTCTTTGAAGCTATTGCTTTCCAGTACGCCAATCCATGCTTCATGGAACATTATCTGGACGTTATGACCAGCGATGATTCTCTTAAAATAAGCCGCCTGCTTCCAAAGAATTCCTCGCTGCTGAAAACTGTAGCAGACGAACTGAATGCTCACCCAATCGGGACTAAAGGATTGGAGAAACGTTACAGCAAGCGGAGTGCGCTCTTCCCAGGACATGCTTCGCGGAAGTCGAAGGAAGGGAGTCGCTCCTATTGTGCCGCTCTCTGGCTGGTCGACGAAGGGGTCGTTGAGGGCGAGAAGCTGGCAGCTATGTCCTTGGCGCTGGCATTCTTCAGCTAGCAGGACGGTGTAATCGGCAACACCGCCTTTTCCGCGCTCCAATGATCCACTTAGGAATTGTATTTTCACTTGTGTCTCTTCACTGGCAGTTCGGCGCTAGCGTCCAAAAAGTTCTTTGGCAGCTATGCGGCTCATTACTTCGCTCGCTCCACCGCCAATTGTGTTTAAGCGCAGATCGCGCAACCAGCGTTCGGGTGTAAACTCGGTAGTATAGCCATAGCCTCCATGGAGCTGAAGACATTCGTCGGCAATATCGATCGCAAGTTGGCAGATGTTTCGTTTTGCAAGACTGACTTCCTTGCGGCACCGTTCACCGGCATTTAGCATGCGTATACAACGGTGACAGAGTGCGCGCCCCGCTTGCAGCTTGCTCCAGCATTGGGCAATTACTTCGCGGTTTCGATCAAAACTACCAATTGTCTTGCCAAAAATCTTTCGCTCATTGATGTAGCGGAGTGTATCACTCAGGCATTGTTCTGCTCCACCAATTGCTGCGAGGGTAAGCATGAGCCGCTCCCATTCGAGCGATTGCATTGCTTGATACCAGCCTTTATTCACCTCACCGAGCACCATGGTTTTTGAGACTTTCATTTTATCGAAGCTGAGTTCGGCGGTATCCGAGGCGTGCCAGCCAAGTTTCGAAAGCGTACGGTTTACGGTAAATCCAGGCAGCGAAGTGTCGACGACAAAGGTAGTATAGCCGTCGTATCCCTTGTCGGCCGCAGTCTTTGCGAGCACCATGACGAATTGAGCACGAGCACCATTGGTGATGAATATCTTAGAGCCACTGAGCTCAAAGTGATCGCCTTTGTCTACGGCTTTTGTCTGGACGTTTGTCAGGTCAGAGCCAGCATTCGGCTCGGTAAAGGCATAGGCTCCGATAGCTTTTCCGGAGACCGCGTCACTGAGAAACTGTTTCTTCGATTCTTTCGAGCCGAATCGCTGCAAGGCCGGTAAGACGATAAGCGCATGCATGTTGACTCCAGTGGTAAAGCCAACCGAGGGGCTGCGGCCAAACTCTTCGCACCAGGCGGCAGCAAGTGTGTAGTCACCTCCGACACCGCCCCATTCTTCTGAAATAAGAGTTCCGAGAAATCCCTGTGCGCCGAGTTTCTGAAATATCTCGGAGGGAAAGTCACACGCTTCTTCCCAGTCGTCGACAACTGGCAAGATTTCCTTCTCGACGAAGCGCTTTACACTTTCGCGAAATATTCGATGTTCTTCTTGGTA
The DNA here is from genome assembly GCA_965366815.1 of uncultured Bdellovibrionales bacterium. Taxonomy (GTDB): domain Bacteria; phylum Bdellovibrionota_C; class UBA2361; order SZUA-149; family SZUA-149; genus CBDUGV01. The sequence goes on along the minus strand of CBDUGV010000069.1, from coordinate 8,239 downwards.
TAACGTCATGTCGCAGTATTCTCCGGGGCGAGGCGAGCTGTCTATTGATAAAGCCAATTACTCGGAAAATTGCCAAAAAAATCTCGCCTTTTTGATTATAACTGGCCGTGAGGGTTCCACAAAAGGGGCGCGTTGTATTAACGGGCCATTTGGTATAGAAATCTATGCATCTATTTACCAAGAAATAGCTGAACTAATGGTTACTGAAGAACAAGTCGCTGAGGCGATAAAGACAATTATCGACCCCGAGCTGTATATTGATATTTGGACGCTTGGGCTGATCTACGATATCGAGATTACTGAACCCAATCTCCATATACGGATGACTTTTACTTCTGCGGGCTGTCCCGCTGGGCCTCAGCTAGTCGATCAAGTACGAGAAAAGACCGAAGCGCTGGAAGGGGTTGAACACACCACCGTTGAAGTGGTATTCCAACCTCCCTGGGAACCGTCAGAAGAGCTGAAAGCAATGATGGGCTTGGCCTAACCTCTTGTCTTTTCTGCTCGTTCATGTTCGGATATCCCTCACAATCCTCTGCACCCATAGCTCAGCTGGATAGAGCAACTGGCTTCGAACCAGTAGGTCGGGCGTTCGAATCGCTCTGGGTGCGCTTTTACTTTTCATAAAACGAAATAAGTAAAACGCAAGGCAGATCGTCTTGCGCTGCGCGGGGCGCTCCTCGTAGATGGAAGGGGCGGCTGGTTGAAGCGGTAGGGAGTAGGCGTCTCTTGTAGATCAAGTAGCTCGTTCCAACTTTGGTTCGGAGCGAGTGGCGTCAGTTGCAGCTTTTCGTTGAACGATTCCGCGAAACAGTCTTCCCAATAAATCTGCTCCCGTGATAACGCGCTTTCCCTCTCCCCAGTAAAGGATAATATCGTGATCAATAACATCATCCTCTACAGATCTAGTTTCTACGGTAAAATTCGTGATAGCTTCTCCCAGTCGCGTTGAGGGATCGCTCACAATGATCGGTCGATGACAATAGTCATAAGGGTTTAGCTTCTTCGTCCTGCCGCCCAAAACGGCACGGATAAATGCGTTGCTATCCAAAACAAGCAGAGGTTGGTCCTGCTCGTCGGTGAGCACCACCCACCGTTTGCCAGATGCACGAACGCGCTGGACAAAAGGATCCTCACCATGCGGCTCGAACTCGGGAATTCTCGGCAAGTCTACATCACGGGGCAGCGAGATAATGCTTTCTTCATGAAGGATTTCACCTTCACTAGAGACGGGAATGTCATCGATCGCGAGAAAGTTAAGGGCTCCTAAACCCTCGATGTGGTCTATATCGACATGTTCAGAGTGCATATGGCGCTTGATAAGTTCTCTTAGATCATGTTCCCTAAAGTACTGAATCCCCTCTTTGCCGAGCATCCAATCCAGAAGGAGAGCGCTAGGCTTTGCAACGGGGTACAACAGCTTCTGCCAAATTTTTAGATACGGGACCAGTCGAGAACTGACAGCCAGCGCATAGCGGGAGAAGAACGCCTGCGGTAAAATTTCACCGAATATAGTGATACCAATAGTAGAAACGAATAGAGCGGTTAAGCCAGCAGCGACGGAATCCATTAATAGGGTGAGAAGGCAGTTCACCGCGACGTTTCCCCAGAGCACCGTAGTTAGCAGAAAGTGAGTGTCTTGCCGGAGATCTAAAACCTTTTTTGCAGCAAGATTATCTGCCGCACTCTCGATCTCAAGCCTGAGTCTGGTTATCCCGAAAATACCCAGGTTAAGACCAGAGAACATTGCCGAGTGCGCTAAACAAGTAATAATTGCTGCCCAAGTAATAAACACGACGTCAAAGGGATTTTCCAAGTTTAGTTACCTCCTTAAGTGTTTTCATCTCAGTCTTGCTCGCTCCGATCGTCGAGAACTGCGCTCATGCTTGCCAACAAGAATTCAGGCAACGGGAAACAGGCGGCTACCTTAGGCCGATTAGCTCAGTGTAGAGGGATTTGAACAATAAGCAATTCTTGTAGTCCAATAGTTTCGTGTCGTCCTATGGAACTCCAAGAACCAGCTTTGCAAACCAGAAATAGAGCGGAATTCCGAGGGTAATGTTGAAGGGAAACGTGATCACCAAAGCTGCTGTTACATAGTAAGCTGGGTTTGCTTCGGGAATGCTGATTCTTACCACAGCGGGAGCAGCGATATACGATGCACTTGCCGCCATCACTGCAAGAAGTGTACAACCACCGAGAGACAAAGAGAAAATCGAGCCCAGGAAGACACCCAACAGTCCATTCAATATGGGAACGATGATAGAAAATAGAGGTAAGAATGTGCCGATGCTACGGACATCCTTTATCTTATCTCCGACTAGGAGACCCATTTCAAGGATGAAAAACGCCAACACACCGTAGAACAGGTCTTGAAACAACGGCATGATTGCCGCAGTGTGTTCTTTCCCCCCAAGCAGTCCAATCAATAGACCCCCAGATAGTAATAGGGTTGTCCCTCCAAGAAATACTTCGTGTACGGTCGTGCGAAGGGGCCTGCCTTTTTTTAAAGAAAAGATTCCGACGGCAATTAGCAACGCTGGAATTTCCATTATGGCAAAAAGTGCTGTCATGTACCCTGGGTAATCTATGTTGGCCTGGTTGAGAAAACTTAATCCAGCTGTAAAAGTCACTGCGGATACCGATCCGTAGTGAGCTGCAAGCGCGGCCGAATCAGCCAGTGCAAGTCGCCCAATGAAGTAAGCGGCACCAAACGCACTAAAAGTAGTTGCTACACCTAATATCAGAGTTGCAAAAATCGGATCGGAAAGCTGGGCGAAACTAAATTGCGATAATTGAACACCACCCTTGAGACCAATCGCAAAGAGTAGGTAAATTGAAATACTGCGGTGAAACTGCTCGGGTAACGAAAGATCACTTTTCACTACTTTTGCAAAGAAGCCAAGTAGAAAACACAAGACGAAGTGAGGTTAGTGATAAAAGTTGCTACTATGCTCATCAAGAATACCCGCAGATAGTGCAGAGTGTTAATTATCGTTGACCCTAGCACAAGATCATATCAAGACCAGAATTGCAGCTTTATTTGCAAGAGTGTTTGGGCAACGATGCGAGAAAGTTCAAAGTCTCAGTGGGTAAACCCCACATTGTTGTCACTCTCTACCAATACTGCTGGTAGAGAGTGCACCAATAAATACCTTGAGTTCCGCCGTGTTCAACGAGATGCCGCATTGCATCATATACGCAAGAGAGATCGTCTTCTGCTTCGCAAGGCGCTCATACAGCGCGCAGCCTTTTTTCGAATTCTTTTGTTTGAGAATTAAGCCGTTGGCTGATGTTCGCGAGGGCAGTTTTTTACCACTTCACTGAATGAAGATGGTACCTCGGTGATTACCGAAACTATCTACTGTAATTCAGACTCCTATACATATAACCAACACCTAATACCTCAGTAAATCAATCATGTTTGCAAATGCGAGGCTATTTGATGATCTCTCCCTTTCAAGTCAATGCGATGCGATCTGCCCTATTGCTACTGGCGTTATTGCCACAGCTTGCCTGGGGCCAGACATTGCTCTCGAGCACGGTTGAGTTAAATGATTTGTCATCAAATGGGCCGAGTCTAGCAGACGGTGATCGATATGGTCTGTCCGTTGCTTCCATTGGAGATTTGGACGGCGATGAAATAAACGACATTGCCGTAGGTGCGGTAGCCGATGACGAGGGTGGAAGCGATCGCGGGGCCGTTCATGTTTCTTTCTTGAACGCCGCTGGCGGCCTGAAAAGCACAGTGGAGATCGATGATGCGACACCGAATGGGCCAATCTTAGCAAACAGCGACTCGTACGGTAGAGCGATTGCCTCTCTGGGGGATTTGGATGGTGACGATGTAATTGACATCGCCGTTGGGGCCAACTTTGATGACAACGGTGGAACAGACCGTGGCGCAGTTCACATCTCGTTTCTCAATTCCAATGGAAGTTTGAAAAGCACCATAGAAATAAACGATTCTACTGCGAATGGTCCAAGTTTAGCCGATAGTGATTCCTATGGCATTTCAATCGCCTCATTGGGAGATTTAGATGGCGATGGAGTAAATGACATTGCTGTCGGAGCGGCCGCCGATGACCAGGGTGGGGCGGATCGAGGTGCAGTTCATATTTCTTTTCTTAATGCGAATGGTAGTGTGAAAAACACGGTAGAAATTAATTCTTCTACAGCCAATGGCCCAAGTCTACAAAATGGTGATTTGTATGGCATCTCGATCGCCTCTTTAGGAGATATTGATGGGGATGGGGTTACCGATATCGCCGTAGGTGCGATTGCTGATGCTGGCGCCGGCACTCTTCGTGGAGCAGTTCACATTTCTTTTCTCAATGCGAATGGCAGCGTGAAAAACACGGTAGAAATCAACGACTCCACCGCAAACGGACCGAGTTTAGCGGACTCTGACCAATATGGGTTTTCAATAGCCTCATTAGGAGATTTAGATGGTGATGGAGTGCCCGAAATTCTCGTTGGTGCTGTAAGTGATGACGGGAGTGGGTCTAGCCGCGGCGCAGCTCACCTTTCCTTTCTCAACTCTAATGGCAGTCTGAAAAGCACCGTAGAAATAAACGATGCGACTACCAACGGACCGAGCTTAGGTGATTTCGACCAATATGGCGGATCAGTTGCTTCGCTCGGGGATTCTGATGGCGATGGTGTTTTAAACATCGCTGTTGGGGCGCCATCCGATAACGGTGCTGGAAGTATTCGTGGGGTAGTACACATTTCAGCACTCGCGTTCATTCGGCAATCGCTTGAAGTAAACAATACCGCTCCGAACGGGCCGAGTTTGGCGCTTGGCGACGATTACGGAATATCGATTGTGTCACTTGGAGATTTGGATGGTGACAGTGTTGCGGATATCGCAGTCGGTGCGCGTAGTGATGATGAGGGTGGAGCGGATCGAGGTGCAGTTCATATTTCTTTTCAAAATTCCAATAGTAATCCGAAAAGCACCGTGGAGATAAACAGCTCAACTGCCAACGGGCCGAGTCTCGCTGACGGCGACCAGTATGGCACTTCAATCGCTTTACTGGGTGATATGGATGGCGATGGAGTAGTCGATATTGTCGTAGGGGCACCATTAGATGATGAGGGTGGCAATGATCGTGGCGCAGTCCATATTTCGTATCTTAACGCAAACGGGAGTGTGAAAAGTACAGTGGAAATAAATGATTCCACAGCGAATGGACCAAATCTGGCTAATGACGATCGCTACGGATATTCAGTCGCTTCGCTCGGCGATTTAGATGGAGATGGTGTTACTGATATCGCCGTAGGGGCAATATTTGATGACGCGGGCGGCAGTGAACGGGGAGCAGTCCATATCTCCTTCCTCAATGCCAATGGCACTGTGAAAAGCACTGTAGAAATCAACGATTCTACGAGCAATGGGCCAAACCTAGGCGATGACGATTTCTATGGAGTTTCTGTCGCTTCGCTGGGAGATCTCGATGGTGATGGGGTGGTGGATATTGCGGTAGGTGCACCGGGAGATAACGAGGGCGGTACTGATCGAGGCGCAGTTCATGTGTCATTTCTCAATGCGAATGGCAGCGTAAAAAATACCGTTGAAATCAACAGCTCTACCTCCAATGGGCCAACGTTGGCCGACTCTGATGGGTACGGAGGTTCGGTAGCGGCGCTTGGTGACTTGGATGGTGATGGCGTTACTGAAATCGCCGTTGGGGCAGCATCCGATACCGGAGGAGTCAACCGTGGTGCAGTTCACGTTTCTTTTCTTAACTCAAATGGCAGTGTGAAAAAGACCTTAGAAATAAATAGTTCCACTGTGAATGGACCGAACCTTGCCGATTTCGACTTTTATGGTACTGCAATCGCTTTGCTTGGCGATGTAGATGGCGATGGATCGGCCGACATAGCTGTTGGTGCCGTTGGAGATAATGGTATGAGCGGCTCGGTTGGTACCGTTCACGTTCATCTAACTCGAGCCGGAACTCGGGAAATTGCACTGAGTGGAAATGGGCAAAATATTGCGAACGAAGATACGACACCAGAGCTTGCCAATAGCACTGACTTTGGCTCAGCTATCGCCAATTTTGGAACGCAGAGAAACAGGTTTTTGGTAAGCACACCAAGCGGTGTGCCGCTTGCCCTCAATGGCGCACCGAAAGTGGTGATCGGTGGTGCCAATGCGAGCGATTTTAGCCTAGGTACGCAGCCTGCAGCAGTAGTCGGTTTTCTCAACGAAACGTCGTTTGAAATTGAATTTTCGCCCAGTGCAATCGGTTTGCGTTCAGCAACAGTGTCTATTGCCAACAACGATGCGGATGAAAATCCTTTCACGTTTAGTATTCAAGGCACAGGAATTCTTGGCACAGATACCGACAATGACGGTGTTCCTGATGTGCTAGATGCGGATGATGATAATGACACTCTTAATGATGTTGATGAACCAAGTTTTGGCACAGACCCGCTTAACCCAGATACTGATGCTGATGGGGTAAATGATGGTACTGAAGTTGCTGACGGCACGAACCCACTTGACCCGGGTTCGGTTCTAGAGCGATCTGGAACTGAAGTGTGTGTCGAGTGGAATGGTTTCGTCGATTTCTTAACGCAAATCTTCGAGCTGCGAAACACGAGCAGCACTGCAATAAGTTTGAATGTAACCCTATTTGATATCATGGGAGTAGCCCAGGATACGGTTGGCTTCGCGCTTAACCCAGGAATACAGCGAGATATTATTGTAAACGACCTAAATGGCTTTACCAGCAATACCTTTGGTTTGGTTTGTGCCAATATTGTTTCTGGTCCAGCAGACTCGCTTGGTGGACAACTCGTAACCTACCGCTTGACGGGAACCACTTATACGTTAGCCTTTGCATCGGAGTTCTTACCGGCCCGCGCTGGGAAGCAGTACTACACCTACAATACGTTCCAGCCTAGTCTCGACCCAAACGATGCGTCGAACTTTGTTGCCAACTGGGTGCAACTCGTCAACGATGAATCGACCGGACAAAGCGGAACTATCCGCTACTATGATTTCGAAGGCAATGAAGTTCGCACTGAATCCGTGAACTTTGGTCCGAAGGAGCGTAGAGACATCGACATCCATACCTTAGGGTCGTCGCTCTCGGGCCTAATTTGTTGGGAGCCAGATAGCACTACGGCAAAGTTCCGGATGCGACAAAATCGCTACTACTATGGTGCGACTGGTATTGCAGACCTCGTAGAGGCAATCTCTTTGCCGGCGAAGCGAGGTATCGGTGAGAAACTGCTAGCGCCGTTTGACACCCGCAATCGAACCGTTGCTTTGGAGATTTCTAACACCACTGACTCAGCGATTACGATTACAACGATAGTCCGAGACGAGAACGGCACGGTCACGAGTAATCAGCCACCTCTCTTAGGTGTACCAGCCAAAGGAACGCGTGGCTTGGTGCTGAATGAATACTTGGCTTCTGGACTTGGTAACGTTCAAATTGACTCGGACACCACCGGTAGTATGATTGTTAACATTGTCGAGTATGGCCGAGCTACTGACGGCAGCTTACTATATGCCAACCCAAGCTCACCTCAGGAAGCTCTGGGTATGAATGTGAGCAGCTCGTATAACAGCTTCCTCAACCAAGCTTGTCGTGTGCGTGTCGCAAGCTGCACAGCTGGGACGGAAACCGCTAAAGTGACTATGACTCGTTTTGACGGCACGGTAGTACTCAATAAGCAGAGCATTACTGTGCCAGGTAATGGATCCGTGGAACTTAATCTGTGCAGTAATGAGACTCAACAAGCATATGGCGCAACATTGCTTGAAGCGACAACTAACAATGTGTTAGCTGCAGAGGTTATCCGACAGAACGCTGAGGGAACAATTGAATTCGGAGGCCCATTGAAGCCGTAACATTCATATATCGTCGATCCTACATTAATCGGCACTACAAACGAGCAACATAGATGAACAAAGCACCCCACCTCCTTGTCGACGCCGATTCGTGCCCTGTCAAAGATGAAATATACAAAGTAAGCCTTCGTCACCAGGTTCCCGTCAGCATCGTCTGCAACAGTTATATGCAGATCCCAGAGAGCCAACTCGTGAAGCGAGTTATCGTCAGCGCCGATTTCGACGCCGCGGATGACTATATTGCTGAGAACGCAGAGGAAGGGAGTGTGGTGGTGACTGCTGATATTCGACTCGCCAAACGCTGTCTAGAAGCCGGAGCGACAGTGATTGCGCCAAATGGCAAATTGTTTACTGAGGACTCGATTGGAA
>CBDUGV010000068.1:0-17146 GCA_965366815.1 uncultured Bdellovibrionales bacterium | reverse complement strand
GAGGCCCTTCGCAGAGATAAGTTCAAATGACGGATAATAGTGATCTGATTTGGGTTAATCGTGGCCAACCGATCCGTGAATTGCTGGTCCATTTTTTTACAAGACGAAAAAGTTTCCCCTGGCAAACCGAACAGTTTAATGCACAGGATTCGGCCAAGTTCTATCGTGAACTGAAGTTGCACCTGAAGCTTCCCGAACCAGATGAAGATTGGAATGAACGTATCGTTTATGCGATTAGTGAATTAGCCGACAACTTCGCAAACTATATGCGATGTTGGGACGACCAGCCTTGGTATGTCGCACCAAATGAAGACGATACCTATGATATCAACTATTGCCTTTATGATGATGTTAGCCGAATTACCCTAACTGTAAGAGAGGAGTTGTTTCCCCTTGTTACAAAGTTTCTAGGCCAGTAGCGATTTTAGAGGTGGGGTGTAGACCTATAGCACTATTGGTTGATTTTTTAACTATGAGGCTCAAGCGATTCGATATGGTTTCTTCCCACTCTAAGATACTTTTCCTTGTGTTGATTTGTTGCATGTTCCTGTTTTCCGGCTGTCAGCGGGGTGGGGACGATACTGGTAAAGACAGCACACCTGCGAACGAAACTTTTTGGCAGCTCCTTGATGATTCAGATTTGACCGTTCGAGTGTTTCCCTGGCCTCCGAAGGCTAGTAGCAAAACCACTATTCGTGCTGAGGCAAGCTCGGGCGATTGGTCGGAGGAAGCTGTTCTTACAGAAAATGTCATGTTCGGCGTGACTAGATCCGAATCCGAGAAAGTGACCAAATGGACACCGATGAGAACAGTAAAAACGGAGACCTATACCAAATACTTTTCTGCGGACGTAACTCTGCCTCAAGGGAAAATCTATCTTCATTTTGATGCTCGAGGTGATGCTTTTTCACAAGAGTCGAAGGAAAGAGGCGGTCCTTACGTATTGGATCCTTGGGAGATTACTGTAGAAAAGTAACACCTTAAGAGCTCCAATTTGGGCGTCAACTTGGGTCAATATACCGTTTTTGTGGTAAAAAACCTTACTTTCTATTACTTCCCCTGGAATGCGAGATATCAACTTACTCGAACCAGCAGCGAATCTATAATTCCTGTGCCTTCCGTGCTACACTCACCACGTGTAGCTGAATCGCGCTACGGCTCAGTTACAACGTTTTGTGGTATCCCAATCGGTACGTTCGTGAGCGAGGATAAGCTACAATATTCAGACTATACAGTTCGAGGGTTTCACGTCGACTACAATGGTCATGTCAATAATTGTCGATATCTTGAATTCTTGGAAGAAGCACGTTGGGTTTATTTTTCCAGTTTTCTTGATCCAAGTAAGGTGCATCATCAGACGGTTCAAATCGTAGTCGTGCGGATCTCGATCGATTTTTCAGCCCCATTGAAACTAAATGATGTATTTCGAGTTAAGAATGTAATTTCACGGATTGGAAACAAGAGTTTTACGATCAAACAGACTTGTATGTTGACTCCGGCGCATAAAAAAGTAGCGGAAGCTGAAGTTACCTGTGTGATTGTGGATAAAGAAACTCAGAAGGCCTTAGTCCTTGATCAGGAATTGGCGTTACTTGTCTTTGATAGTGTATTGGATATAGATGAGATTAAAGCCCTTTTACCGAAACAGTAGTGTGATATTCTTACTGTTTGCTATTTCCGTATTTCCGAGTCTTGTCTCTGCTGGTGAGCACCCTGTGCCATCAAAACCGCTACGTAAGTTGCATGTCGCAGCGATCTTCCCACTGACCGGAGCAGCCGCCGAGCATGGAACTGCTGCTCGAAATGGCCTCCTTTTGGGTCTTGAAGAAGCTCAGAAGAAAGACAATATCAAGCTGTTGATTGAGGATGATGGATTGAATCCAAAGAATACGTTGACCGTATTCAGACGCCTTCTCAGTTCGAATCACATTGACGTATTAATCACGGTAGGTTCAGGGCCCTCAAACGCGGTAGCACCGCTTGCCAATCGACTGAAGATTCCAGTTTTAGCCCTTGCCGGAGATTCAGTAGTTGCAGTCAACCGTCCTTATGTAATTCGCACGAGAATGAGTGCGCAGGATGAAGGTCGGCAAATTGCCGAAACGCTCGTTTCCGGTCAGTATCAGAGAGTTGCATTAGTGTGTGCGCAAAATTCTTTTACTGAAAACGTTTGTGAAGGACTGAGTTCGGATTCTCGGCTTCCGTTAGTTTTACGAGAGAATGTTCTTCCTGACGACTTGGACTTTCGCTCAATGCTTCAGAAGTTTAGAGCCAAAAAGCCGGATGCAGTAGTGGTCCTTTTGATGCCTGGCCAAATTGGTGTATTTGCCAATCAAGCCCAGTCAATTAGACTCTCATACAAGTTGTTCGGTGGAGTTTTTTTTGAAAGCTCCAGCGATCTTACATTATCGAAAGGAGCCTTAGTTGATGCGGTGTATGTAATGCCCGACCCAACGGAGCAGTTTGTCACAACGTACGAAGAACGCTTTCCACCCACGGCGTCAATCGCATGGGCAGGAGGATTCTACGATCTGGCGCAAATAGTATCGCGTATAGATTTTAGCCGTCCCGTACTTGAGCAGTTGAAGGAAGTAGATGAATTTGAGGGTGTGCTGGGCAACTACGAGTATAGAACCTCTCCCGAGGGAGACAGTTATTATTATTATCCTTACATACTAAAAAAGATCACTGCTACGGGGTATCAGCGTCTTGAAAGTGTGTCCCCGTCGGAGACATATACTCTAGCCGAAGAAAATGCTGGTTTTGTGTGCTTCGGACAGAATCTCGCAAAGATCTCCTCTGAGCACACGAACCGACTCTATCTAAGGATCGATGAGTCGGATAAATTGTTTTTCAATGATCCGAATCTTCGTGGGAAAACCATTGTAAGGGGATTGGATCTGAAATCGGAGCATCGAGTTAAAGTGTTTTTCGATGACACATTGGCGCATTCTTTTAATTTCAATTTCAGCGAACTAGGAAGTACTGGAGTAAAGATATGGAGGAGTGCTGGAGCTTGGAGAACGAAGCCAGTGAAAGGCGGTCAGTGTGAGTAAGATACATGAACGAGGTTAAGAATCAGACGAAACCACATTGTTGCGACAACAAATTTGCGACTGGGGTGGCATTTGCTACTTCTCTTATTGGAGGGGCTGTCCAAGGTGGGCTTTGGGCAACTTCGGGAGTTTGTACAGGAGAAGCTGAGTTTGTCGGATGTCCAAACTTTCTCTTAGTAAAAAATGCGGCTCCTTGGATAATTCTGCTAGCAGTCTTTTTAAATATTGTGTCTGCACGTCTTGATTCCCAGCGTATTAAATTGTGGCTATGTGTCTTTATTTTTGCTTCCATGGCAATATGCTTGGGAGTGTTTGGCCACTTTCGCTTGATGTTGGACAGCATTTTCTTTGGAATGATCATTACGAGTGCTTTAGTTGGTAGTGGGGTTGGACTACTATTGAAGGGACGAACGCGATAATAGCTAACTGCTGGAGGGGGCGCTATTTTGTGGTGGATGTCTTGCGGATAGTAAGCTCGAATCCTGAATAGCTGCGCGCCCCACTCAGCCCCAAACCCTTATGGAGTAGCCGATGCCGAACTCCAAGCCCTATCTCCTAGATGTGCAACTTCTTCGAGAGAATGTTGAGTCGTTTGACGAATATCCTTTTAGTATTCCGGCGGTTCGGCATCTTGAACAAATTGAATTCCACCCACGTGTGACATTTTTAGTAGGTGAAAATGGCTCTGGGAAATCCACGCTTCTTGAAGCTATTGCAGTGGTGCTTGGCCTCAATCCAGAAGGCGGGAGTAAGAACTTTAATTTTGGAACAAGAGACTCACATTCTGTATTAAACAAGTATCTTCGACTTGGGCGAACCCCGCGTCGCCCGCGTGACATGTTCTTTCTCCGTGCAGAATCGCTTTTCAACGTGGCGACGGAGATTGAAAAGTTAGACGATGATCCGCTGGCGGGTCCACCGATTGTAGATTCGTTTGGGGGAGTTTCTCTCCATGATCAGTCTCACGGTGAATCGTTCCTTGCGGTACTTTCTCAAAGATTCTACGGGAAGGGACTCTATCTGTTGGATGAACCAGAAGCTGCCTTATCTCCTGCTCGACAGCTCTCAGCTCTTAAATTAGTTTATGACTTAGTTCAAGACGACTCTCAGTTTATTATTTGTACTCATTCTCCGATCCTCATGGGCTACCCGGATTGTTGGATTTATTCTTTGAACGATGACGGTATACGGCGGACTGAGTATAAAGACACTGAGCACTATGCTATTACTTCTGAATTTCTGGCGAGGCCGGAAAGGATGCTCAGAATCCTGTTTGACGACGAATCTTGACAACTTGGCTTTAGGTTGGCCTCGTACGGTATTACAATACGCTGGAATCAAATAAGAGGCGCACTCAGAATGAAACGAATTCTATTTGCAGTTACACTGCTACTCACTATGTCATCTCCAGCCGCAGCTGAAATAAAGAAAGAGCAAGTGACCTATAAGTCCGACGGTGTCTCTATGGTGGGGCATATCTACTACGATGGTGCTGTCTCTGGCCCTCGGCCAGGCGTGATTGTGGTGCATGAATGGTGGGGACTCAATGAGTATGCTCATTCTCGTGCAAAGAAGTTAGCGAAGCTCGGCTATACTGCGTTTGCAATTGATATGTACGGGGATGGCAAAGTTGCAGACCATCCGGATAGCGCAAAGGAATTCTCCTCAAAAGTACGTGCGGATATGCCTGGTGCAAAAGAACGCTTTCAATCTGCCTATCGAATTCTCAAAGTACATCGAACTGTAGATCCTGAGAAGATTGCAGCAATTGGCTACTGCTTTGGCGGAGGCATGGTGCTTCAAATGGCCAGAGAAGGACTGCCGCTTAGCGCAGTGGTGAGTTTTCACGGTAGTTTGACTCCACTCGCTAAAGACTCGATTGCGAAGAGAGGACAAGTAAAAGCAAAGATTCTAGTGTGTAACGGTGCCGCAGATACTTTTATCTCCAAAGAATCAATTGAGAATTTCAAATCTGAAATGGATGATGCTGGTGTAGAGTATCAGTTTAAATCCTATCCGGACGCGACGCATAGTTTTACAAACCCTGCGGCCGATTCTATTGCAGAAAAATTCGGAACTCCTATCGCTTATAATCAAGCAGCTGACACAGAGTCTTGGAGCGATATGCAGGATTTTCTCAAAGCAGTTTTTGCGCAGTAGCAAGACTTCCAAACTCCGCATACGGTTCGGGTAGTTTTAGTAGTTGTCGCATGCCAGCACTGAAACTAGCAAAAGATGACAAATCCCTCGAGCCGACAGCGCTCTTGTGAATCTACTATCTCAGGTGGTAAAGTCACCAAGTAAAGCTGACTCGCGCTGCAGCTTAGTCCGCTCTTTGAATTGAAATTAAATGACTAGTATACCACCCGAAAGTGTTCGATACGTGCATCATGGAAAGCTTTGGGGTGGGCGCACTGCTGAGGGACTTTTTCACAAGCCTCGTCGGTCGAAAGACTGATACTCGGAGGTCCTGATGCCCTTTCACGCGGTTCTCGCTCCGGTGTGAGTGGCTTCGCCATTCTTTCTGGCTATTTGTTTTTTGAGGAGCTCAACATGAGTAAATCACGAAAACTGGCCTCTCCGGCGCCTGTTCGCAAGACTTCTTGCGACGCTCCGCTGCGTGAGACTGCAACTCCCGAAACTGTGAAGCATGTTGATGATTTTGCAACACCGTGGATAGTGACACACCATCACTGCTTGCGGCGTTCAAGACTGTCAAAGCCTTACGGCTGCGGGTAGGTTTCAGTTTGTTGCCCTAAAGGCGGTCCCGGCGTTGAAATTTTCGACGTCGGGACCGTTCTATTTTAGTTCGGGCTTTGTTTTTTTTTGGTTACGCAGTGCGTTCAAATGCAAACGTCAAAGCATTACATTTCCCGAAAGCGGACTCTTGCTTGTGGTACTTGCATTGGGAGTGCTAACCTCAAAGTTGCAGTCGCTGGACGTGGGTAGCCCAGCTCCAAACCCTTGCTAAAGCAGATACTAGTCATAATGAAGCTAGTTCTTCTCATTCTCGTTGCTCTTATCACGTCGTCTGTTGCAGTGGTATCGCCAGTACTCGCTGAAGACCGTTTGCCTTTGCTTCAGTGTAAGATCGTTTTCTCTGAAGGTAGTTTCTTTGGGTATGTCCCCCCTTCAATAGGGAGTATGATTCAGTTTGATTTTACCAAGCGATATGATGTGAAGGACCCACTTAGATTTGACCACTCTGGTGAAGGCTCACCGTATATACCTTTACCAGGACCCTTGAAAATGAGTGACGCAGCTCACTCTGCGACTGGACGGTTGGAGCGGATTCGCCTGACCGCTGCGAGCGCGAAACGGTCGAACTCAGCAAAGAGAAAGGTGACGCTAGATTTCAACAACGTTCCAGGAGCCGGTAAAGGACCAGACTATTTTCGACTATGGATTGTCGATGAACATCCCTCAATCAATAGCGTTGCGAAAGCGGACTGTATTGCTAGCTACGGAGAAGAAGGGAATAAAGAAAGTCGAGGACCTGCACAGTGAATCGAACAGACTCTATCGGTTGCGGTTTTACTACAACTTAGAGAATCTATAGTACAATCAATGGACCAATTCGACGCAGTCAGTCAGCAGTATAAGCAGTTTGTAGAGCAAGATCCATTTCGCAACCATTTGCATTACCCTGGAGTCTTGAAACACTTGGAGCTTCGGTCTGGTGACCTAGTTCTGGATATTGGTTGTGGAGACGGCTATTTTGATGAGCTTCTTGTGAGACGCTTTAATGTGGAAGTTGTTGGCTACGACAGTGGTGTTCGACAGATACATAGTGCTAAAGCGCGGGAGATAGAAGGAGCAACTTTTCAAGTTGCTAGTCCAGAAACATTTGAGACCTCACAAAAATTCATGTCGGCCGTCTCAATTCTTGTGCTTCCGTACGCTACGGACAGTTCGCATTTGGTAAAGTTCTTTAAATCTGCTTTTACACATCTTCATGTTGGCGGGAAATTCCTTTCAGCGGTGTTCAATCCTGACTTCGAAAACTTTGGTCGAGAAATTGGCAGTCGAATATTCGAAAAGCTGGATGAACGCACAGTGAGAGTCAACTTTCTAGTTCTCCCGGAGAAGAGAATCGCTTTTCCTTCGCAATTGAAGCAGTTCTCTAGAGAGGTGTATGAAAGTTCTGCGCTCGATGCGGGGTTTACTCAACTAGAGTGGGTTGATTTCAAGTCTGATGCGAAAGGCCTAGAGAATTATGGGGCTGATTTCTGGGAAATAGTCCACAGATCTCAGCCGTATCAATTGTTTATTGCCCAGTAGAAACAATGACGAGTTTCTCATCTCGCTAGAGTGGATTCCATCTTGTAGTCTACGTACCCCCAGAGGTAAACTCGATACGAGAGTCGGCGAACGCGTTCAACTCGAAATTATTCTACGGAAAAACCTGTGTTGTGGACTATGTCTAAACTTAGAATGTTTTTATTACCACTTTTGATATTCATTGCCCCGTTCTTTGGCTGTACAGATAAATCTTCGAGTATCAAATATTCTGGGAGCAATATGGAGCCAACCATTAAAGTTGGTCAGACGGTCGAAATTGATCGATCGTATTACAAGACGGAACCTTTGAATCGAAATGATATTATTGTATTTCGCATTTCGGACGACCCTCGAACAAAAAACCAGGATGAGTCAAAGAGTGAGTATATCAGTCGGGTCATAGCGGTATCAGGTGATACGGTCGAGGTAAATAAGACGACCGTAAAGCTCAATCAAACAATTCTCAATGAAGAGTTTGCTCAATGGTCTAAGGGGGGGTGGAAGAATTTTCCAGAGACAACAGTTCCAGAACAGTCCGTATTTGTCCTTGGAGATAACAGGGATTTTAGTAGAGACTCAAGGTTTTACTTTGCAACTTTTGTGCGAACGAATAACATTGTTGGAAGAGTAAAGTTGAACTGAACGCAGTATCGTAACTCGCTGGAGTCGGTAGTATGCTGATGCCCCAGATTCTAGTTCTCCACTTCCCCTTGCTTGGCTAATCCTTGTCAAACCCGTGACTAAGTTTTCTTATCCGCAATCGGTTTATTGATGAACATCCCTCAATCAATAGCGTTGCGAAAGCGGACTGTATTGCGAATTATTTAGAAAGGTAACAATTCATAGAGTTTTCACACCTTCCTCAAATTCAGGTGCTATTCTTGTTCTATGGGATGAGGCGTAGCAAAAACTGAAGCCAACTACCCCACACTACTACTAGAACGAACCAATTCGCACTGCAGGCTTGAGACGGGAGAAGAAGAACATGCAGGTAAACGAGGACATGCACAGTAGCTGGACTACGCTCTATTCGTTTATTCGCAGAAATTCACTGCTAGCAAGCGTACTTCTCATTGATGTCTGCAGTTGGCTCCTGTTCTTCCACTACTTGGAACTGAGTGATGGAGATTGCGTGGAAGAATACATTAAAAATAATTGGCATTTCACTGTGTTTGCCTGCGAAAGCGCGGATATGGCGGGTATTACTCTTACTTTGCTGACGCTTGCAGCAATTTTTTTTCTAGCTTTAACCTACTTTCTGTTTGAGCTATTGCGGGCGTTTTCGATCCTCTCGACAAGGATAGAAAGGCTTGCAGCCTTGGGTCGATGCCTTGTGGCTACCGCAGCGCTACATTTGATCGCAAGTTTAGTCATCTTTGTGTTGTAATGCTTACCGTAAGGTGGGCTGATGCCTAGCAATCCGTTGCAGTTGATTTCTGACTCGGGAGTTCTGTGGTAGTAGTGACTAAGCGTATCAGCTTGAAGAAAAAGTTATTAGATGAGCTACACACCTATGGTTCGAACTCTTGCATCGCTTCTAGTTCTTGCTTCTTTGGCGTTGATTTTCTCTGGAGCGGGGGAGGGTGCCCCTTTAGAAGGTAAGATTGAGACTTCATGCGAAGCCGATTCTGATTGTCTGGCTGGACCAGAGCTCTCGTCTTGCTTCCGTTATTGTAAGAAAGACGAGTGTCGGAATCGAAGCATCAAACTTTGTCCAGCGCTTTCGAAAAAGCAGCAGGTCTTTCCAGATTGCGCAGTTTCCGTCCCCTGTAGAAGGCCGGTAGAGATCGCTTGTCGTGACGACCAATGTGTAGCCAAGTAGGAGTTCGCTGGAGATGACGGCGAGCATGTAGTTTCTTGTCATGCTGTGATGAATTTTGTTAGCCATTGAGTGATACTATGAAAACTGCCCACCCAAATCGTATCTGCCTTAAACGATCAACTATACTGAGTCTCCGGCAAGCCGGTGCATTCAGGCTCTTGGTTGCTGTACTAGTTTTGACAGGAATACTCTTTGTTGGAGTCGGTTGCTCCACTAGACTGGACGTAGACAGTCGGGCCAATCGAAAGCCCGGCCATACGCTCGTGTGTCACAAGGGGAAGAAAACGCTTTCTGTGAGCAAGTCCGCAGTCAAAGCGCATTTGAAGCATGGGGACCAGTTAGGATCTTGTCTTTACTATTGAGTTTAGAAGGTCATTATGTTTTTCATCATTGTTAGTTAAACTGTGCAAATTGGAGAGATTCGAAAATGAATAGCAACCCCGTAGGCTGGTTCGAAATTTATGTTGAAGACATGGCTCGAGCCAAAGCGTTTTATGAAGCTGTGTTTGAAACGAAACTAGAGAAATTGGAGAGCCCCATTCCGGAAGTTGAAATGTTTGCGTTTCCAATGGATCCCGAACGAGCAGGT
This sequence comes from uncultured Bdellovibrionales bacterium, assembly GCA_965366815.1. GTDB lineage: Bacteria > Bdellovibrionota_C > UBA2361 > SZUA-149 > SZUA-149 > CBDUGV01. The sequence goes on along the minus strand of CBDUGV010000068.1, from coordinate 7,398 downwards.
GCCCCTGGTGCGCTGGTGAAAATGGAAGGCTTTGCCTCTGGAAGCAACAGCACCTTGGTCTATTTTAACAGTGCTGATTGCTCCATTGAAGTAGCTCGAATCGAACCCTCAGGTGGACGCCTCGAGCGAGACAAGATGTCTATCGGGCAGTATGGTTACATCGCTTTGTGCTACGATACCGAGGGGAATATGTTTGGAGTACACTCTCAAGAATAGCTCGTACGGGGTCGATTTGAGAGCCCGTGTTACCGGCCTGTCATTTGCTATTGTCTGAAATCCCTGAGGTGAACTCGATATGAGAAGTTGCTACAGATATTCATTTGGTCTGATTGCAGGAATGCTACTTTTCTTTAGTGGCACCTCTGTCTCCGCGCAAACTACTTTATTTGACCTGCCGATGGATGTGGGAGGTGGGACGTTCAAGGACTCGGCCACTGGTCTGGCTTGGCTAGACGTCGATCGTTTTTTTGGGATGAGTTACGACTCGATCGTTCAGTCGTTACAAGGCACGCCTTATCGCTTGGCGACGAAGGCGGAAGTAGAGGCAATCTTACCGGCCGGAACAGATCTTTCAATTGGTGATATCACAGGGGGCGTACGGCAATTCTCCACCTGCTGTATATCTCTGATCGGTGTCTATAATGATGATTCGAGTGGCAGTGATCCGAATTTGGTCGGCTTGGCTGGACTCAACCGAACAGTAGCCTCGCTAAACCCTACGACTACGCTCTCGTTTGATGATGACGCAGTCGATCGGACCGCATCGAATTCATTTACCGGAGCCTGGGTCGTAAGCAGGCTTCCCGCTTCTTGCCCCGGCGGAAGTCTGCGGCAGGACATCGATTGCGATTCGATTGATGACAAAGTGGTTTGGCGACCGAGCAACGGCACTTGGTACATCCGCCTCAGTTCGGACAATAGCTTCTTAGCGCTGCAATGGGGAATTGCCGGTGACTATCCGATTTTTGGTGATTTTGACGGTGACGGTTTGCCTGATTTAGCAGTTTGGCGGCCGGCCAATGGAACTTGGTACATCCGCGTTTCCTCTACCGGGTATAATTCACTCTTCGCCTTTGTGCTGCAGTTTGGCTCTTCAGGCGATAAGCCGCTTCGAGGCGACTATGACGGCGACGGAGTGCTCGATGTGGCGATTTGGTCGCCGCTCGTCAATGCATTTGTTTGGAGAGAATCGAGTACGGGTGAGATCTCGGGAGAATTGTGGGGAACTCGAGGAGATATTCCACTCACGTCCGGCAGTCCGTTTTAAAAAGGAAGGCTGTTTCGACTAGACCTTTACAGGGCGCACTTCCCAGATCTTGATGTATTGACCCGTGGACATTTTCCTAGCGTTGTCTTTTGCTCGCTGCGCTTTTTCACCCGTAAATAGAGAATCAATAGTTGAATACCAAAGCTGAATCCATTTTCCGAAATGTTTCGGTTCAATAGAATAGCTCTGCTGCTCATCGACCTTCTGATGAGCTGTCACCGGATTTCCTTTGAACTTTGGAACCGAGAACAAAACAGTTTCCCAGAAATCGACGAGTTTCTCTAAGTGTGCTGCCCATTCTTCCTCCGAAATGCTTTCGTTGAATATTGGCCCGAGCAGTTCGTCCTGACGCACTCTCGCATAGAATGAATGTACGAGTCGTTCTACGTCGTCTCTGTTTTCAATTGTTTTTTGTCCGCACATACGACATCGCTATATTTAAAGGAGAACCATCTAGAGGAGAACAGCATCAATCGAATCTCCACAGGCTATGATGGACGAGGTTCTGAGAGAATAATCATGATCATGATCATATCTACCCCAGGAGCAGACAGCTGTCCTGTGATTATCGACGGTCTCGTGCTAAATTCCACGGGTAAATGCTAATTGCTGCGCGGCTCAGCTCCAAACGGAGAGGCAACTTCACACGATGATTCTTCTAGCTGCACTTATTGCCATCTTCATAGGATTGGCACATTGCTTTCTTGGCGAAAAATACATCCTCATTCGCCTCTTTCGTCAGCCTCTGCCAAAACTATTTGGCGACGACACTTTTACTCGACGGACACTTCGCTTTGCATGGCACCTTACCTCGGTGGCTTGGTGGGGATTTGCGGCAATCTTAACGCTACTGCACTTCGGGTTGTTGTCTAACTCCTCACTATTGTATGTCATAGCTATAACCTTCGGTATAACTGGATTTGTAGCGTTGGCAGCTTCAGGTGGGAAGCATGTGTCATGGTTGTTTTTTGGTGCGATCGCGGTGCTTTGCTACATAGCTGCTGCCTGATTTGCATGGCATTTTACTACGGTAAATGGACACGAGGTTGATCGAAACTTCTATACTGTAGAACAACTGTTGGAGTGTAAAACTAAGATGGCTTTAGCTGGTGTATTATTCGATCTAGAGGGCGTCTTGCTACAGGCAAAGACTTTTGAGGTTCTCCCATTCGCGCATGAAGTTATCCAGCTTTGTCGTGAACATCAAATTCCGTTTAGAATAATTTCCAACAACACAGTTGAGACTCCGGAATCAATCCTCAACATTCTTTCTGCTCGAGAGTTTGAAATAGAGCAGAATCAATTGCTAACTCCACTAAGGTTTTTGAGAGAGGAGCTTACAGGAGTAAAAACAGCTCTTGTTATTGGTAGTGATAATTTAACGAAATTCGTCGCAGATCTGGATATTGCGATTTCGACTGAGCCGAATGTCGATATGGTAATTTGCGGGGGTGGTTACTCGATTGCCAACGAGAATCTGTTCTCAGCTTTCTTGGCAGTCTCAGAGAACAAAAGTCAGTTTGTGTGTCTTCACCGCAACCGCACCTTCAAAGATGTGAACAGTATTGCCAGACCTGATGTCGGCAGCATTGTTGTTGGACTTGAATACTCAACCGGCATTCAGGCAAAAACTTTGGGTAAACCGAGCGCTGAATATTTTGAACACGCTGTACGTGACTGGAATCTTGAGCCAAATGAGATTCTGCTCATTAGTGATGATCCAATATCGGATTTGGGTGGGGGTAAGGCAGTTGGCTTTCAAACAGGATTCGTATGTACTGGGAAGTATGATCGTCAGGTCCAAGACACCCTAGATATCAAACCAGATATGGTTTGGCCTACTTTAGAGCAAGCGGTAGCAGATTTGAAAGAGCTGATATAGGCGACAGCAATCTTGCGACTCCTGTCTCGCCAATGATAAACTAGTTTCTTATATAGCTAACCTCGCGCCGCTCTCAGTCTTTTGTCGGCATGAGAATGAGATTGGAACTATTCTTATAATGAGACTCACCGCTTTTGTTTTATTTTTCATGCTGCTGTTTACAGCGCCAGCTTCCTCCGCTGAAAGTGCTATTCGGCTCTCGTCTGGACAAACGGTTTATGTAGCCATCTATTCGAACGTTTTTATCGGCCCTAAGGAGCATCCTTTTAAGCTGACAGCGACTCTGAGTATAAGAAATACAGACTTGCACAATTCGCTAAACCTACTTTCGGTCGAGTATTTTGATAATAATGGAAAAACGCTGAAAGAGTATGTGAACACGCCGATAGCCTTGGCTCCACTTGCATCGCGTCATTTTTCTGTGAAGGAAAGTGGCGAACCTGGGGGGTTTGGTGCAAACTTTATAGTGAGATGGAAATCGGCTAAGGAAATTAATGCGCCGATTATCCAAAGCGTAATGATTGGTGGAACATCAGGGCAGGGGATATCGTTTGTCAGCGAAGGAGTGGCTATTGATGAGAATACGAAATAAGCAATTTGCCATTTAAAAATGACATGCGAATTCGATCTGCGAGAACCTAGAAACGTTCTAGAGTAGCTTGGACCTATAGATACGTGAGCGCAAAGAAACCCAGTGCACTTTTTGCAGCTTTTCTTAGTCTACTTTTGCCAGGCTTGGGCCAATACAATCTTGGCTTACCGCTTCGGGCTCTTGGGTATTTCCTTCTCTACGCAGTGCTGCTCCTTGTTTCAGCCACATTTTTCTGGACGACATTCTCGGGCTTACTCGCAAGCTTTGGCCTCTTTCTAGTACTTTATCTAGTCTCCATAGTCGACGCCGTCCTATGCGCTAGAAACAACGAGTTAGGTCCCCGAAGCTGGGTCTATCGCTGGTATTCCTGCTTTGTTCTATTGATTCTGATATCTGCTGCGCTTGAAATTCCAAAGTATTTTATCCAGCAGTATTACATCGAAGCATTTAAAATTCCGAATTCTTCAATGGAAGCAGCGATTCAAGTAGGCGATCATCTGATGGTTGATAAAAGTTACTATCGCTCTCACGCTCCGGCGCGAGGAGATATCTCGATATTTACCCTGCCAGATGCTCCTAATGTGGTGCTGATAAAGAGGATAGTAGCGCTCCCGGGTGAGTCGGTAGAGGTTCGGGGAAGGGAACTGCGGATCAATGGAGAAGTAATAGAGGAGTCTTACGCCACTTATCTGAGTGGTGGGATCCGCGATTTCGGTCCGGAAACTGTACCCGAAGGGAAAGTGTTTCTACTTGGCGACAAGAGAGATGCTTCTCGAGATTCTCGTTATTGGACAGACCCATTTCTACCGATTGAGCGGCTACTCGGTCGGGCAGAGTATCTGTATTGGACTCATGAAAAGGATTTTTCCAGACTAGGTAAAATCCGATGAACTCTTGCCTGCTTTTAGTCTCTCTATCTCCATTCTTGTGACTCTTGCACTGTCAGTGATAGACTCGTTTTTTGGTTGGTTGGGAACGAGTTTCACAGCTCTAAACTGGTACGTTTCTAAACTGGTACGTTTCTAAACTGGCACGTTTCTCCGGCGACATGAGTAAGTTAATCGATTTAACGCATACCTTTACTGAAAATATGCCCGTCTATCCGGGTGACCCCTGCGCCCAATTCCATCAGATTGCTTCAATCGAAAAAGATGGATTCAACGACCACAAGGTTGAGATGGGCTTGCACGTCGGTACTCATATGGATGCTCCTTTTCATATGGTTGAAGGGGGGAGGCTTATTTCCGAACTGCCGTTGAGCAGGTTTTCTGGGGTCGGGCATTTGCTAGATGTTCGAGGCATTCAGTCTATTGAGGCGGAAATTCTAAACAACAAGGACATTGGAAAAGGGGATATCCTGCTTTTCTTGACAGGGTTTTCTAAAAAGTTTCGTGAACCTGCTTATTATGAAACGTACCCTGAGCTTGCTGTGTCCTTAGCTGAACGTATCGTTAAATTGGGCGTAGGTATTGTTGGGCTTGATACACCGAGTCCAGACAGACCACCGTTTCCCGTACATAAAATTCTCTTAGGGAGCGAAGTTCTCATTATTGAGAATCTCACAAATCTAGAGCCGCTCTTAGAAGCGGAGGCGTTTCGCGTCACGGCGTATCCGACAAAATTTGCTGCTGACGCCGCGCCGTTGAGAGTCGTCGCAGAAATAGTATAAATGCCGAATTTCAATTTGTCGCTGCCGACTGTGATGTGTTGGCTACGGGGGGGTATGCTAATGAGCGATTTCCCACCACGAATTCATTTGCCAACTAAGTCCAGCCACGAGTTAGCAACAGGAGCCGAAGCGAAAAAATATCAGCGAAGCGCCCCAGGGCGATGGGGTCACTTCGCTGAAACCTGGATCATTCTTTGAGCTGAAGCTTCTCGAGTTCGGTGCGCCAACTGGATCCTTGGATCGCGATTGGATAGACATTTTTGGTTCGCAGGGAGTCGACCGGCAATTGCCGCACATCTGCGAACTTCTCATCAGGGAGGAATAGCATGCTTTTCTCGCTTCCTATCCAAAAACTAAGTGCGATGGCGCCACCAGTCAGACTATATTTAAACAGTTGCTCGTAGTAAGCGGGAACTTCTAAACGCATCTCATCCAACCAACTCTCCCGCAAATTCTCGGTCAGCTCGGTTAGCGTTCGAGCGCCACCACAGTCCGGACGCACCCTCGACATCGGTGACACCTGCATCAGGTCACAGGCCTTGAGCGCCAGCAGGAAGGGATCTAGTTCGGCGATCAGTTCTACGACCTTGTCTAGTTGCTCCGCTCCGGCCCCAGAGTATTCGCCGAACTGTAGCATGCGCGGCCCAATAACATAGGTTGAACCGAGGAAGAACAAATCGAGCACTGCGCAAAAGGTAGCCGATGTGCAACGCAGTGTTCTGTCGATGTTGCCGTCCGTCACATATATTATCACATGCTGGGATGGTAGGATTCTCGAGAAGTCTTGAAGCTGCCAATCCTTTTTCCTTTCAGTTCTTCGGTAGCGACGGAACGAGCACTCCGCTAGCAAATCGAAAATGTACTCGGGTTAGGTAGTCGAAAGAACTCAAGTAAGACAATAATTGGCTATTGAGTTCTACATTTCAAGGTTCGAGAAATAGAAGATAGGAACTGGGAAATTGCCGGGACGTTTCTGGAATACTCGGATATCCCGAACGTGCGAACAGCTCATTCCCATTTCCATACCGTTTCTTATTTATGAAATAGCTCGACTTCTATTGGAAAGGTCTCTACGTTTTTTAAAGAAACATCTATTTTCCCATCCTTTGGCTCCATCCCGATAGTCGCACCATACATAGATGCCATGCTCGTACCACCAACCTGGGAGATCTCAATGCAATTGTGCTTGCACTGCTGGGCCTGATCGCTGGTTAGGTTAGGTGTAAAGCCGACTTTCATTTTGGACTGGGCTTCAAGCGAAAAGGATTTTGATTCACCTGGTTTCAGGGTGATTTTATCAATCGTCGTAGCAGCTATCGCAGTCGAGGTACTAAAGACAACAAACAGAACGAATAGGAACAGTGAGGCAACAGAAACTCTTTTCATAGTATTTGTCTCCAAATTACAGCCGTTTATGTAAAGTCGAAACCTAGCATAGTTTGTCTCGAATTACATTGATGCTGGGGCCTGCGCAAAGGGGGATGCCGGTCAATTCGCTGAAATGGCCGCTGTCTTGTTGTGAGGCGATCTAGAATTCGTCGACTAGAATCTCCCAACAAATCGCCGCTTGGTCATCTGACTCAGAACCGTCGAGACAATCAAGTAGTTCGTTTCGACGTTCCGTATTCTCTTGTAGGTCGTCGGCAATGGCATCAAATGTTGGTTGCACATTAAAAGGATCTGATTCGGGGCGCAAAAGCCTATTGAGCTCAATACAACCGAAGATCGCATGGATGTAGATAAGATCCAACAAGAGTTTATACTCCAAGAGTGTACAACCCTGTGATTCATCATTATCACCAGTGCCGAGGTCTTGGGAGAAAGCAGTGGAAAATGAAAGACTTATCGTAATTACTAGAGATATAAGCATGAGGACTGCAGCCTTCAGTCTAGACCTGCCAGCAAGGTTCATCGTGAGATACATATGAATACTCCTCCAAGGTAGTTAAAAGTTCTATTTCTATTATCGGATCAATGGTTGGCGTATT
>CBDUGV010000067.1:0-17418 GCA_965366815.1 uncultured Bdellovibrionales bacterium | reverse complement strand
ATAACAATACGCTGGAGCCGACGGCGTCTTGTGACTGTTGTTTCGCCCGTGGTAAACTCGTTTCGCCGTCGGTAATTTGGCCGCGGCTCAGCTACAACGTTGTACTTCTCTTAGAGATTTCAGATATTGTGCTCATAAGTAAATTCTATTTCAGAGTTACAACTGCCGTTCTGATATTGAGTCTGTTGTCGACGATTGCATGTAGCTCATTTGAGCGTTCGGTTTTAAACGTAAGCTTTTATGGTGCCAAGGGTGAGTCTCGCAAGCATATTAGATTAGAAATTTTTGATCTAGAGAGATTTCAAACAGAAGCATCCAAGCCTAGCCAGCTGACTGCTAAGTTTTCTGAATGGTCCAAGGACTATCCAATAATTTATCTTATTAATGAAGACTCAGAATATTGTGAAGCAGCTCAAACGCTCTTTGTGTGGTTTGAGAAAGTATACTTTCAAGAGAAACAACTAGATCGGGGAAGCTGTCCACCGGGAGAAGTATAACAACTCGCTGGAGCCGACGGCATCTTGAGCCCCTAGCACACGCCGTGGTAAACTCCCCTAACCGTCGGTAATTTGGCTGCAGCTCAGCTCAGAACCGTTATCCGGTTGAAAACACGAAATTCAGTTACCTCCATGGGAGCAGGTATGGCGCATTACATTGACGGATTCGTTTTTCCCATTCCACGCGATCACCTAAACGAGTATGCGCGTCTTGCTGAATCTGTTGCAGAGATTTGGAAGGAACACGGCGCACTCGACTATTGCGAGTATGCTGGAGACGATATGAAAATGGAGGGAACGCGCTCGTTCACTGAACTTGTTGCTGCCACGAACGATGAAACCATCGTGTTTGGATGGGTCGTGTTTGATTCTCGTGAGGCACGTGATTTGGCAAACGAGAAGGTCGCTGCTGACCCAAGGATGGTAGATTTAATTGATTCATCGAATACAGGCTTTGATGCTAAACGGATGGCGTACGGTGGGTTCCAGTCATTCATTCGAACGTCGAAAACGAATGCCGGATAACAACTCGCTCGAGCCGACAGCGGGGTTGTCTTGGTAAACTCCCCAGTTATTTTATTGCTGATTCGCGCGCCGCTCAGCACCAAACCGTTATACGGCTTTGAAACTCGTTCACTTTTTCTTCATGTAGAGCTTTCAGCCCACTCTCCCGGAACTCTGTGACCATTAGTATTTTCATATTCGTATTAGGAATTGGATTTTTTGCTGGTAGCTTCGGGGCCGTTGTTGGGTCCTCGCTACTGGTTGTAGTGCCATCATTGGTGTTTCTCGGTTTACCAGTGCACATCGCGTTAGGTACCGGAAAGCTTTCAGCGGTTTTTCGCGATATCCCAGCGATCTTAAACTATCACAGGGACAATAAAGTTGATTTTCGCAATGGCTGTATCTTTACTTTGGGTGCTGTTGTAAGCACGGTCTGTGCTTCTGCGTTCATACTCTCACTTGAGGCTCGAACTCTCGAAGTGGTGATCTCTGTTTGTATGGTTTTGGTTGGCGTGATTATTCTGGCTAACCCGTCAGCCGGTCTTACAGAAAAACCTACACGATCAGTGAACGCATCAATTGCAAAAATTTTCGGGGCCGGTGCAGCTATTGGCATATATGACGGATTGTTCGGTGGTGGAGTTAGTATTTTTATTATTCTTTGTTTTGTTTGGTTGCTTGGTCACGATTTTCTAAAAGCTGTTGGAACATCCAAAATCCCGAATATTGTGAACGGAACAGCCTTCGTCTGTATTTTTGCGGCATACGACAAGGTGGATTTTGTATACGCAATTCCGTTGCTGATTGGAATGACCTTAGGAGGTTATTATGGGTCTAAACTTGCTTTACTTCGGGGAAATAACCTCGTGCGGATACTATTGATTATTGTCGTGTTTGGCATGTCGGCAAAGCTTCTTCTTTTCTGAGGTCAAACGCTTAGCCGTGTAACAATACGCTGCAGCCGACAGCGTGATTGTGGTTGTAGATTCTCCCGTGCTAAACTTGCCGTGTATTGCTGATTCGCGCTGCAGCTTAGCTCTAACCGTTATCCGTCTAGCCAGCCTAAGGAAACCAACTCTATGAATTGGCTACTTCTCGCAACAATGAGCGCGCTCATTTATGGCGGATATAATTTCTTTCTCAAGCTTTCATCTGGGCACATTCACCAGGTGTTGGGAGCGGTGATACTTCAATTTTCTGCGCTTTCGGTAGGGGGTGCTTTGCTTCTGATACTCCGTTCAACAGGTCAACAACTTGAATTTACTCGACTGGGCATTATTTTCGCAGTTTTAGGAGGAATGTGCGTAGCTTCTGCGGAGATTATTGCACTGTATATTTTTTCACGCGGTGTCCCAGCTACCGTTGGAGTTCCGGTAATTGTCGGGGGAACTGTAGCGGCGACGACGTTGTACGGCATGATATTCTTGCGGGAGTCGTTGACTCTTTGGCAATGGTTGGGTCTGGCGCTTGTCGTCATTGGCATAGTCATGCTTACTTCTAAAGATCTTCCGATTGTTACGACGGATAACAATACGCTGGAGCTGACGGCATCTTGAGGTAGTTGTTTCGTCGATGGTACACATGCGTAGCTGTCGGTAATTTGGCCGAGAATCAGCTACAACGTTATCTCTACGAAGTCTATGCAAGGCTTTCTGCTAAAAACAGTATTTGCTATTTCTTACCCTGCCCTGATTTTCGGAGTATTGTACGAAAACACTTTTGAGGCGATACATTTCAACGCCTACTGTAGGCAGGAGATTTTTCCTCAAGGCGGATTCTGCAGTGAGGCCGATGAGGCAGTTTTTAAAGATTTCAATACGTTCGTATTGTACTGTTTTATCAGTTTCGTATGGTTCCTCGTATCTACATTAGTTTTTCGTTCGGGGCCACATCTGCGCGTCTGGGGGCGAGACAAGCAATATCTTAACATAGGTAAGTTTGGAGTATTGCTCTCTATCGCTTTGTTGATATTGACGATCGGGACGGAAATCTTAATATCACAAGAGGGATAACAAATCGCTGGAGCTTACACGATCTTGTGGTGAGTATATCTCGCGAGTGGTAAACTCGAATCTCTAGTGCCGGGCTGCATGCAGCTCAGCTCCAAACCGTGATGCGTTCTTGCCCGTTCCGATTTTCATTAGGGTTTCCCACCCAGTAATTATCAATTCCCTGTCACTCCCATATTTATGTCACTGCTCGCTTGGGTTGTGACTGAACTTTTCGAGCAGTTGCGATAACTTGATAAGGGTCGAGCAGAGTAACATCAAGGATCTAACTAGCTTAGTGTAACCGCTGGTCTCGTCGAGAAGGTGATTTACTTTTGGACGAGCCCAGCGAGAGAATGTCCCCTAATTTGACGACGAAGGGGGGTGATAGAATGGACGCGAAGACGTTTTTCACAGCCGTCGTTGCGGAGGTTTTAGGCGGCAAAGCAAAGGTCGACGAAAATGGTGAGCCGATCGTGGTGGTGGAGCCTGATGCAGATTCGCGCACAGTTGTTTGGCACAGGTCGGACAACTCCGCAGTTGAATCAAGCGCCGACAACCAGGACGTGTAAGTCTTCTAAGGTTGGGACATTCTTCTCGCCGGCGCTTTCTCTTGATGAGTAGACGTCAATCTGACTTATAACAATACGCTGGAGCCGACGGCACCTTGAGGCCCTAGCTTACCCCGTGGTAGACTCGTTTCGCCATAGGCAATTCGGCCGCGGCTCAGTTACAACGTTATACCGCCCGTAGTGACTCTATAGATGAAATCATTTCTCGGTGTGCTTTTCTGCGTGTTGTTTTTTGGGCTGCCTAAGAATTTGTGTGCGTGCGGCTATCCTATTGCTGTGACGGACAAAGAATCTGGGGAACCGAAAGGGTGGTTTTCTAGCCCTCCTCCAGATTTTTCGCTTGAGCATAGTTCTTGTCTGAAGTTCAACGATTGTAATACACAGTTCATGCTTTTTAGTTTGTCAGCGGGCAGGCTGCTGTTTAGTTCGAAAACCTCATTCTGTTCACCGGAGGAAAAGAAAGAGTTACGGTGGGCATATCTTAAAGAACATATTCTCATTATACTTTATTTGGTAGTTTTAATCGGGGTAGTTTTCAAATTTGTAATCCGGTCACCCAAAAAATCTACTCTAGATGAGGCGGAGGTATAACAAATCACTGGAGCTGACACGTTCTTGTGGTGATTATATCTCAAGTAGTGAGCTCACATCTTTAGTGGCTGGGCTCTGTGCAGCTCAGCTTCAAACCGTTATTCGCCTAAAAGAGAGCTTCTAGTGGATATGATTCAAAAAAGTCGATGGCAATTTGCAATAGCGTTGTTAATAGTATTGGTGAGTTCGGGGAGTGCCTTTGCTGATGAAAATCCAATTCGCGTCGGTGTTCTTACTACTTTGACGGGCAATTGGGCTGCGGTGGGTGAAAATGTCACCAGAGGTATTACACTCGCGATTGAAGAGATCAATTCAAAGGGAGGCGTTCAAGGCCGGAAGATTGAATTTGAGATCCAGGATACAGATGAAGAACTATCTGGGGCGAAGATTCTTTCGGCATACCGGTACCTGAGAACCAAAGGCTATCAATTGTTCATTGGGCCAACTGGAGTTCCTGGGTCTGAATCTCTAGGGCCGGTCGCCGCGAAGGACTCGGTAGTTATCATTACCTCGGCAGCACTTACACATTTTCAAAGATTTGGTTCTAATCTGTTTAATGTTATCGGTGACAGTGAGAAGACTTCCCGCGCCGCTGCGAGATGGTCCTACAAGAATAAAGCTAGAACAGCTTCCGTTTTACGCAGCGATCAGCCTTGGGAGTTTAGTCAGGGTGGATTCTTTGCGGATGAATTCAAAAAGATTGGAGGGAAAGTGGTTTCTATCCATGATTCTCCGGCTGACGAGAAGGAATTCCGAATTCAGTCACTGAAGATAGCTCGAGAGAACCCGGACGTAGTGTTCCTTGCTACTTTCAACCAAATTGCGTACGCAGCGAAATCGCTCGATAAGTTTAAAGTTGGTAGCACGAAAACCTGTGCTCTGTTAGATGACGCCCATCTTAAGGCAGCACAGAACACACTAGAGGATGCGAGTTTCTTCTTGTTTCAAGGGCCGGATGACGACTTTCGAGAAAGATACAAAACCAGATTCGCAGCTGAAGCGGGATATGCATCGGACTACTCATTTGATGCAATACACGCTCTTGCCGCTGCGATTGCGCTTGCAGAGTCTGACGAACCCGTAAAGGTTCAGGAAGCCTTAACTTCAGTCGAGTTTCGCTCAAGTAGGGGTAATTTATTGAGATTTGGAAAAGACCGTTTTGTCGACCGTCAGATTCAGCGGTATCAAGTAGTCGACAACGCGATAGTTGAACGACCTTCAGACGGCGTGTAACAACTCACTGGAGCGGACGAGATCTTGTAACTCTCACTCCGACGGTGGTAAACTCAAATCTTAACCAGCTTAGCGCCTGTCGCTCAGCTCAAAACCGGCATACTAACTATCAGCCTAGCGAGCGATGCTCTCTCCGATTCTCATACTTCATTTACTTATTCTGTGTCTTCAGATTTTTCATTTGTATTACTGCTATAGATTCGTCATGGAAATAGAGAAGCTTTCATTTTTCGATTACAGCATTCTTTCTAGCGCAGCATGCACAACAGTTTTTCTCTTGGCAGCATATTTGGGTGTTGTAAGTCGCGAAAACTACTTTGATTCGGAAGTAAATCTAGTTCTCATTTTTGCCGTTGTTTCCGGCTTTTTAGCTTTTCCAATGAATGTATTGAGTTGGATTCCTTTTGGAAGAGTCAAGTGTCAGTATTCTGTTAGGAGTCGATTGTTTGGTGTTATTCCTTCCTTTTTTGTTTTCTTAAGTGCTACGAGTTCTCCCGTTTAAGAGTAGTAGGATAATGACTTATTGTGGCCGAAGCCGGTCCCATAATTCTCGGTTATTTACTGTCTTTTAATGTTATTCCCAAACTTTACTGGGTTTTGATATCCTAGAACTTGAGGCGCCGGCACGTCTATTTTGGTTCGACCCAATCAGATGAAATTATTCCATGAAGAAAATACTTGTAATAATCTGGGGGATTCTAACCATTGCTCCAGTAATGTACCTGATAGGTTTTATCAAAGGTGTGTTCGGATTTTCAGTTCCTCACTCCCAATGGCAGTCACAGTTTCACATGTACTTTGCTTGGCATAGCGCGATTATGCTTTTGGTTTTGGGGCTTATTGCGAGTTACGTCATTTACTTCTTAATCTCACCCCACGTGACGAAAGATAGGAGAATTGTTTTAGTCGTTGTTCTGTTCTTGGGACATGTTTTCGCAATGCCTTGTCTCTGGTATTTTTGTGTTTGGCGGCCCATTTCAAAAACAAAATTAGAGGGAACTGACGCATAACAACTGGCTGGAACCGACAGCGGGCTTGTGGTGATTCTTATGAGAAGATGAACTTCGATATGTATGCTGATTGGCGCTGCGGCTTAACTGCAAACCGTTCTCTTTCTTTTGCTCTTATAGTGTTTGTACTCACTTTTTATTGAACACAGAGTTTCACAGAGTCCCACAGAGTTTATTTTTTTTCCAAACTCTGTGGGACTCTGTGGTATAAGGACCTCAGTGCTTGCCGAAAACCGGTGAGCTAAACCATGACACGCATTGTTTAGAATTCACAGATGAGTCGAATTACACTGTCAATATCGTTCCTGTATTTGATATTGGCTCATTCCTCATACGCAGATACTTCTTTTGAACTACCGTCTGGCTTCTCGTGTCCGGAAGGGACGCGGCTGGTAGAGCAAGGAGATGCAAGAAATAAACGTTTATCTAACGGAGATAGGATTTACTCTTGTTTGGATTTAAAAGGGCGAGAGCAAGGTAGTGTTGTTCGGGTCAACGTTGATGAGGTTATCATCTACGATGGTGGCCGGAAGGATGGGAAGCTTCATGGGGTTATGCTTTGGAGATATCGAACTGGAGAACTCAAATCTGAGACACATTATCTTGAGGGTGTTCCGTCCGGAAAGAGTACTCACTGGGATAGTTTTGGTCGGGTATCACGTATCGATTTTTTTGAAGACGGGAAAATTGTAAAGACTATAAATGAGCTAGGTGAGCAGATAGAGGCACAGGGGGCGACCTCTGTTTTACCTTCCTTGATTAAAGTGAAACAAACTGCACCAAAGAAACTTCTTCTTGAAATAGCAAAATTGAATGGGGGAGATGTCACTATTCGAGATGAGTTATTGAAAGTTTGTGTCGGCGTATTACCTTCATTGCAACGATCTACAGTGGAGAAGCTAGAGGTAGCTAAACTTAAGATTCTCAAGAAAACGAAATCTCAACGTATAGAAGAGATAAAAACACTACTCTGTCCGCATGTCATCATGGACAACAAAGTGTAAAGAACTATCGTATAGCAAATCGATTTAGTGGATAGGGACCCAGTGGTATTGATTATTCGATAATCCCTTCTCGTTCACTCGGCAGCTCTCTGTCAGCGTTACCTTCATTTTATCAAAGGCGTATCTTTGCTCTAGCATTCCTACGATTGCTGCTCCCCACTTATTTTCTCTAGTAGAATAACCTGCCATTCTTAGCTCCAAATGGGTGGAGTAGACTTAGATTCCAGTCGAGTTAAGGGCCTACGGGTCTCTCTCGGCTGGGGCTAAAATTGTTTTTTTTTGGGTAGGTGGCAAAATGAAGGTACTGATCTTACGCCGAGTAAATATCGGCAATCTGAGTCGCGTAATGTCAAGAGAAGAAGAGTTGCCTACAGTGTTCCCTGGCATGGTTTATGTAGACTGCTACGAGTCTATCCTCAATCCCGACGAGGCACTAGTTAAGGACGTTTTCTTTTTTTCTGACAGTAAGCAGTTGATTGCTGTTCTCGAACCACTGAACTACGACTCCGACATAGTAGAAAACATACGATATGATGGAGGTGTCCAAGGTTTGCAGAGGCAACTCGATAATTGCACAAGAGGTTGGGAGGTCCATCCGTCTAACATTGTGACTCGGCCATACAGCTGGGCTTAAACCTTGGACTTGAAAAGGTCTTTTGCGATGTCCGACTGGGGACTCGCGGCCCCAGTCATCTTTTTTAATGGAACCTCAATCGGTGCTAGTAAGGCATACCAACTGGCTGGAGCCGACAGTATGTCTGTGATTCTCGCCCCCTGCTGTGCTAAAGTTGCTGTGTGTTACTGGCTACATGTAGCTCAGCTCCAAACCGTTAGGTGTCTATCAATGAACTCGACGTTTCCCTGCAATAATTGTAACAAGTTGCTGCTCGAGATGACCCCGTTAGTAGTGGCAAAGAGTGACTTTGCGTTGTGTGGAGACTGTGTGCTTACATCGACCAAACAATTGCTGTTCCAGTCGACCGACAGCTGTGCTGACCATAGTATAGACTCAAATTGCCATACATGCGGCTCGAACCTCTTGCCAAAAGATCTCTATCTACAGAACGTGGAAAAAGCACTCATCTGTGCTTCTTGTATTGACCTGTTCAATGAAATCATTCTCGAAAAATGGCCGGACTGGGAAGGCAAGAGGTATGCATCACAGCTTCATGAGCGTCTTGGGCGTCCAAACCATCCTGAGCCGACACTGTGGACAAGAATGTGGGCATGGTTCCACATTTTACCTAGACGCCTTAGAGAAAGAAGATAGTAAAGTACGAGGCATGACAACTTGGTGCATCGGAGAATCGGCCTTGGTATACTTCTAGGAGTATGAAAGTGTTCCCGGCCCACTTGCCGGTGACTCAAACCGTTATTTAGCTTCAGTGTGCCTTATGATTCTCCGAATGATTTCTTGGTGTTGCGCTTTACTCTTTCTTTCAGAGGCAGCAGTTGCAGACCCCAAGCAAGAAATCCCCAGTGGAATTCGCACGGCAGACGATTCAGAAGTTTACCAGGGAACTAAGCCTGCGATGTTTTTGCAAGGTAGGGTGAGCCTTGGAACTATACTAAGAGTTTATCCAGAGATCACAAATCTTAACCTGGTTGTAATTGATGAAATTGACGAATCTCGGTATGTAGACCTCCCTTCACCAAGGACTGATGATTTGCTTGAACACAGCAACAAAGTACTGGATTTCGCTTGTAGTGAATTTGGTCTGACGAGAAACACTGTGGGAAATGTAGTGAAGGTCTACAAAAAAGGAAATCCTTTGGCCCAGCGAATCAAATCTATGAAGGGATACGAAGAAAGATTGATTAGCATAGACCTTAAGGATACGAGTCTTTCGAATGTTTTGAAAATTATCGAAGAAGTCTCTGGGAGAACTTTTATTGGACAAGAAGCATTACCGAGTCAAAACAAGGTGACAATGCGCCTGATAGATGTTCCCTGGGATCAGTGTTTGAGCATAATTCTTGAAACAGTCGCCGCCGAAGGAATTAAAGAGGGAAAAGCGATTCGTATTGAGAAGCTGTCGTTCCATTGACTTAATTTGCAGATTTCAATTTTTTGGATACTCTTGATACTAACTGGCTGGAGCGTACGCGGTCTTGTAACCGTCGGACCGTCAAGCTGTTACCCTAGCGCAGAAGCGTGTTATTATAGATAAGGTCGACTACGCGCTTGGGTATTAGGCTTTTCTCATTGAGCATCCGTACACTAAAGCAGCGATAATGCTGCCATCAGCAGAGATACCCCGAGAATCAATACGATTGTGCCAAGTAGAGGGGATTTCATTTCGAACTTCGCGCTGAGATCCCAAATCTCATCCATTATCGAATGTACTAAATCGAAGTCATCCATGGTTCACCTACACGGTTGTCTAAAGTTGCATTGGAGTCTTAAACCAACTCTACACTTCAATTATACACCCAGTTACGCATTTTGCCGATTGTCGTCTGTAGCGGAAACTGTTCGAATTTTGTTTTAACAGACCTTAGCTGCATCAATTCCTTTTAGTATAAGAGCCGAGTAGCAGTTAGCTGGTGCCGACGCGGTCTTGTGACGCTTGGCCTGCCAGGGTAAACTCGAATCGTGAACAACTGGGCGTGCGCCGCTCAGCTCCAAACCGCTATTTGGTGTTTGCCTGACATATGTCGCATTCTTACGCAATATTCTTGAAATCAGATGTTGAAGCCGAAAGCGAAGGCGCCGCGGAATACCCGATCCCTTACAGTACGCTTGAAAGAGATATGGGACAATATGCCCGTTTTGCCGGCGAAGCATTAGACCTGCTAGCGCTTGATATGGAGGTAGCGCCAATCAGCCGTTTCTTGATCGGAGTTGACGATACGGTAGATGATCTCCCGGAATCCAATTGGCGAGATGCAGATGAAGTTCTACCGACCATCAATCGGTTGCTATCGCGTTTATTCATCTCAAATTCCGAACCAATCAAGAATTTGAAATACGGGTATGCGCAACTCAGTTGGACCGATGCCAAAGAGGAAGTGATTCTCGATTTGCTCTACTTTCGAGCCGTTCTTCTACTAGCAAGAAAGACAAACGATAAAGTATGTTTTGCTTCTTGCTAAACGTTATGTCGGCATCAGATACCAACTCGCTAGAGCCGATACGATCTTGTAGGGTATGTATATCGAATGTAAACTCGAATTTTTAGTAGCGGGGTTGTGTGCAGCTCAGCTCCGAACCGTCAGGATGCGATAGTGTATTCCTTCGTCCGACATAGAATAGAATTTTTCAGTCAAAGACTAATACTTCTTATTGTGGTCAGCTCGTTGTTTTTGTCCTGTGAGTCCGGCAAGACAAAGCTCGTACCTAGAGAAAAAATATTTGCAGTTCATCAGCAGATCTCTGAAATCGGAAAGGGAATGAATGATGAAAACCGCTGCGACAGCGAACGAGAAATCACGAGACTGTTAAAAACAGTTTGTTCCAACTGTTTCGATGGCTGGGGAATGACCAGTTATTCCTTCGATGAGAAACGCAAGGGCTGTGATAGGGCGACAGTTGCGCCGCAGTGCCTGGCCGAACCTTATTGGATAGCAAGGAGTTTTTCTAATTGCGGCGATTGTGGGATCACCTATATGGCAGTTAAGAAGCCAATCGATTCTTTTGGAAAACCGTTTCCAGAGAACCTTTTTAAATCAATCTCTTGTGAATCCTTTTATGAAGCATTGAACAAGAAGAAGAAATTCTGTGGGAATTGTCTTAGAGTAAACAACGTCGATTAATTTCGGTAGAACAATTCGCTGAAGCGGACAGCGGATCTGTGATGTTCGCTTCAACCACGGTGGGCTCGTCATGTATTGCTAACTCGGGCTTAGCTACATACCTTCGCTCATGATAAAATCTTGGACTGATAGGTATCACGATTGTTCAGCCAATCAGTGGTGAAGACGCAATGAGGGGCCCCTGACAAAGCAGCGTAAATCTAAAGCAACACTTGATGACCGGTTAGCTCAAGGAGTTAGAGACGCACTGCACGGTTGTGTCGGCCTGTTTATTACGGGCATACTTGTCGTTGTAATTGCGTATCTTCTTAATTCATTCGGTATCAATATTCGCTCGATTTTTTGGCGTGATGATTCTCATTGGAGCAAGTTTTATCGGCGGCGCGGTCGTTATGCTCCTACTATTTGGAGATTCATCAAATTCTTCAAAAGACAAGGAATCTGAAGCTGACACTGAATGAGCTATGGAAAGAATCGCGGCCTGGCTCCGCGTGTTTAGAACGGCGGATTTTCCGTCCTTTATTCCGGTAGAGATTAGAGTAGTATGTATGAAGCACATTCTAGGAAAGCGGAGGATTGCAATGCGGATACTTACCCTACAGATCATTTGTTTGTTGGTAGCTATGATTTCTGGCATTCAAGCCCAAACACCTCTTGAGAAAAACGGTCTAGCAAGAAGCTGCCAGCTGAATAACAAAAAACTGCTTAGACTAGCGCAGGAAATTGAAGGGCAGTCAGAAGATGAGATAGTTTCCGAGAGATGGAGAGCCTTGAATAAACGGCTAATGACTATCGAGGCATGCGACATATCTCTCTGTGCCTTTGCTCGACTAGTCGGCGAAATGCAGAATATCAATGTTATCTGTGACCTAGAACGCTCAGTTGTGATTAGCCCTAAGGTTGGGTCGATGAGCTCTCAAGAAGTTCTAGAAAGTATTCTCCCCGCCCATGGATTGACGCAGTATCAAGAAGGCACTGTGCTCGTCATTCTCGATAAGAAGCGGAAGGATGTGCAAACCGCTCTCCAGGTACCTTTTGAAAAAGTAGAAAAACAAGTTTCAGTTGATTTTGTCCGTCTTCCTATTGCGGCAGCGAATACCTTGTTCGAGATCGCATCGGGGGAATCAATATCGAATAACGACGCTGCTAAAAGGCTTACTACTCTACGATTGATAGACGTTCCTTGGACGCAAGCTAGGAAGCTGGCTCTCGCATTGTCTCGTGATAGTTCGAGACAAAAGGCCCCGGCAGGAGGCGAAGCGTACTTTGCGAAATCAAAAAGTGGAGCGGAAAACCGGTGGATTTATAGAGAGAAGCGGTGGGCCCAGGTAGGTAGGGAAGTCGAGTATCGGGCTGATTCAGGAATAGATTCGGAACCGCCTATCTATACTGAAGGAAAGGCGTTAGCCTTACTTCATGATCCGAAGATGAATCTAGTTCGACTTTACAAATATGTGAACCACCGTTGGGTGTACCTCGGTGGCAGGAGTAGATAGATGCTACAGCCGAGCTTAAAACCGTTCTTCGTCATACAATGCGTCGACTACTGATTGTACTTTTGTCCTTTGTTTTATACGGTGTGGGCGGTGTTGTATGCACTTCCGTTTTGCCATTCGGCGAAGTGAGCCAACACAATCCTCCACTGAATACGGTCGAAGCAGCGCTCTTGTCGCTTATCGCGGCTTTACTCTCAACCTTGTTAGTCTCTCAACTAAAGACTCAGAATTGCGGGATCTGTGCAGCGTTTTTTGTAGGAGCCGCAGTTCCGATTATTTCTTACGCGTTGGTTGTTTGCTGGTCTCCTATTTTGTCAGTCTCTCGTAACACTACTTTCTGGGGGAAGATTCTAGGTTCGTTTTTCGTACCGCTTTTCACTGCAATTTTTGTCTTTTCCAATTTCGCCTCTCTCAAGGGACTCTGTGTTGTAGTTGGGTCTGGCATTGTCATGTCTGTGCTAGTTTTTCTTGGCCGCCCGAAAAACAGCAGCTAAGCAGCAAGTAGTCGGAGGAAAAGAGTACTCAGGTGAAGGGGCAATAGTCGAAACTCCGTTTAAGTATGTTCCAGATAAAAACATTAGATATGAGGGAATAGTTCGATGGACATTGATGGATTCTGGACAATAGTCGATTCATTGAAAGATGCTAAAGACCGTGAAGGAATGCTTCGCGAGAAGCTCGAAGAGTTGTCTGATGAAGAAGTATCTTCCTTTCAAGAACATTTCGATAAGCTCTTCGACCAAGCGTACGACTGGAAACTTTGGGGCGCAGCTTATTTAATTAACGGGGGCTGTTCCGACGATTCTTTTATGGATTTTAGGTATGGCGTTATTACACGAGGCCGTGATCTATTTGAGCGGGCGACATCTGATCCAGATAGTTTGTCTGAGTTAAATATCGACTTCGATAAACTCTTCGACGAAACCATCGCCTATGTTGCCGCTGAAGTGTATGAGTCCCGTGGTCATGACCGAATCCCAAGATTGGAATCAGCCGTTGGAGAACCAAAGGGTGAAGAATGGGATTTCGATGACGAGAGTGAGAATCGCAAGCACCTGCCAAGACTCACAGAAAAGTATCCTTTTGAATAACGATAGATAACAACTTGCTGCAGCTGATAGTGAATGTATGGATGCCCTCGTGCTAAAATCGCTGTGTAACTAAAATCGCTGTGTAATACTGACTCGCGCAGCCGCTTAACTTCCGTGGTTATTTTGACTTCTGCGAACATACTCCGAAAATCAGCCTATGATTAAAGATCCGGACGACGTTGTCTATTCAGCTATTATCGCAGGGTGTAATCCTACCGATAAGAGAGTGCTTGATGTTGGTTGTGGGCACGGTGCCTTGACTGCCCGGCTCGCTGAACTCGCTAAATCAGCTACTGGGATCGACCCAGAGCCAGAATTGATAAAACAGGCAAGGGAGAAGTATGCCTGTCCTAATGTTCAATTCATTCTAGCTGACAGTATTCAGTACCTCGAACAGAATCTCCGATTTGATGTGGTGTTGTTTAATAAATCTCTTCACCACTTTGAACCGGAGGTAATGTACCAGACTCTCACAGACAGCGCGGCACGACTTTCCGAGGGGGACATTATTCTTGTTGTCGAGCCGATATTTCGGGGTGGTACCTACCAGGAGGTCGTGGCTGTTTTTTATAACGAACAGGTACAACGTGAAGCGGCAAGAGCAACGCTTGAGGATTTTTCTAAAGAGTGTCGTTCTAACTCAAGAAAACAGATCACAGTCAGATATGAAGTAAAGGATTTCGATGATCTTTATTCATCAGAAATAGCAGGCAAGCCTTATATTACCTGGAATGATTGTTTCCGGGAGGAGATTGAAAGAATCCTTTCTACTTGTCCGCGAGGTTCCCAGGGCGGGTTTTGCCTCGACTCCGTGCTAGACATTTACCAGCTACGTGTTAGGTAGATAGGCCCCATAGCAATTCGCTGGTGCGGACACGATCTTGTGGTATTTCTATCTCAAGTGGTAAACTTACATCTTTGGTGTCGGCTTGCGTGCAGGTCAGCTCCAAACCGATGTGCAACTTTGCGGAGCACCAAGACGTAGATGAAAGAGCATTTTCTGCGATTGTTTGAATACAATAGCTGGGCAAATTTAAGAGTTATAGATTCTTTGAAAGAAGCCCCTCTCGACGAATGTCTCAAGCATTTTGGGCATATCATTGCTGCTCAGGATATTTGGCTGTGTCGACTCAGAAACAAAGATTGGTCGGACATCGAAGTTTGGCCTTCTCCATCGTCGAAGGAAATCCAAGCTCTCTCTACTCAAAGTTCAAGCAGTTGGCAGAAGTTCATATCGAGTTTGTCGCTCGATGATTTCGCCGAATGCTACACGTATGCAGACACACAAGGTACTCAATGTGAGACCGTTTGTGCTGATGCGATAGTTCACGTCATCAATCACTCAACTCATCACAGAGCTCAGATTGCACTGTTGCTTCGACAGCAGGGGGTACAACCGCCTCAAACGGACTATACCTATTTTTCTCGTTTGGAGCGCTGAGCGGTATAGCAACTCGCCGGAGCGGATAGCGAGATTGTGGCTGTATATTCTCTCATGCTAGACTCGCGGCGTGTTGCTACTACCTCTAGCCGCTCAACTATACGGTATCTCTAAATTAGGCCAGACAATGTTTACTAAACCTTTGCTCGTAATTGTGCTCGGACTCCTTTTTACACCAGACGCTACTACCCAGCCTGTCATCACACCTGACATAGCTAAGTTAACTCCATCTCTGGAGCGCCTAAAGGAACTTGGCTTTGAGAAGATTTCAACTGAAGAATATCTGAAGATGATGGCTACTTCCTCTCTTAACGGAGAGTTGTATACATCTCGAACTTGGTATCTCAAAAGAGGAAATTGTCGGATTGCTGGAGAACTACTCTCAGCAGACGAATTGAGTGGAATAAACATAATTGTCGATGGTGATCTTACTGTAGACGGAGCTCTGAGTGACCACAATGTCTGGGGAATGGTGGTTACTGGAACAGTAACTGCTGAGAACATCATACTAAACCATGGCCCTGTTGAGTTCAGACGGGGAACTCATTTTCGTGGTGCACTTCTGGTTCTATCTACAGATGATTCTGTAGCGATATCTCGTCCGAAAGGACGGCTTGTTTACAACAATGCAGATTCAGCTTCTTTTGACGGCGTGAAGGAGACGGATGTCACTGTGTTTTTGGATGTATCGAGACAAGAGTATTTTGGTTCTGTTGAGAAATTGTTGAAAGCTGAGTTCCTAGACACTGAAGACCCCTTGTATATTGAGGATAAGGACCTCGAGATTCCTAGTGTCAAGTCTTCTGAACTGGAGAAGGCGCTGCGAAGTGGCGCTAGTGTGTTTAGATAGGGAATCTGTTAGAGACTTTGTCACTAGATGTCAGCTTGTTTTCAATTCGTGCTATTCTCGTGATGATGTTACTGGGTTGCGGCTCAGTTTCAAACCATTTTCCCACTTTAGCAGATTTGAGATTCACATGAGACTCTTTCAATTTGTTCTTGCTGCAACACTTGTTTTCAGTGGATGCAGCAACGTCCAATCTCCACCCGTAGCAGTTGTTTCAGCTTCTGACATCGAATGGGAGCAGTTAAACCCGGCACGTGGTGACAATAGTCCCAAAGCAGCCACTCTCTGGGGAGATCGAAACGGCCGATCGCCAACAGGCTTTCTCGTCAAATTTGCAGAGGGCTTCTCTTCACCACCTCACATTCACAACGTCTCGTATCGTGGTGTAGTTATCAGCGGCTTGATTCACAATGATGATCCTAATGCTGCGAATATGTGGATGCCAAAGGCGTCTTTCTGGACACAGCCCAAGGGAGAAGTTCATATAACCTCTGCCAAAGGAATTACCAATGTGGCTTACATTGAAATCGACGAGGGACCGTATCTCGTGCGTCCACCGACGGAGGCATTTGATAGCGGAGAGCGTCCGATCAACGTGGATGCTTCGAATCTAGTTTGGCTCGAGCTAGCTAAAGACCCCTCAGTTAAAGTGGCGTACCTTTGGGGTGTTCCTAAGGAAGGAAGCGTCAACGGCACTTTGGTTGCATTTCCAGCCGGATTCGCTGGAGTAGTCAATACCGCTGACTCGACTTTTCGAGCTGTTGCAATACAAGGGAAATATAAGTATGGCATTTCGAATGGAGATAAGCTCGAAACGATGACCGCAGGTAGTTATTTCAGCTCGACGAAAGCAGCAGCACATTTCATCTCATGTGAAGCGGAAGAGAGCTGCATCTTTTACGTACGTACTTTGGGTAAGTACACTGTCGCTACGGAATAACAACTCGCCGGAGCCGCGGGTATTTCTGAGCCACGTGCGGATTTTCGGCTTGTAAGTTTTGAAATGCTGGTGACTATAGTGCTTGCCGAAAACCGTTGAGGTTCAAACTGTTTTGTCGCAACTTCTAGGTGAGAGGATGAAAGTAATCAAAACAGCAGCATTCATCACATTGCTCTTTTCCTATCCTATAGCTTTCGCTGAGAACGAGGATAATTCCGAAGTGAAAGCCTTTCACGATGCGGTAACCTTCGGAAATTTTGAAACTGTATCGAAACTTCTCAAAAGCAATCACAAACTCATCAATGCAAGAGACAAGTATGGCTTTAGCGCTCTTCACAACGTTGCTGGGGAAGAGCAGAAGAAAATGATCGAATTTATTATTGCAAGGGGTGCAGATGTAAATTCGAAGAATGACGAAGGTGTAACTCCGCTTCACAACGCGGCGAAC
>CBDUGV010000066.1:0-17759 GCA_965366815.1 uncultured Bdellovibrionales bacterium | reverse complement strand
CTCTCACAGGCCGGAGCGGCCAAGGCCTTGCACAGCCTTTGCTGTTAGATTCAGGGGTTGTTACGACTTTTGTTGAAGCTTTCGGTCCGTCTGGGAAACAACATATCCGCATGGTACTGGGTGCTGAGCAAGCCACCCCCGATGAGACCCTCAAGCGCATTAAAAACCGCATTTGGGGCCGGGTTTTTAAGAGTACTAGCGGCGGGGTGCGCTGGCCGGGCCTAAATACCTACTATTTGTCTAGGATATATTAAATCTAATTTGATTTATTCCCACTACCCCGGTATAAAGCGCGTTCGAAATCTAAAGACCTAATATCCAAGGAGTACTGGATCCGTGTCCAGAACCTGTGAAATCTCTGGTAAGCGTCCTCGACGAGGGAACAACGTCTCTAAGGCGAACAACAAACGTCGACGGACATGGAACGTCAACCTGCAAAGCAAGCGCATTTTTGACTCTGAGTCTGGGACTTGGGTTCGTGTGCGTGTATCGTCTCGCATTCTGCGCACCATTGATCGTAAGGGCCTCGCGGCTACTCTACGAGATAATGGGCTCAAAATGTCTGATCTTACGGGCTAGGGCTTAGTTCCTTAGTGAACTTGCTGGTCCTTCTCTGCGTTTAGACGTTCTACATCTAGACGTACGGAACCGATGCTCGGGTAGACCGGCTGGCCTGTGTTGCGGCTATCTCTCTCCACTGCGGTACGCAGTTTCTGTGAGTTGATTACTCCTAATCGCTGCCCATCTGGCACAAAGAAACTGCCGCATATTTCGCAAGTTATCACCACGATGATCCCGTCAAAGGTGACGCGAGTCAGCTCGGTGCGAAAACCTTGATCGCCATCATCGCCACCATCGTGCCCACAGCAAGGGCAGCGAATGTCATCGATAAATGTCTCGGCTAGTCCTTTTAATCGAAACTTCAACGGCATAGTAGTTCTTCACTTCAAATGGTTCTTAGGCAAAAATTCCGGCAAAAAGCCGCGGAGGAACGCCCTAATAAAGACATCGGCTATCCTGAACTTAGACTTGAGGGTGTCTGAGGGGGGAAATTTCGCGGGAATAGAAGAAAATACTCTTATTTTCAGTAGACTATGTCGATTAACAAAAAGCGATATTGATAGTTGGCCGGATTGTATGAGGCGCGATTGAATCTCCAGAAATAAGTAGGAATCAGAACAAAGCATGGCAGTCTCGCATATACCGCTCCCACAAGACTTCAAGCGACAAGCCAATCGCAGTCAGCATTGGAAAGAAGTCGTGCTCTGGACAGTCGATCTCCCACCGACCTCGATGGTGGCCGCACGCGCCCTCGAATTGCTCGACAATCCGAAAATCGCCGCAAGCAAACTCTCTGAAATTATTGCAATGGACCCGGCCCTTGCCGCCCGCACCATGCGCATAGCGAACTCGTGGACCTTTCGCAGGCAACGAGAAGTCACCAGCTTAGAACAAGCAGTGATGTTGATCGGGCTGAAAAATCTAAAAGGCTGTTTGGTATCGGCAGCACTGCGACATGCCGACCGAGAAGTCTCGCGACTTGAGCGATTGGTCTGGGAAAACTCGGTAGGAACTGCACTTGCTGGTCGCGAGATATGCAGAAGGCTGCGCCTTGCCTTCGAAGACGAAGTGTATCTACTCGGTCTTATGCACGATTTCGGTAAGTTGGTCTTGCTCCACCGTGTTCCAGAACAGTATGCAAAGGTCTTACCTGAAACACGAAAAGGAATGACCTTTCTAGAAGGAGAGCGCAAAGTCACACGCTTCTCTCACCCACTCATCGGAGCCCTAGTAGCCATCAAGTGGAATTTCTCAGAAGAAATTTGCCGTATTATTCTCAAACACCACGATGAGCTAAAAGACTTCAACGTCAAAGAAGCGCCAGAAATCGACATTAAGTGTGCGATTGTTCAACTCGGCGACGCCATCTCCCACCACCTCGGCTTGGGACACGACAAAGGCTATCCCCCACAAGACCAGACAATCTCCTATCTCGCCCGAGCCTTCCGCTTCACCGTCCACGATCTAAGAGAAATCGCTGACGGCGTGCGAGTTAATTTCGACAATATCCAGGACAATCTCTACGGCTCTTAGCGTTTGACGACCACTGCGTATTTTTCGCCCTTTTCTTGGGCTACGGCTCCGTTCCTAAGCTCCCTCTCCAGCTCTCAGAATATTTCCAACAAAATCGATTACTTGTAGACAGACCTCTCTCTAGCTCTCAATTCGAATTCGCTCAGATTATTCTTGGAATCTACCGATATAGATAGTGTAGGTGAACTTTTGAGTGAGCAGATGACTAAGATAATTATTGCAGACGATCATACAGTTTTGCGGGAGGCCCTCCTTCAGTTAGTTGAAGCAGCAGAGGCTACCTGGACTGTGGTTGGCGAAGCGAGTGATGGCTTTGAAGTTCTGTCTTTAGTTGAAAAGCAATGCGCCGATCTAGTCATTCTAGATTTGACTATGCCTAACCTCGGCGGAATCGAGACACTCATACGCCTGCAAAAAACAGCATCGCCACCACCAGTCTTAGTTCTCTCGGCCCGAGAAGACGATATCGCAGTAAACGAAGCGATCAGTGCCGGTGCAAAAGGATACGTCACAAAGCGCTCTGGCTGGAAGGAACTAGAATTCGCCATTCGAGCCGTGCTACGCGGCACAAACTATCTCAGCCCTGAAGCCGCCCGCGGCGTCATCGCCCACAACAACGAGGAGAAGCAGTCCCCGATTGCCAATCTCTCTGGCCGCGAACGAGAAGTTCTCAAACTCCTAAGTGAAGGCAAGCCCAACCGCGAAGCGGCAAAGATGCTCCATATTTCCCCACGCACCATCGACAGTCATCGGGCAAACATCATGAAGAAACTCGGTGTTGGGAGTAATGCCGAAATGGTGCAGGCCGCAGTGAGATACGGGCTGGTCGCCTAGTTCACGCTCTCGGATTTTCTTTCGATGTTATCTTTCTTTTACTCTTATAGTGTTTGTACGCCCTTTTTATTGAACACAGAGTTTCACAGAGTCTCACAGAGTTTAGTTTATTACTCGGACGATTCCATCTTTTAGTGATTTGACGTTAAAATTGAGCAGCAATCCAAGGGGTAGTTTGCTTAACTTTAGGTACGTTAGTAATTGCACTCGGTGAATTGGGGCAACCCGTTCTACTGCTTTTAATTCCACTACAACAATTTCTTCAACAAGAATGTCGATGCGATAGCCGCCGTCTATGTTGACCCCATCGTATACAATAGGAATTCCCACCTCAGAGAGAACTTTCAAGCCTGACCTGAGCAATTCATGCTTAAGACAGGCTTGATAAACTGTTTCGAGTAAGCCGGGACCAAGTGCTGTATGAACCTTGCACGCTGCCTGTATCGCAACACCAGAAATTTGATTCTTTTCCAAACTCTGTGAAACTCTGTGGGACTCTGTGTTTGATATTAACCCTCCCAATCTCCACTTACTTATCGGGTAATGCCCTGGGTCGTTGCATCGGAAGTGGTGAAAATTGCAAAAGATAACAATCCGCTGCACCGGATTCTCGGCATCAACTCTCTGTGGTATAAGGACCTCAGTGCTTGCCGAGAACAGGTGAGCTAAGCCGTTATCCCCCACTCGCCGTTGCACCGTGGAAGACGCAATTTTGCTACAACTTGAATTTCGTACAGCCACCTCATCCGATAGTGAAGCACTGACTGCTTTTATCTTCGAGCATGGAGTCAATGAATGGAACTTTCTGCCAACAGAAGGGGTCGCCGAAGAAGTTGCAGATATTGGTCGAGGCAAGGCAGTGGGAATTGTCGTCGAAATGAAAGAGCAGCTCGTTGGACTCGCTATCTCTTACCCCAAATTTGTTAGATTCCCAGATTATCTCCCAAATGGAATTGCTGATTCTGAGGCCGGCTACATTGGAGACGTCGTTGTAGATAATTCGATGGTCGGTCAGGGCATTGGCACAAAACTTCTCGAGAAATCAAAATCAGCTCTCATCAACGCAGGATGCACTTTCATTTTTATCGACTGTCACGAGGAGAATCTGGCATCGCGTGGCATGATGCAAAAGGCCGGTTTTTACGAAGTTGCGGTCTACCTCGATCCTGAAAGACGTTCTTCGGGCTCTAGAAAAACTTGGATTGGCGGTTTTGACTCTAGCGGCGGATAGCAACTGGCTAGAGCCGACGGCGTCTTGAGCCACTCGTTCCGCCCGTGGTAAGCTCGTATCGCCGTAGGTAATTTGGCCGCGGCTCAGCTAAGAAGTCGCCAAACTCTTCGTCAGCAAAATTGAAATAGAAAATCGTCCAGGATTTCGCCTCACAGCCCGATTGAGATTTCCAGTCTTCGCATCTCCAAGCCACCAGCACTAGATTGTAATTCCAACTAAACTAGTGTAGAGTTCCCCAATTGAGTTGTTCAACTTGGAGATATAGACATGTCTATACCATTGAAGGCACAAGAGATTTATCCATCACCGTTAAAGGGTGTGAAAATCTTTCTTAGTCACTTTATTCCTAGCTTTCGTCCGAAAGATAGCTTTGTTTGACTAGGTGGAGCTTTGATTCGTGCGGGTCACGAATTGTCAGAACAATTCGATTGTCTTCCTAATTCTGGGTATCCAACGGTCAGCGAGTTTGCGGAGTTTCTGCGCACCGCAAACCCGACGATGAGTAAGCCAGGGTCTTATTTTTGGTCCATTAGTATACTTCTTGGGTACGCAAGTGGATTGGTGCCGTTGAGTTCGGGTTGGCGTTTAGCTAGCAAAGCTCTTCCCGCCTAGTCGACCGCACTAGTACCATAACAACTCTTGAGAGCGGACGCTGTCTTGTACCCGGCGACTGCCGATGGTAAACTTGACTCGCAAATAGCTGGGCGCGCGCCGCTCAGCGCAAAACCGTTATTGCCAATTAAGAAGGAGGTTTGAAAACTTCTCTAATATTCCGTTGAGAAGAGACGATCTCCCACAGCTTTACACTTTGCGACTGCTATGAGCGTTGAGATCGATGCGTTTTGTGAAATTTTTGTTGACGGTCAGTGGCAGTCAACTACTCCTACCTATAGTAAACGTATTTTCCCGCTAAATTGGGATCCTGGCGCAAACAATCACGAGTTTTTCTCTGTCCTTGGTAGTACCGCACGCCCCCAACGAGGAATTGGTTTGGTGATTGCGGAAAAACGTGGGCTACCAGACGACTCCTGTCCGCAACTCGCATCGCTGTATCGATCCGATGAATATACTCCGCGGTTTAATTCAAGTTGGCTTTTGATCAGTGAAATATTGCAATTCATTGAGGAGCATGAAGAGCATCTAGCAGACTACATACTCAATCCCCTTCAAAAATTGATTGATGAGGTCAGTACATTTGGCAGTCCTGATACTATTCGTATCGTGTTCTGGTTTGACAACTAGCAGCGGCAGGAATGCCGGAAGGGTGCAAGCCGCTGTGAGTTACGGGCTGGTCGCTTAATTTGCGCTCCAGAATTTTTTCGACCCAACTTATCAAGACAAAAAGGCTCTGCTGGATATCATTCCATCTGATCGTTGGAACGATATCCTGCAAGGAGCCCGACTCTGTTATCTTTGCGATTTGAAACAGGTTAGAAAAACTTCTGTCGAGGCAGGCGCTTACACAACTAGATCGTAAATTTGACTGGAGATTTTGGTTGGATGATATCGTGCATCGAGGTTATGATGGGGGTGTTTGATGATTAGCCCCTACGGGGGTTAGCTATATGTTATGCCCATTGTGAGTGTCGAGATTTAGCTATGAGTTCACAGGTTTTATCAACCAATACCGGAACTGGTACAGTTGCTCTCTTTGAGCCTGATCGAATAGCCCTTGAAGAATATTTCGATGACGACTTCTACACTTGTATGAGTTACTTGAAGGAGGGTCGTCTCGTCCTTTTTGGAATTGGGGGAGACGGAGGTGTCGGAATGTTGCTTGAGCTAGTTAAGCAACTTCCGAATCCCAGAGCTGAGTCCTTCGAAGGACGTTTAGAAGTTCTATCTGGAAAGATTTTCTTTGGAGATGGCGCTTCTCTTCCTTATAAGGGTAGTCCATTTGATTCAGAGCGAGCTGAGGGTGAATGGGTCGAAGTTCCACCCGGGAAATACCACTATGTAGTTAGTTCTACCTTTGATTCAGATGACTACTCTTTAACTTGTAGCTTGATGTCTGTGGACTCTTTCGACGAAGTTAATTTTCCAAAGAGCAGTATACCTCAAATCGACGGCTAGCTGTATTGTCTCCAATTGAGGGCATAACAACTCGCTGGAGCCGACAACGATTCTGTAATTCTCGAATCGTTCGTGCTATTCTCGCAATGTGATTGCTGATTCGCGCTGCGGCTCAGCTCAAAACCGTTATCTGGACTAGTTCTATAGCGCACAGTTATCAATTTCCTAGCACTCCAGTATCCCCCCTATCTTTGAGGTTAATTCCCACCAAGTTTGCCGATAACTTCGTCATGGTGAGATTTTTATTCATTCTTAGTTTTTGAATCATCCAAGAGCGTGACGGCTGATCCCGGGATGAAGAAAATCCACATTGGTTTACCTAGGTCGATAATTGACCGTGTTCTAGTTCACTTGTTTTAGGATTATGTAAAGACAAGTGAGTTAGGGTACGGAGACCTCTGAATATGTGTTTTCTTTCCGAAGTTCAAGCTGGGAGAATCGCGATGTTCGAGTTCCTGTCGGGGAAGTCGGTAGAGGAGTTGCTGCAGATCTCCGCAGAGGCCAGGAAGCTGGCCGAAGACCTGCGGGGCAAGAAGCCATCGTATAGGTTGGCGATTCTTGGTGGGGTGAAAGACGCCTCATACAAGTCCGCTCGCGAAGGCATTATTGCATGTTTCCGCGGGACGGCGGAGATCACCTTGGAAGACGGCTCGCGCTGGCGAGCTGTCGGGCATGGCCCGAAGGGGGACGCCTGGTCCGTCACGCGGCACGGGTGGATCGAGTTCATTCCTTTGGGATGAACGGTGAAGCAACTCCGGGGTGCCAATCACAGCTTGGTGCCCCTCGACGACTGAACCGAGTTGGGACGGAGGTTTTTCTGGAAACGTTTGATTCCGCTGCGAGATAAGCAGTGCGAGTTTTCATCCAGAGGTCTTCGTCCCGACCTATGCATTTCTAGTGGCGATTGGTCGGATTGGTTGCCCGACAACAACTCGCTGGAGCGGACGCGGTCTTGTAACTCCCGCCCCGCCGGTGGTAAACTCGAGTCGTGAGTAGCTGGACGCGCGCCGCTCAGCTCCAAACCGTTACATATGTTCCCTCCTGTCAAGTTTCCCTAGAACAATATTTCCGAACCAAAAAAATGAGAGCAAGTTACATATTCGGCTATTAATCGAAGGAAGCTTCTCCCTTCAAGCCCTGATGAAATAATGAGCCTTTGTCTCCTTATTATACGGATGGCAATCAAACTGCCGTAACGGTTTCCAGGTATTTACAAAGGCGTAAATCTTATCTTTTGGTCATCAATATTTTTCTATCTGCTTTCGTGAGGTGAATCGTCAAACAGTTAATGCTGGATTGTGATACTTGTCCTCTAAAGTGAGTATTGCCCAAATGTTCCTAGCGTTCCTATTTGCAACAGCAACCGCAGCTTTGTTATAGCCTGCTCTTTTTTGAAGCTCGATGAGCCAAGTATTTCCTCGTTTTTTAGCAAACCTTGTCTCCACTCTAGCCCCATGTATAAGAAGTTTTCTGAGATATTTGTCTCCTCGTTTAGATATTCCCAGAAGCTTTGGTTTTCTTCCGGTGGAATGTTGCTTTGGTACAAGCCCCAACCAGGCAGAGAATTGTCTTCCATTCTTGAAATCAGTTGGATTCCCAACGGCAGCAACAATTGCTGTTGCCGTAAGTGAGCCTATACCGCGAAGCTTCAACAAACGTGCGCAAACAGGGTGTGCCTTGCTGATTCGTCTTAGCATTGTATCGTAACGGTTGACTTTGACAGTGAGCATCTCTAGTTCCTCTCTGAGATCAACAAATATCTCTCTCCAAAGATGTCGCTCTGAGTTCTGATTCTCAGTTAGAATCCGACTTAACTTTTGCCTCAATGGATTGACTCCTTGTGGAATCGTGATTCCGTATTCCAATAGTAAACCACGGATTTGGTTTGCCAACATAGTACGCTGCTTTACTACACGCTCTCTGACGCGATGGATGTTTTGTAAGTCCTGTTGTGCAACAGTGTTTGGAGAGACAAAACGCATTTGTGGTCGTAGTGCTGCTTCACAAATTGCCTCAGCATCAACCATGTCGTTCTTCTGGCTTTTCACAAAAGGCTTTACGAATTGAGCTGAGATAAGACGCACCCCATGCCCGAGCTTTACTAACTCTCGTGCCCAGTAGCTTGACCCTCCACAGCTCTCAATTGCGACTAAGCAGGGTGGGTGATTTGCGAAAAATTCGAGCACCTCATCGCGGTAGAGGCGTTTACGCTCTAGAACACACCCAGAAGAATTCATCTCACAGCTGTGAAATACAGACTTTGCAATATCGAGCCCAATTACAGTAGAATGTTCCATCGTTCCCTCCTTTTTAAATGGTCATTTAACGGTAACCATTTTGGCTCTAAAGTAGCCGTAATGTAAGGAGGGAACATTTCATTATCCCCGCTAGGTTCAATAATTTGTGACATTTACTGTCTAATCTGGTCTTCAGGAGCATTTCCGTCATACGTTTCTACTTGAGTGAAATTCCCCATGGTTGAATTTGATGAGAAAGCGTTTTTGGCAAAAATACAAGCAGAGAAGCAGGAACAGGAATCTCGGCGCCCGAACGACCCATTCCGTCTTTTAATTTCGCTATGTGTTGTTGGAGGAATTTTTTACCTAATTTACTTAGGTGTCTCGGCGTCATCCCGGGAAACTCAGGAGCTCCAATCAATATGGAAGAATGGTCTTCGCAGCCAGGCCACTGTGATTTATTTTCGAGAACGTGAGGTAAAAGTCTCCGGAAGGAATCGGTTTAGCAAAGAAACAAAGAAGCTCAAGGACATATTTGTCGAACTAAGACTGCCTAATGGAACGAAGGTAAAAGCGCAACTTGGTCGAGGCAAGAACGAGGACTATAATCGTGGAGATACGTTGACAGTAGTATAACTTCGGGAGCAGTTTGATGTTAAGCGCGAACCAGAAATCTCTCCCTTTCAAGCCGGTACAATGCAAAATTACATGGTGAAGAACCAGGTTGTCTTTTCAGAAAAATCGCTAGCACGCCGAGCTGGAATTTGATTTCTCTATAGATAGAAGATTCGAGTATAACAATACTCTGGAGCCGACGGCATCTTGTGGCTGCTGTTTTGCTCGTGGTAAACTGGCTTAGCGCGGTAATTTGGCCGCGGCTCAGCTCCAAACCGTTATCCAGACTTACTGAAGGTTTAAGACTTTGGGCTTCTTCGCTTTTGTCACTTTAGTTCTTCCACTACTGACGGGAGTGATCGCTTATTTATTATTTATTTATCTTCCGAAGAGGTTAGATAAAGCAGAGCTTAAGGAAATATTTTTAAATAGTGAAATTACTTGCTTGGATGATGTTTCTACAAAACGGTTGTACCAAGTTTATGACGTTAAGTTAGATCAAAAAAGCCTACTAGTCGCAAATCGATCTGATGGTATTGGAATTGAATTTGAGGGTCCCTCCCCGGACTATATTTACTTTTTTGTTCCAATTGAGAGCCTATCTGAGAAAGTGTCGTTCGACTTATATAGAAATACGATATTGAATCGTATTCTAATACGACATCATGGGAACGATTCGTCACTATCGGCAATGGTTAAAAGAAAGTTCATCTTATCTAAGGAATCTTTAGAGCAATCTATTTCCTTTTTAGAAGAGCCCAAGCGACTTGAAACGTTGATTAAGCTAGGTGAATATCGGAACGTAGCTAG
Source organism: uncultured Bdellovibrionales bacterium (assembly GCA_965366815.1). Lineage (GTDB taxonomy): Bacteria > Bdellovibrionota_C > UBA2361 > SZUA-149 > SZUA-149 > CBDUGV01. Next base: position 7,865 of record CBDUGV010000066.1, on the reverse strand, counting down.
GATTTTTTCTTGTTCTCAAGGTAATCAAAATTTGAATAAAAAAACTCCCTTCGGTAATTTTACCGGTTTTGGCTTAGCATATTATGGTTTCTTAGCGAAATCTAATGAAAAAGAAATTGTTGAGCTTTCCTATTTATTAATAGAGTTATCTGAAGTGGACGATGATACCAGCAACTAGCGTTGTGTTAGGTGCGGAACTGGATAACAAACCAATGGAGCGTACAGCCACTCAGTAATATGCTGATCTCATTGATTAACGCGGCATCCCCTGCTTATTCAGGCTGCCGCTCATTGTAAACGTTATCCTTCTAAAGTAATGCAGACATGGGCGACCTAATCATTTTTCTTTTTGCGGCTCTGTGTTCAATCTCCACTACTTTAGTCCTTTACTTTTTTGCGTTTAAGCGATTCTCCAGAATGCCAAAACGTTCCTTGCTTTTGTTTTTTGGAATCATGGTCGGCAGTCTTACCTGGTTTTTGATTGTGTTCGTACCCAAACACAATGCGAAAAACCGCATAGTTCAATATGCGGGTAGCCATTATGGAGTTACCTATTCGGATGTCGAGATACTTGAGCGTACTCCTGGAGAAGGTGAAATCCTAACATTTAGTGACAACGAGACAGGTGCCATCGCCTTTCGGAGCGTGAATCCCATTTCTTTGAACGTCGCTAACCAATGCCATGATCTTAATGAATTCCATTGGGTGCATGAACTTAAGGAGACTGTTCCATCTGGTCAGTTAGCGAAGGAGAGTTGGAGTTGTGTTTGGCATCGTGTGCACGACCATGACGGATATAGACTATTGTACAATCGGGCGAAGAACGTTTACATTCTCGCTTTTTCCTGGAGTTTCGGCTAATTGTCAAAGGTGCGAAGAATAACAATTCGCTGAAGCGGACGCGGTCTTGTAATCCGTGGACTGCAAGAGGTAAAGTCGAACTTTAAGAAGTTGGGCGCGCGCCGCTCAGCTAAACCGTTATCCATCCTGCATGTGTCCTGGTTGGTTTACGTTTGGATAGATACCATCAAGAAGCAATCAGTATACTTAATTCGCAAATTTATTGCGTGTTAGGCACGTCTTCGTCTTCCGGAGTGCCGTGGGTTTCGCCAGTATTTTTCGCTTTCGACTCGGAGATCAATCTGTTTTGGTTATCTGAAGAAGCGGCGCAACATTCCATTTTTTTAGCCGCTAATCCTACGATGTCATGCGTTGTGTTTGACTCTTCGGCTCCCGCCGGTACCGGTAATGCGGTGTACTTTAGTGGCTCAGCCAACCTTAGCGTCGACGGAGACTTAAAGAAGCCTCTGCAGCTCCTTGCCGCTCGTGGACCGAAGACAGGTTCGTTTTCTCGCTACGCTCTCTCAGATATTTCTGGAGATTCACCTTGGAGACTTTATCAGTTTGCACCAGATCGAGCTTGGACTCTTGGGCCGAGCGAGGATGTCAATGGGTGGACGGTCAACAGACGAAAAGAACTCGATCTAAAAACCCTTGGTCAGGCTGTATAACAATACGCTGGAGCCGACGGCATCTTGTGGTTGCTGTTTTGCCCGTGGTAAACTTGTTTCGCCGCAGGTAATTTGGCCGCGGCTCAGCTCCAGACGGTTACATATGTTCCCTCCTGTCAAGTTCGTAGAGAAAAAGCATTTCTGAACCGAAAAGAATAAGAGCGAGTTACATATTCGGCTACTAGTTGAAGGAAGCTTCTCCCTTCGAGCCCTGATGAAATACTGAGCCTTTGCCTCGTCATTATACCAACGGCAAGGGATTGTGCCGTAACGGTTTCCAGGTATTTACAAAGGCGTAAACCTTTTCTTTTGGTCATCACTACTCTCTACCTGCTTTGATGAAATAGTTAGTTCTTGGGTTACCTCGTTAACGGGTTAACGAGGTATTGTTGTAGTTCTCCCCAAAAGTGAGTATTGCCCAAGAGCCTAGGCTTTCCTTCGGTAGAGTGCTGTTTTGGCACGGTGAATATTTTGCAAGTCTTGTTGTTCAACTGTATTGGGTGAGACAAATCGCATCTCTGGTCGCAAGGCTGCTTCGCAGATGGCTTCAGCATCAATCATGTCGTTCTTCTGGCTATTGTCTGCAGGAATAATCACGGGGATTTATCTTCACGTAAAATCACGAAGAAAGGGTGAAGACGACCAAGGCTTGCTGGATCTCTAGAACAACGAATGTAGAAAAGCCACGCATCGCTAGCGTTGGTCGCACAGACTTCATCACCCCCTCAAACACAATGATCTAGATCATAGTCATCTGTGCTGGAACCCGTAATATTACTAAGATAAGGAAAGTCGAATCTAGAAGCTCGCGTTTTAAAGTGGACGTTGTTTAGTGCGGGACGCAACCGAGGCTTTCTAATTGAGTCAAGCATGCATGTAATGCTTTTACTACTCTTCCCCAGCCTTACATAGCTGCTTATATCTTGAAAACACGGCTACCATCGTAGCCTACGCTTGTTTGGAGGTGGCTATGTGTGATTTCGTAACACGTCTTAACGATGAGAACCAGGACCAGAAATTCTACTGTACTGCATGCGCGGTGGGATTGGAGAAATTTCGACTTGTGCGTGACTGTTGGTATCCCGGGTGCATGAAACATTGTCCGTTGTTCGATTGCTCTTGTATCCCACAGACGCACTCGGCCAATACTGAAGAGACGCTTCAGCAAACGGCACAACAGATGTCTTGTGGCTTAGGGCTAGGTGAATACAAGATTATCGCCCACCAGCCCGGGAAATGTGCGGAATGCACTGGTTCCGGACTAAATCTTAGCCCAGCTAAAAAACTTTGTGCTCGCTGCGAAGGAACTGGATGCTGCGCAGTGTGTCATGGCAGATTCTCTCGAACCAAGACTGAACTCCCGGAGTGGAAAAGGCCACGCTCCTGGTAGCCTGTTGCCGGGCAAACACGAAAATACGCGATCGCCGGGCAACAGTACTAAATCTATGAAGATCTTCGTCGAGCTGCTCCAGCTCAGGCAGGCCCAAAAAGAAGTAATGTCGAGGGTTCCGGAACTTCATGATCTTCTCGGTAGTTTGCTTGAAGTCAAAAGGTAGTGTTTCGTGAGCGAATCTCGAGCCGACTGCGTGATTGTGGTGATTGTATCTCAAGTGGTAAACTCTAGTCTTTAGTACTGGGCTGCACGCAGCTCAGCTCAGCTCAAATCAGCTACCCTAACTCCTGGTCCGCATGAACAAGAAACCTACAGACAGACTCGAGAAAGAATTGCGAAATATTGGTCCGGTGATGGCGCGTAGACTTGTTAAGGCGGGAATTGAGACCCCAGAAAAGTTACGAAAACTCGGAGCAAAAAAAGCATTTTTGAAAATTTGTGATACAGGGGGTTTTTGTAGCAGATATAATAGCGCTTATCTCTATGCACTTGAAGGGGCGATTCGAGAGTGCGACTGGCGAGAGATTCCCGAGCAACTAAAGCGAGAGTATAAAGAGTTCACATCGGCTCTACGTGAGGGTCGATGATTGGGTTTGGAACCTTCAAGCCTCCCTATTACAACAGTCTGAGCATAGTTCCGGAGGATACCAATTCGCTGACGTAGACGCGGTCTTGTGGCCGTTGGCCCGCCAATGGTAATCTCGAATCCTGAATAGCTGGGCACGCGCGGCTCGGCTCCAAACCGTAATCTTTCATTTGAGTTCTCGCGTATGAACAAGGGCGAAGCCAAAGCTGTTTTAAAGTCCGAGTTGGAAAAGTATCGCACACGCAGCTACAAATCCCTTCTTCAGCTACTTCAGACTCTCGATGCCTATGAAATTGATAGTCCGTCTGGAGTCAAATATCAGATAGAGATACAAGCTATGTGGGATGATCAACCAAATGGTGATCTGCGAGTCTTAGGTGGTATCGACGATGGCGGGCTTCTCAGTTCATTCGCACCATTGACCGAAAGTTTTGTTCTTACTCCTGAGGGCAAATTCGTAGAGGAGTAAATGGGACAAACCACTCCAATGACCAGCGGCACAAAAAGCAGTTAATTTCCTTATTCATACAAATAGGTTACATATTACACTACACTTGCCGGAGTTTTTATCTTTGAGAACTCCAAATGGTATTCGTAAATTTTTCGCATGTGTGGCGTGGAAATGAGCAGTCATTCCGAACAAAACTCAATAGAGCACGGAGAGGCCGACAATCAGCGTCGCATGGGGCTTGCCGCTGCAACTTTTGTCGGAATTAGCGCGATTGTCGGTGGTGGTATTTTTGTGCTCGGCGGGGTAGCCATTCGCGAAACCGGATCGGGTGCGGTGCTCGCCTATGTGCTAAACGGTGTTATCGCATTGATAACCGTTCTCAGCTTTGCAGAAATGTCGAGCGCATTTCCGCAATCTGGCGGCTCCTACGCCTTCGCGAAAAACGTCCTTTCGCTCCGTGCGCAATTCACGATGGGTTGGTTGCTGTGGTTTGCACACATAGTCGCCGCCCTGCTCTACGCGCTTGGGTTTGCAGCCTATGGCGAGTTGATTCTATTTCGCCTGGCAGAGGAAATGCTCGGCGGGGCACCAGGCTGGTTGACTACGTCCGCTACGCGTCTTGTGCTTTCTGCCACCGCAGTGCTTGTTTACACGCGCACACTAGTTGTCCGGGCAAGTCCCGGTGGCAACTGGACCAACATCGCGAAGCTGGTGATTTTCGTTCTGCTGTTGCTGGCGGGATTTGTGGCACTGGCGAAAAGCGATCTGAGCGCGACCATCGGGCGTGCTACAGACATCTTGCCAATGGGGCAGTTCGGACTGCTCACCGCGATGGGCTATACCTTTATCACCTTGCAGGGCTTTGATTCGATAGCTGCAGTTGCAGGAGAGGTGCGCGACCCCCAACGCACAATCCCTCGGGCGATGTTTTTAGCCCTCGGGATCGCTTTAGTAATCTATCTACCACTGATGATTGTTGTAGTGACGGTTGGTGCGCCGCCGGACGTTCCAATTCACGAGTGGTGCGGGGCAAGAGCCGATACCTGCTTTGCCAATGCGGCAGAGAATTTTCTGGGAAGTTTCGGCTTTTGGTTTGTCAGTTTGTCAGCTCTACTTGGAACGGCCACCGCGCTTCATGCCAATCTCTTCTCGGCTTCCAGAATAGTACTGACCATGGGGTGTGATCGAACTCTTCCCAGCACTGTAGGGGTTACCGACCTGAAGTTTGGCACACCGGTGGTCGCTGTGCTGACCAATATGACCATAGTGCTTTTGTTGCTCGCACTCGTTCCGGATTTGGGCGCCGCCGGTGCTGCTGCTAGTGTGGTGTTTTTGCTATCGTTTGCTTTTTGTCATGGCACCTGTTTGGTGGCGCGTCTGCGCGGAGCGATACCCGAAAAAGCGTTTCGTTCGCCTTGCTTCCCGTGGACACAAATCGTCGGTCTGTTGGCCTGTGGATTTTTGGCAATCTTTCAGGGCGTGGTGGTGCCTGCCGCCGGCGCCGTGTTACTAGCTTGGATCGGCGTGGGGCTGGTGCTGTATTACGTACTCTACGCTTCGCGTGCAGAGGCCGTGGATTCGTTTGCCGGGGCGATTGATCCCGAGCTCCACCGTTCGCGTGGGCATGAGCCGTTTGTACTCGTCCCGATTAGTAACCCAGCACATGCAGCCGCCAGAGTGGGTGTGGCACATGCGCTTGCTACTCCAAAGATTGGCCGAGTGTTGTTGGTTAACGTGGTATCAGTGCAGAAAGATACTTCCGAGGCTGCCCTTTCTAACGCGGTATCCAATGCAAATGATGTCCTGCGCGAGTCACTGATGGCATCTTTACAAACCGCCGCACGACCACCGGAAGCGTTACTCACCGTCTCCGATAACCCCATGGTCGAGATTCAGCGCCTCGTGCGCGCGCATCGCTGTGACAGTTTACTGTTGGGCTTTGATCGGCTCGCAGACGAGCTGACCCAGGGGCCGTTGGAACAGCTATTAGAGGGTGTGCGCTGCGATATTGGATTGTTTAGCGCGCCAAGTGATTGGCGCATCAAGAACGCCAATCGAGTGCTAGTTCCAGTCGGTGGGCAAGGAGGTCACGATCGTCTCCGAGCCCAAGTGTTGGGAACGCTCATTCGTGGCGGAGTTACAGAAATGACCATGTCGAGGTTTGTCCCTTTAGGAGCCTCGGATGAGAAGATTAACGAGGTGCAAAGACAACTTCGCATTCGAGCTAACGATGAAACCCGTGGACTTGCAGAGTGCACCGTTGAGCAAAGCGAAGATGTTGCCCAATCCCTGATCGACATGGCGGAGCAATATGACCTGCTGGTACTGGGGTTAACTCGTAACGCGCGACGCAAGGTGAATTTCGGAGCGGTAACGCTGCGCGTTGTGCGGGAAGCGCCATGTGCGGTCTTGCTGATTGGCGGGCGTTAGCGAGCCAGGGGGCTTGTGGTAGTGGTTGCGGAGATTAAGCGGTAGGATATGTGATAAGAGAGATAACCTATCGCTGCACTGGATTTGATAAGTTCATCCTTCGTGTCCTGCTGTTGCTTCTCCTAGCGTCGAGTAGACAGACTCTACACCTACTTTTCACCCCGCCTTCACAAGTTTTTCGAATCCCAATTATATTATAAGCGAGACACTGAACGTTGATTGTACCGCAGTTCGCGGAGCCAGCTATGACCTCGCATCGAATTGGACTTTTCGTAACTCCATACATTCTTGTTCGGATGTACTTGGGGGTCTTGGGATACGAGTTTCGTGAGAACGGCGGATATATTGATGGTATCGCGATGATTACCGTTGGCGTTAAATATGTCTTTGCAACGGTATCACTGGCGATATGGACATTTTTGATGAGCCATCAGACATCTTTCAGATCTTACGTACTCGGCGGCACACTGTTCTATTTGCTTTTCTTCTATCTGTCGCAAGTTGCAATCACAGCGGCATTCACCCCGTTCTCTAGCTTTTATGATTTACTTGTTCTTGATTCTTTATTGTCATTTCAATACTTCGCTCACTTTGGGATTTTCGGATTTTTCCTGTGCTTGACTCACTGGGCGGTCTTTCTAAAATTGCTATGTAACAACTAACAGCAATAGATCTTCAGCTTCGGCCCACTGTACAGCTGTCGGAAAGCAGAATCCGTTCGGTTCACTCATCCAAATTTCCAATTCGAGATTAGATATGGTAGGCGTTGGCCCAACGCGTATGTCCGTTATTACGCAAAAGGAAGTGGTTCGAAAGCAGTGAGGTTATTTGTCGTGAGTGACAGTGTAAAGAACGTGGCACCACCTGTCTTGGTGATTGTCGTCGATCCAACTGAGAATGAGGGGCGGACTCCGCAACAGACTGAGGAACGATATCGTGTCTTGCTGGCTGCCGTGAATGACATCGTGATCAGCTACGGAGGCTTAGGGGTAAGAGTGTTACCGGCGGATACCGTGCAGGTTGATCCGAACGATGTCTCTGGACTCTTCGATTCTGTGTCAGGTGTCGATTGAGGAGAATAGCCGCCCTGCTACCTCCTGTGTTGCTTGAACAAGGTTCAAGGTCGAGCCACCGTTTCCGGTGGCTTTTTTTTGGTCTAGAACAGAGGGGGCTGCTTAGTGTTTGTTGGAGTAAATCTTTTGACAATTGTAACCTCGAGCGGTGGAAGCTTTTCTGGGATCACGTTATAATACAATTCGCTGGAACCGACTGCGTTCTTGTAACTCCAGTCTATCCGGTGGTAAACTCCCGGCGTATTGCTGATTCGCGCGGTAGCTCAGCTCTAGCTCGTTTAGCAGCCGCAGACACCCAGGGACTCAGCCCCCGCTAGCGGTGGTTTACAAACAATAACAACTGCTTTTGGTCTATCCCCTATGAAATCTAAAACTCTATTGACTATTTTATACTGCGCTGTTCTCTCATTGTTGGTGGTAC
>CBDUGV010000065.1:0-17832 GCA_965366815.1 uncultured Bdellovibrionales bacterium | reverse complement strand
GTCCTTTGAAACCAAGCACGGTTTCTGGACGCTGGGCGGTGATTTCCTCGGCGGGTTTGGGTCAGAATTCCAGTTTGACACCTGGGACAACGATACGTTCACGGCGAACGGCGACAAATACGCGACTGCTTGGCTGTACGACTCGACAATTGGAGACTCGAAGTTCTTTCGTTTGTCCGATTTCAGCGGAGAGTATTACAGCAATGCCTTCGGGCAGAAGGGTCGGGTGTTGGATCAGTTCCAAGGGTCGAATGGTTTGTTGCTCGATGGTAACAGCGGTACTATCTCGACGTTCGAACCAATGGTGTCGGCGCCAGAGCCATCGAGTCTCGTGATAATGTCCGTTATGCTTGTAATTGCCGTCCTCTGGGATGGGTTTCGTTGCAAGCGCAGTCCGTTGCCGGTAGCTGCTCCCGCGGTTGCTACGGCTCAAACTACGAAACCCGCAGTCTCAAACTCTCGGGATATCGACGTTGTGGACGTGGCCGTTGCTGCTCATGTGGCAAACGGCGATCCGGTCATGACTGCGTACCATCTGGGCCTGTTTGATTGAGATCGTGACAGAAAGGAGGAAAGGAGAAGTTTCGGTTGAATGCGAATCGGGGTGCCGGACGACTTGTTCTGACGGTGCCCCGAGTTTTCGCTTTTTTGGTTGCTGCAATCGCTGCGGCAGTAAAATTTCTAAAAAAGATTAACCAGTTTGCAATTTCCTGTGGAACTAACGGCAGAATTTTCGAAATCCGGTCTTTGAGGACGATCTTGGTTTTGAGTCTTCAAGTATACTGTTTGCTCAATAGCATCAACCCAACTAACCGGACACAAAATAGGCGGCTCCGGCGGCAAATCCGGCTTCCCCAAAGGATCACTATCCGCCGGATCAACCGGTGGAGAATAGGCCCCATTCAATCCAGGATCCTCAAACGCTGGAAACGGCCCTTGCGGGATCGGCTGTCGATAGGCAAAATTTTCTAAATTAAGCGGCTGTGAAAACAGTATAGGTGTAAACGCATCCGCTGCTAAAGCTGCTACCACTTTGACTGGATGGCGCTCCATTAGTCGAGCTGCTGGCTCAACTGGCCGTGGATCAGTTGGTGTTGTGCCAAGCGTTTCACGGTTACATTCTGTTCTACCACTCGAACCAAAGTTCGGGATAAAAACACATTCGCCGGGAAGTAGTACTGCAACTTTCGAGGTGTAGGTGATCGGGTCACCAATTACTCTGTCTTCAGTATACTGAATATCGAGCAATCGAGGACCAGTTTTTCCTACAAGCGTTGCATCAGGGGCGGTGTGAATTAATCCAACATCGGTAATAAAGTTAGTTCCAAACGCAGAGACTTTGCTTCGCGCAAGTTCGAGTCGTTTGTACTCAACACTATTTGGATCAAGGCCATTTGGATTGATGTCCAAATTCGGCACGGTGATCGCCAACTCCAATGAACGGTGAACACCTTCTTGGGAAACGGTGCGTAGTGCTGAGGTGCGACCGAAATCCATGATGACCACAACAATCATCATCAAGATCGGAAAGACCATAGCGAATTGAACAAGGCTGACGCCTCGTTCGTTCTGAGTCATATTTCCTAGCGCTGGGCGCATGGCATGAGTCCTCGTGTAATCCGAGTCTATATGTATTCTGTATCGGCTATATATCCCTGCTCTAAAGGGATGGTTCTTGAAATTGCGAGTTTCACCTTAGAAGATGCGGGATTGCCCGGGGAGGTTGCGGGAATTTGATAGGGGAATTGGGGGGTATTTGTTAGTTACTGGTGTATTTAGCAATTTAGCCAGTTCTAGCCGATTTCTATGAGCAGCTGGAAACCTGATATTCTGGAAGTGCTCGCCAGAGCGCCGAGTGCATGCCTTTCAGTGTTGCTGCCAGCTTTTCGTTCTCAAGCAAGAATCCAAGCCTATCCTCGTATGAGAAAATAGCGACTTTCGCCTCACAGACTTGAACGCTCATTGGGAGTTCAGCACCAGTAATCATTTTAGCCATTCTCTTATCAGAACGTCTCCGACTTACGGCTTGATCACTTCCGGGAGACTTGTTGATTATGCCATGCCACCAAAGATTTCTCGAAGATCGTTTTTCGATGAAGGAATTTATCCATCGAAAATTATCACCTTCGGAAAATATCGGATCATACTCGACATCAATTATCGCCTGTATCTCGCAATCGGAAGATTTTAGAATTTCTTTGTATATCTCTTTGATACCGCTGATTCCACGAAATACTTGAAATTTAGGTGCTATCGAGGCCGGGTATTGAAGTTGCTGGAGTAGGGGAACTATCTTTTCCAATCGCTTCTTCTTGTCTTCTATTTCTTCAATCTGTTGAGCGAGCAATGCAGGCAGAATGCTTGGTGGACTACAAGTAAATTGTCGTACACCGCTCTTGAAAAATTCTTGTACAATTCCAAGCTCGATCAGTTTTTTCAGAATGTTGTATGTTTGCCCTCGCTTGAGATCAGCAAGAGTTGCGATTACCGTAGCTGGTCTTGCCCCCGATTCGAGCACCGCACGATATACAGCTATCTCTTCTTGGCCTAAACCAAATTGTCCAAGGGCCTGGTGAATTGTTTCTATTTCTTCTGAGTCCATTACAACAACAGTAGTCCAGATCGTGGTGACATCTATTAGAACATACTGAGTTTCTTTATAGAACGCGCTGCTCTGGAAACTGTCGTCTCCGGACAGACGACAACTAATAAGCAACAAGCGTTGTATTCCTACGTAAGGGACGCCCCTTAACGGGTATTTGCACCTACTGAGGTTTCGCCAGATCTGCCGTTTCATCTACTGATGATCGTATCGGGCAGTACTTGAACCTACTAGAAAGAGAGTCGTTGACGATAAAGGAATCGATCGGACTACCAAAAATAAAAGTAGAGTCTATATTATTTGGGTGGAGGTACACCGACGCTTCTCGAACCAAAGGATTTGGCTCGTCTTTTGTCATTTTTGAATCGCGACTATCAGCTTGTTGAGGGCGGCGAGTTCACTAAAGATATGTTCGATTTGATTGCTCTAGGACAGGGCTCATACGGCTATGCCAATGATACACAGTACATAAATTTTGAAGGTCCGAAAGAGTATCAACTGGCCATTGAGAAGGGAGAGCTTCCAGTAGCGAAGTCGCGGTTTCTTGATCGTGATGAGGTTATTCGACGAAGAGTAATCTTTGGTTTGAAAACCGAGATTAATTTAGCTGACTTCGAATATCGCCACGGAATTGATGTGATGAAAAGCCCAGTAGGGGAATTGCTAACCCAACTAGAGTCTATTGGTGCTATAGAGCGTGATTCTACAAAAATTCGACTTTCAAGGACAGGTGAGCTATTTGCTGATTGGTTGCAAATGGCTTTCTACTCCGATCGATTCCAGTGATGGACAAGTTACTAAACCAAGGATGCATCCCCTACATCGCAACCAGTGCAATGTTGCTTGAGCAGTTCGAGCTAAGTCCATTTGGTTATCGCCTCACACCTTGTGTGGACACATTGGAATTCAGCAATTTCCATAACGCATACCTCCGGGCCAACACATTGGCGTTTGAGGCCGACCTCAACATGCCGCGTTGGGTTTATGTTGATTATTTGCTCTATCGAATGGCGGCTGTTGGTTTCATGATTGAAGTAGGCCGAGTACCAAGCTCAGTTCTCGCGCAGTTTGATTCAGATCCAAGGATTGTGCTGGATGATTTGGAGTATCTGCCGATTTCTGGTCAGACTGCCGGACGGGCGGTGGATAATGGCACCTGGCAAGGTGTGTCGTTGTTTAGTCTAAGCCGAATGTTTCCCGCACTTAGGGACTGCAAGCTGGCAACACTGACTCGAGCACTTGCGCTTCGTGCATTTGGCGCGGAGCGATTTCGCGGCATTACGCAATACGACAACCCAGCAGTTGTGGTGTATGGTAAAACGACTCGGCGTTTAGAGATCTTGCAACCAATGGTCTGGTTGCATCCGCGAACGCATATGACTTTTGTATACGAATCGCTGATCGACTATAGCCTTGAAGATCTCAATCGAGGTGAGCCGGAGGAATATAGTTTTTTATTGAACGCTCATGACATAGAGCAGAAACGCTATATCGAGCACAGGATCGGGCAGGGGCATCGATACAGTATCGTGTCGCCGTATCGGATCAGCGAGGGTGATGCGGTCTTCATTCCGATTCGAGAAGAATAGTCTAACATTTGATACATAAAACATCTCGCCGACCTTCTTGTTAGTGTCGTCTCACCACAGACGACAACGAATATGCAACAAGCGTTGTATTCCTACGTAAGGGACGCCCTTTATTCTTGTCTGGTTCACTGCCTGTTGTCGCAAAACCGACAACCATGAATACCTCGCTAACTTGATTTCGCCTTAATCCTAGGCAGAGAATGATCTCGATCATTACTCTGCTTGGAGAATCTCATGAACCCGCTTTCCTACCTTACTCGTTTCCTCCTCACTCTATCGATTGTCATGCTAGTTCCGATATTGAGTTTTGCTCAGCAGTCGACGACGCTAACGCCAATTGCCGATACCTATCTTCGCGCGGGTGCGCCGGACACGAATGAAGGTAACTCTACCGTGTTGAGAGTAAAGGCTGCGGGAGACAACAAGGCGTTGATGTCGTTTGAGCAGTATCAAATTAACCAGGCAGTTGGCGGTGGGAGTCTGATTTCTGCAACACTCCGACTACACATCACAGAAAACTACGACAACTGGAGTGCGTCTGGACGTACGATAGACGTTCACAGGATGCTTAGCTCCTGGTCGGAAGGCAATGGCTTTGTAGCTGAGGCTTCCACTGCAGATCGGGGTAGTGGATCTGGAGCAACATGGAAGTGTGCCTCTGACTCAAACATTACAAACCACATAGAAGACTGCCCGGAAGATGAGTGGGAAGTTTCTCCAAGTGGCAATCCGAACGAAAAGCCTTGGTCGGTTGAGCCAACTGACACTAAGCTCATCACAAATGGGCTGACCGGAGCGATTGATCTAGATGTAACCTCTGATGTTCAAGTGTTTCTCTCAGAGCAAGATACTAATTTTGGCTGGGTAGTTAAAAAGACTGATGAGAATCTCGCTGGTAGAATCCACATTGGATCTCGAGAAGGAAGTCTACCCGCTGAACTTATACTTACCTATGATGGAAGTGGAACTGATGCCACACCACCAATTATTTCAATCAGCTCGCCAGTTGATGGGTTAATTACCGCTGATCCGAACCTAACCGTAAATGGAAGTGTCAACGAACCTGTATCCACCGTCCTGGTAAACGGCACTGCGGCGACCGCCAACGGTAGCTCCTTTAGTGCAGCAATAACACTACAAAGCGGCGAGAACTCGATTTCTGTTGTTGCTACCGATTTGGCCGGAAATACCAGTACGAAGAATGTAACTGTAACGCTTGGGGTTGTTGCCACGGTCAGTGCAAGTGCTGATACCTATCTACGACGTGGCGCTTCAGATACGAATGAAGGTAGTTCGAACTTTCTTCGAGTCCGGGCGGCGGGAAGAAACAAAGCGCTTGTTGCCTTTGATCAGAATGATATCGTCCAAGCGCTAAACGGGGCTACGCTTTTGTCAGCCTCAGTGCGCCTAAGTATAATTGACAACGCAAACAACTGGAGTTCAACCGGACGCAGTGTTGATCTTCATCGAATGCTTCGTTTCTGGGAGGAAGGGAATGGCTTTGTCTCAGAGAATGTTCCAAAAGACCGAGGAATTGGTAGCGGTGCAACTTGGCGTTGCGCGGTTGACTCAAATATCACCAATCGCAACAAGGATTGCCCAACTGATGCATGGGAGGTTGCAACAGATGCCGACCCGAGTCTAAAACCTTGGGTTGAGCAATCTAGCTCCTCAGTGTTGATCACCAATGGACTAACCGGATCGATTAGTTTTGACGTAACGGCCGATGTCCAGGCGTTCCTTGCGGGTCAAGAGAGTAACTTCGGTTGGGTTATCAAGAAAACACTTGAAGGCAAGAACGGGAAGATCCGGATTTCTTCGCGAGAAGGAGTTAGCCCACCTGAGTTAGTTCTTACCTATCTGTCGCAACAAGTTGATACTACCCCACCTGTTATTGATATTAGCATTCCAGCTGATGGAACGATTATCTCTCAAAATTCGATAGAGGTAAGTGGCACAGTCGATGACGCAACTGCGACGGTTCTAGTAAATGGTCAGGCTGCAAGTTTTGATGGAAGTGCATTCTCGATTACTGGGTTTGCCTTACAGGAAGGTGATAACACAATAGTTGCAACCGCCACTGACCCCGCAGGGAATGTGGGGCAGGACGCGGTGACAGTTACTGTTGATTCGATTGCTCCGACAGTTGCCATTGACTCACCCCTAGATGGAGCGCTTGTTTCTAGTAATTCAATTACTGTTTCTGGGACTGTCAATGAGAGTGGAACTACAGTTACGGTAAATGGTCAGTCAGCTAGCGTAAGTGGCTTAGGCTATAGCGCTACTGTTGCGCTTGTAGAAGGAAGTAACGCCATTGTTGCGGTTGCAAGCGATTTAGCAGGAAATGCGGGGCAGGCGACTGTAACCGTTACACTTGATACTTCAATTCCGCCCGATCCTAGTGTTGTTGCTCCAGAGATCGATAGGACTGTTTCTACGGTTGTTGGAATGAGTTCTGCGTTTCTCTTTGAGGGTCCAAATCCCATTCAACAGGGCGTAGCGCCTGGCACTATTGATGTTAAACGCACCTCGGTAATTAGAGGAGAAGTGCTGGACCGATTGGGAAATGCGCTAACTGGAGTAACAGTAAGCATCGCTAACCATCCAGAGTTAGGACAAACGGGAACTAGAGTAGATGGATTGTTTGACCTTGCCGTAAACGGTGGAAGTCGGCTCACCGTAGAATTTAGAAAAGACGGCTACCTCACCGTCCATCGCTCACTTGAAGTTCGATGGCAAGAATTCACCTGGATCGAAGAACCCGTTGTTATGACCCAAAGAGATGCGGTGGTTTCAGCAATTGATTTGACAACTGGCCTGCCACAAGTTGCTCGGGGGAGTGTTAGTACAGACATTGATGGGAGTAGACAAGCCACAGTACTCTTTCCATCAACAGTGACCGCAGAGTTGGTAATGCCCGATGGTAGTTTGCAGCCAATTAGCAATCTCAGCGTTCGAGCAACAGAGTATACCGTTGGTCCAGATGGGAAAAATGCAATGCCTGCCGATCTCCCGGTAGCGAGTGCATACACTTATGCAGTTGAGCTAGGCGTTGATGAGGCTGAAGCGCTAGGTGCAGTTGAAGTGCGCTTTAGTGAGCCTGTGCCGTTCTATGTTGAGAATTTTCTAGGATTTCCAGTAGGTGAGGTTGTTCCGAGTGGCTACTACAGCTTGCAAGAAGAGCAGTGGCTCGCCTCTGAAAACGGAGTTGTGCTCGGTATCGTTGATACTAGCGGTGGTGTAGCTACTATTGACTATACTGGAGATGGAGTTGCTGATGACCCAACGGCAATTGGTGTTACTCTAGAAGAGCAGGAGCAACTTGCAGGTTTGTACTCAGCTGGTGAGTCGTTATGGCGAGTAGCAATTCCTCACTTTAGTTCATGGGATCATAACTGGCCATACATCGGGCCAAGTAACGCAAAATTTCCTGAAAACCCTATTGGAGATATCTTTGATGAGGGGAAGGGCACCAATTCCTGTCAAGTTGGTGGGTCAACAGTTGACGTTCAGCATCAAATCTTAGGCGAGGAGATCCCAATCGCAGGAACCCCCTTTGAGCTAGTATACCGAAGTGATCGAGTCCCTGGGCGAGTCGCTGGAAGAACGATCGATATTGAGTTAAGCGGAGATACAATCCCGAGCACTGTGACCCGAATTGAGTTGCGAATTAGCATAGCAGGGCAATACCATCGCTTCTCATTTCTCCCAGGGACAAATCTACGACATACCTTCACTTGGGATGGTAAGGACGGCTATGGACGACTGACTCAAGGCTCTGTCAATGCGCAAATTCGAATTGGCTATGTCTACAAAGCTACTTATTCAAGTTCGAGAGGGACTCGCCGAGCTTTTGGAAATACTGCGGGGGGCAACAACTCGATTGGTGCGAATCGAGATGCACTAGAAATTATACTCTGGCAGAAGTACTACAAAAACCTTCGTCATATGGATTTTCGGCAAGCCGGAATAGGCGGCTGGAGTATTGATGTCGTTGATTTCTACGACATTAACGACCAGTCGATCTATGAAGGGGATGGCGACTTTAGAAAGTCAGCTTATCAACCATTGCAGGCAAGTAGGGTTACTGATGAAACAGTAGTCCAGTTTCCCTCCAACTTTTTCTGTGACCAATTTGCGACAGATGGAGCAATCGCGTCTGAAACTTGTATCGACAGACCGTTTGGGGTGGCTTATGCGCCGGATGGAACGCTCTATGTAAGCTCTTTGATCGAGCGAAAGATTTACAAAATCACAACTGATGGAGAAATCTTTCACATAGCAGGGAAGGGGGAAATCAATGCACCAAACGGCAATAATGGTCCAGCGATTGATGCGAACTTCTCAGATAGACTAACTGATCTTGCAGTTGGTCCCGATGGAAGCCTCTACATCCTGGATATGGGGCATTATCAGATTCGCCGAATTACCCCTGATGGAATCATCACTCGCTACGCCGGAGTTGCTGACAGACTCAATGGATTAAATAATTCTTGCCCGAAAGAAGTAGATCTTTCAGGTGATGGGGGCCCTGCGAAGCTTGCAAAGCTTGGTTTTGCGAATGGCACACTCGAGAGCGGATTAGCCTTTGGCCCAGACGGAGCATTGTATTTCACCCAAGCACTTGCAGTTAGAAAAATCACACCAGATGGAATTATTAGCACAGTTGCGGGAACAGGATTTAACACTCAGCTAGGAAGTTGCACAGTCGTTGAGAATAACGATCAGGGACCAGCTAGAGATGTTCGCCTAGATTGCCCAGCAGGTCTTGATTTTGACGCGCAAGGAAATCTCTATTTTGCAAACTGCGATGGAAAAGTTCGAAAAGTCGATCCATCCGGCAATCTCACAATTCATGCAGGAACCTTATCTGATAGTAGCAGCTTCGGAAGAATAGTTCCGCTCAATGTCCCAGCGATATCAGAACCACTTGGTCGTATCACTGATGTGATGATTGGGGATCAAGGTGAGCTGTATGTCAGCAAACATCGTGGCATTGTGGTAATTAGCTCAGATGGGATTATCAATAATCATATTGAGACGAAGTGGGAAGTTACTCGCATGGCCAGGAATCCGGTTGCGGTTAACACCGCAAATAGTGCGGAGTCGATGCTTTTTACCGCGATGCACTCGTTTTATGACCCGGACTACACTAACAATCCAAAACATCGGGGATTTGTTGCAGCGAGACGTCCAATGGGGCCGGATTTTCGAAATGTTGCGTTCTCAATTGCCTCTGAGAGTGGCTCGCTATTACATGGTTTTGACAATGTCGGACGTCATAGAAAGATTCAAAGCACACTTACTGCAGGAACACTTTTTGATGTTCGCTACGATACTGCTGGGCATGTAAGTGAGATTGAAGATGGTGATGGTAATATTACGACAGTTGAATGGAGTGCTGTCGACCCGGATGCAACTCCAGTAGCTGTTGTTGGGCCGTATGGGCATCGAACAGAGCTTCGCGTAAATGCAGATGGGTATCTCGATAAAGTAACGAATCCTGAAACTGAAGCTTATGAGTTTGACTATCATAGTGCTGATGGACTCTTGGCATCGTTTACTCGTCCGAATGGTCAAACGTCTCAGTTCTTCTATGATTCTCTTGGGTTTCTGACTCGCGATGAGAATGATGTTAGTGGGTCTATGACCCTAGCTCGGAGCTACCCAGGAACTGAGAAGGCCAATTGGAGTGTTTTGATGACGACTGCTGAGTCGAGGCAGTCGACATTTCAAACTGAAGTGGAAGAGAGCGGAACAATTTTGCTCAGTAACACGCTTCAAGATGGCTCGGTTGCATCGGCTAGTAAAGATAGAGATGGTGTGGGGCAGGTTACCACCGCAGAGGGTGTCGAAATCAATTACGTGCTTGGGTCTAGCCCTCGTTTTCGATTTGAAGCTCCATTGCTGAGTAGCTATTCCGAACAGAATCCTAGCGGGCTTACTTCAGTTCTATCAGAGTCTCATGATGTAGAAATTAGCGATCCTCTCGATCCGCTTAGCTTGACCTCACTGTTTGAGACTCTAACCGATAATAGCAGGGACTACAGCTACGCCTATGATCCGACAACAAGCACAGGAACATTCACCACTCCTGAAGGTAGAGCGGTAACCCAAACCTTAGACGGACAAGCAAGGCCGCTGTCCGTTCTAGTGCCAGGGTTTTCACCAATCAACTTCACCTATGATCTGCGTGGCCGACTTGAAACTGTTGTTTCGGGAAGTGGTGCTGAAACTCGAAGCGATACTTATACTTATGGGACGGATGGCTTCGTTGAATCTATTACCGATACTCTTGGTCGAAATGTTCAGTTTGAGCGTGACGGCATTGGCAGAATCACCAAGCAAATTCTGCCGGACTTACGGGAGATACTCTTTAGCTATGACGCTAATGGCAATTTAGCCTCACTTATTCCGCCGGGGCGCCCAGCCCATGTTTTTCGCTACACTGCTATTGACGAAACGCGTGAGTATGAATCGCCTGCGGTTCCCGGCATTGCTGATCCGAAAACAGTGTATACCTACACGCCGGATAAGGATCTAGATACAATTCTTAGACCTGATGGAAAATTGCTGGACTTTGATTATAACAGCAAGCACCAACTAACCTCTATTGCTATTCCGCGCGGAACGCTTCAATTTGGCTATGATACAATCAGCGGCCTTTTGACGAGCGTTAATGATCCAAGTGGAGTGTCGCTTACCTTCGCCTATGACGGTGATTTGCTGAGCTCAACAACCTGGTCAGGGGTTGTGAGTGGTTCTGTAAGCCAGACGTACAATTCGAGCTTCTTGATCGACTCGATGAGTGTCAACGGAGCTCATACGGTTTCGTATATTTATGACCAAGATGATTTGCTCTCGAGCGTGGGAAGTCTTTCCGTCAGTGTCGATTCGGCAAACGGACTGCTTACCGGCACGACTCTCGGCTCGGTCAATCATTCGATGAATTATAACGGCTTTGGCGAGCCTGATACGATTAGCTACGATTTTAATGGTAGCGGGCTCTATTCGACGACTTATGGCTACGACACAATCGGCCGCATTGTGACTAAAGCTGAAACGATTGAAGGAATTAGTACTACCTACGAGTATGTCTACGATACCGCCGGTCGCCTGGATCAGGTGAAAGAGAATAGTGTGATCGTGAGAGACTACGACTATGACAGTAACTCTAATCGAACTCATTTAAACGGAGTACTACTTGGCGCTTATGATGCTCAGGATCGCCTTACCTCCTATGATGGCGCCACGTATGGCTATAATGATGCCGGGGATTTGCTGAGCAAAGCTGACTTGTCCGGCGTAACAAATTATAACTACGATGTCTTTGGCAATCTACTCACTGTATCACTGCCGACCGGGGATAGTGTTGAATATCTTGTGGACGGTAGAGAAAGAAGGGTAGGGAAGAAAGTAAATGGAGTTCTTCAATATCAGCTTCTCTACGGTGATCAGCTAAATCCCGTAGCTGAACTTGACACTGCGGGCAATGTGGTGAGTCGCTTTGTGTATGGAACTCGAATAAATGTTCCGGATTACATTGAGAAGGGTGGCCTAACATATCGAGTAATTGCAGATCATCTTGGGTCAGTTCGACTAGTAGTGGACGTGGCGACCGGACAAATTGCCCAGCGAATTGACTACGATGAGTTCGGACAGGTTCTGCAGGACACTAATCCAGGATTTCAGCCGTTCGGATTTGCTGGAGGACTGTGGGATGCTCAGACGGGGGTCGTACGATTCGGGGCAAGGGATTACGATCCTAGGATTGGGCGCTGGACCAGCAAAGATCCGATACTTTTTGATGGGGGGGGATACGAATCTCTACGGGTATTCGTTGGTTGATCCGATAAGTTTGATCGACCCAGATGGTGAAGCAGCGGCTCTTCTTATTCCCGTCGCAGTGTTGTTGTTTGTGATACCCACAGCAGTGAATCATTATAGTACCAGACCTAGTACCATTCCTTGGTTTAAGATGCCTAGGTGGGGAGGTAGTAGACCGGAGAGAAGAGCGCCAGCGGTAGTTGATACGTCTTTCGGGACTCCAAGAGATCGGGTAAAGATAGTAAATGGGCCACTCTGTAATACGCACTTAAATGAGGGCAATGATGGTTCAGATGCGCGCCATTCGCCCGAACAAGCAGAAACTGTCAAAAAAGCAAAGAGAGCAAAAAAGACTGGAGTAAGTCGAGCGGAGGGCGAGGCGTTAGTTGAGGAGGCAAAGAGCAGAAACATACGCCCTGCAAGGTTAGACGAGGGGCATCCGAAGCGAAGACGCAGGGTTAGCAGGGAGCCGCATCTACATATTGGGCCAGTTAATCACATCCCAGTTAAGTGACGTCTTTATTATTAGCGAATTTCGAGTAAGAGTTGTGTGAGATAGAAAACTTTATTACTTCAATGACAATTGAACTGACTTGTTGCCATGAATGCAAAACCCGAACCCAATTCATATTCACGTCCGTTTTACCGTGCAATTTTGCAAAGATTACCAGAGCTGAGTGATTCGATCACTGTTGAGTCTGATGGCGTTGTGTTTCTAGATTGCCCAACTCGTGACAAGCGGATCAAGTTGCAGGTCTCGACCGAAGATAACGACGCATGCATTGGATTTGGGATGGAATGGCATACTCACTCAGATTTACTTGTTTTCGAAGATAGTCCCGAGACCGAAGCTGAAGCGCTTGTGCGTTTTATTGAGGATATTTTTGGCGGCAAATATAAGATTTTTGTCGTTACTCGTAATGGGCAATTGGAAGACGTCGGTCTTACTGATGACCCGGAGTCAGAGCTTGAAGATCCGGTTCCGGGACGAAGTGTCGAAATTCTAAACTGGTCGGAGATTGTTTAACGAGTTGTAACAATCGGGGTCAATCGGGGTTCAATCGGGGTCAGGCCCCAATAGCGGTAATTAGAATGCTGAGATTGAAGCCAACCCGATCTTTCTAAGTCAGTAATGATATAAACGAATCATCTCTAATGTATTGTCGTTTTAATGGACCTATTACTGTGAAGTGGCTTGGAACCAGGAGGTTTGAGGGACTGCATCTCTTTGAGAAATTGTAACCAAACCGGGAAAATTG
The DNA here is from genome assembly GCA_965366815.1 of uncultured Bdellovibrionales bacterium. GTDB lineage: Bacteria > Bdellovibrionota_C > UBA2361 > SZUA-149 > SZUA-149 > CBDUGV01. The sequence continues at coordinate 4,555 of CBDUGV010000065.1, read as the reverse complement.
ATAAATTTTAGAAGCCATGGAAGACTTGAAGGGTTCGAAGAATGTATTGGCAGAATCTCATTTTCGAGAAGCACTTCGACTCAGGAAAGAAACAGGTGAGCTTGACGCTGTCTTAATTGAGTTGGAAAGCGCTATTGACGCTGATGGATCTGTTGCGCTGTTTTGGTTAAATAAAGGTCAGGTTTTAAGTGAACTGGGGCAGCATGTTAAAGCAATCTTGGCATTTAAGAAGATGTTATCGTTGGAAGATCACCCTTTGGGTTGGTACTTGTTGGGTATTACCTTCCACGATGTCGAACAATTTACAGAGTCGGCTGAAGCACTGAGTAAGGCTCGTGATGCCTTTGGTAATGATCATAATTTTCTGACGCTTCTTGCAAGTGCGCAGTTGACATTTGATCCAGATCTCGCGTTTGCTACTGCCACGGAGGCGCTCAAGCTGAACCCTATCTGGGATGAGGCCAAATCTATCAGAGACAGTGCACAGAAATTGATACAGTCGGTAGACTGAACTTCTGGTTCAAACCGAACCAATTCAAATGGGCCGCTTTGTCAGACGTTTTTTAGTAAATCTAAGGGCAGGGGGCGAGACAGTGGTCTCAGAGATTTTTCCGATGAGAAATTAGCAGACCTGCTTAAAAAGCCCGGAATTTCTGGTAAAGAGAAGAAAAGAACAATAAGAGACCAGAAGAACAGAGGCAGAAGGGATGTCAGAAAGAGACGTGGGAATAAACGACGGCCGCCAAAGAAAAAGAAATAAGAAGATGTTAAACTAGAATAAGAAGCAGGAACGAAAGCTGTATGGCGAATGCCCGTGAGAAAAAATGGTTTGGAGTAAAGCTAGTTTTCCGCACGAATGCAGTGGGGAAGCCGCAGGATCCCGACAAATATTACGATCAAGAGCTTTCCTTGGTTGAAGAGAGGATATTGATTGTTCTTGCGAAGGATTCTGGTGAAGCTCTAGCCAAAGCCGAAGAAGACGCAGCGGAGTATGCTTCAGATTATCACTATAATCCCTACAGCCAGAAGGTGGTGACTAGATATCTTGACATCGCTTATGTGTTTGAGATGTATGAATTACCCGAAGATGGAGCAGAGGTGTTTTCTGCTACAAGATTAGTTTCTAAAGATACTAGGAAAAGCGAACTTGCAGACGTATTTATAGGTCAAAAAGAGTCAAAACTGCTTCAGAAGAAACGAGTTAATTTTTTGAATGACGAATATTCAGGTAGAAGAAAGTAAGTAGTAGTCGGGATTGTAAAATTTTAGTTGTAACTCGCAATGCGCAACTACGAAGAGGTCGGTCTAACGGATAACCTTGAGTCTGAGCTTGAAGATCCCGTTCCGGGACGCTGCATCGAATTCCACTAGACTGGCCGGAGATTGTGTAACTGAGTGTCGAAGCCATCTTTAAGACATGTGAAGTGCCAATCTAGCGGAACAATTCGCCGAACTTAAAGCTCGAACAAAAAGCCTGATAAGTAAGCTTGCCGGAGGAATATAGTTTTTTATTGAACGCTCATGACATAGAGCAGAAACGCTATATCGAGCACAGGATCGGGCAGGGGCATCGATACAGTATCGTGTCGCCGTATCGGATCAGCGAGGGTGATGCGGTCTTCATTCCGATTCGAGAAGAATAGTCTAACATTTGATACATAAAACATCTCGCCGACCTTCTCATTAGTGTCGTCTCCCAACAGACGACAACAAATAAGCAACAACCGTTGTATTCCGCCGTAGATTTCCCCAAACTTAGCACTTACATAGGTGCCCTTATGCTTGATCACACTAGTTTGACTCTCTGGTTCTCTAAGGACGAAAGTGAGAGTCCCTATCTTAGTCGGTCGCTGTTTGTTGACCCAAAGCACTCCAACATTGCTGCCTGTCGTTTTGAAACGGATGAGAAAGCGTCTTCTTCATCGCTGAAATTGAGAAACGCGTTGGCCTGCTTGTTTGTCTCGGCGATTACCAAGGGTGATTTCAGCGTTTCGCTTTCGGGGGGAAGTGGGAGTCTAGCTACTTCACTCGATTATGCCTGTCGCACCAACGCGGGCTGGCTTTTGAAGATGCTTGGTCGCACAGAGACAGGTCGACCGAGAAGCGAGCAACTAATAGGACGCCGAACGCTCGGATCTGGTGAGGCGATCGAAGTGTACTTGAAGCCGACCGAATTGATTCCAGAGCATATTAGAGTTATCTGCGATCGGGAGTTGGTCCATTCGGTACGTCAGTTAGAGGAACTTGCGGCGAAGCTTTATCGGACTGAACCGGGAGCAGGGGTGCTAGCCTCCACTGATAGCTCTGTGACCTGTAAAAACCCGGTGACTAGCTTCGCTGTGCTTCCAGAGAAACAGAATACGCCTAGTGCTGCCTCGGAGCTCAAACCCAATCCACTTCAGGACTCTTTATCCTACAACACGCTGTTTAGCTTATTCGAGCGTGAACTCCATAGCATGCTTTGGCAGACCAATATCTTTTCGACCAATGGGAAACGGCGACTCTTGCATTCACTGCGTGATGAGCCAGCATTTCTCGGCAATTGTAAAAGTCCACTGGCCGCGACCAGTGACATTGACATGAAGCTTTCAGCCAGCGCACAGCTTGGATGCCAGTCGCCGAACGTTCGCTCTCATCTATTGAATACGGCACGACCTATTCGCATTGCAGTTCCGGCAGATCTTGTCGGTAGTGTGGCCGTTCTTAGATATCTACAGGAAGTTAAGAAGTTTCCAGTTGAGGTTGATTTCAACTTCAGCCATTCACCCGAGATTGCTGATACTGTTTTTGCAGAACGTTTTCTTTGTCCACCTGATGGAATCATTCTGAGCGCTCCGGCAGCAAGTCGGGTAATCAGTGCAAGAAATAGAACTGACTATGCACCGCTGATGTTTACCCCGGGCTTAAGTCGAAGAGTGGTTGCACCAATTGGCGATCGTGCGGGCGATCGAGAACTGGCCCGAGGCTGCTTTCTCTGTCTGAGCGAATCGCAGTCGGTGTCTGGATCTTATTTGGATGCGCTAGGGAAGAGTGGGGCAATTAGCAACACCACCATCGCCGTAATGAACTCAGAACCGCATGAGTCGACCGAAGCGCTCAGTAGTGGAGATCCCCTGCTGCGGGCTATCTTTGTCTTCCCACACTACGATCTCAATACCATTTTCAATAATTGCCAAATTGTCGACACAGCCGAGCAATTACCTACTATTTCTCAGAGCATTCTATTTTTGTCTAAACAACTGATGAATGATAGCGTTTCGGCAGAACTGCTTAATGTTGCAATTCGCGGAGCATGGCTAGAATTGAGGCAATCTCCTGAGGCTCGAAGAGCTGCGATTGAACTACTTTTGGGGGACCCGGAGTATCTTCGATTGATTGAACGTTTTTGTGGACTTCACCAGCTAAACGTTCGCTGTCTAGAAGAGACTCCAACTAGTTCTTCTTATGTCGAGCTATCATCTTATAGGAACTGTAAACGCAGTTCTCTTCACTCTGGCTCTAACCGGCTTGGCGATGCAAGTCAGAAAAATTTGGCATCGGCGCGCTCAAGGTTTTAGGCGGGGAAGTGTCACTGAAGTTCTATCTGCCGAATATTTCTTTACCAGTTTTGCTGCGATCTTTTGCACCTTTATCTATGCGGCAGCAACAGCGCGATTTAATCACTACCTTGTCTGGCCTCGAAGCATTGGCCTAATCATGATCCTGTATATCCTCGGCGAAGTCTGCTGGGATCGTCGAAGTCTGAAGACCTTGCTGCTTTGGAGTGTTCCAACGGTCGTAATGACCGTAGGGGTATTCTACATTGCCTTCGATCGAGCCTCGCTCACCTCGATTCAACACATCTTCCAAACGACTATTGCCTTCATGGCCTTTGTGATAATGGTTGGCAATTACTCGCAAGTGCAGGAGTTGCGCTCTGGTCGAGGAACCGGCGCAGTATCCCTGGCGCTGCATTCGGTCTATTTATTCAAGAATATTAGTCTAGTGGCCTTTGGATTTGTCTTAGGGACCGATGAAGGCTGGCCATTTATTTTCTTTGGCGCAGCTGACGCCAGTATGAAGATCATTATCCTCTACTATTACTTTAAGGCACAGAAGGCCGATGCTCCCCAGAAGAGTTTTGAACCGCAGGAGTTTGAACCGCAAGAGTTCGACTCGCAAGAATTCGACCAGGGGAAGTCGAGCGGTGTTTTTCAGCCACAAGCAAAGGTTGTAGGTAGTTAACATTCGTGTTTTCCTTTAATAGTTACTGTAGCCCAAATGGAGCATGGTAGTAAGTAACTAGGGGGAGTTCGTGTCGTTAGCTGGTTTACAACACGACCCAGTTCCAACTCAGGAAGAGCATTATGTCAGAAGCAAAAAACGTACTTGGAAGTGAGCTTGGTCTTTGCTGTAGCAATCCAGTAACTGGGTTCTTTCGCGATGGATATTGCCGCACCTCAAAGGAGGATCGTGGCTCGCATACCGTCTGTGTTGAAGTGACTAGAGAATTTCTGGAATTCTCTAAGGCGCGCGGCAACGATCTGAGCACTGAGCAAGAAGAGTTCGATTTCCC
>CBDUGV010000064.1:0-17934 GCA_965366815.1 uncultured Bdellovibrionales bacterium | reverse complement strand
ATGCGCGGGGAGAAGCGCATCAGTAAGATGCGCAGCCCCGGCACGAAAGCTACTGCCAACCAGTAACTTCATAGCCTTTTTTCTGAAGGCAATGCTCCACAAATCTTTCGTAGGAAGGAGTTCGGCCAGTCTGCTTCCGAGCCTCAGTAGCAATACCGACGATCGATCCAACCGCTGCGCCAGCGGCGGTAGCCCGGCCAACTGCGCCTTTGGTAATTACTCCGGCAATCGCACCCGCACCTGCTCCGACACCCGCACCAATCGCACCGGTCTTACCCATCTCCAAATACTTATTCGGCTCTTTCACGTAGTTGTCGGCGAGAGCCATACAGTTCTGCTTATCTACATCTGCCTGGACTTGGCCAACTTGTTGCAAACGGTCGTTGGGGTACAAGACTGGTTGAGAGCTCGCGGCACAGGCCGAAATGAAAAGTACTGCGGCGAGTACAGTTGTAATTTTTGGAATCGAATTTTTAGACATCGGTGTAGGCCTCCATGGCTCGCAGTTACTGGGAAGAACCGTTTTGATATCGGAGTACTTGGGTTTCGTCAATGGAATTGGCTCATGAGACAACGGTTTTTGGATGAGGAAAGAGAGCGAAACGACTAGAGTGACTCACCTTCTCCCACAATCTTGATGGGAAAAGGTTCCGTAGCGAGACCAGAATACAATGAGAGATGAGGGAATGGAATCTCAATCCCTTCTGCGTCAAAGCGTTCCTTGACCTCTTCGTGAATGGTATTTTTTACTTTCAAGAAATTGTCTTTGTGTGTCCAGACTGCAAAAGTAAGATCGATTGACGAATTGCCAAAGCCTGAGAAAATAACAAGGGGCTCCGGCTCCTGAAGGCTAAACGGATTCTTAAAAGCAACATCTAGGAGGATCTCCCTCACTTTCTTGATATCCTCTTTATACGCGACCGACAAAGCGATATCGATTCTGCGAATTGAGAATCTGGTAAAATTCGTCACTTGATTTTTGATTACACTCTCATTCGGGATTCGAATAAAGCGATTGTCAGTTGCGCGCAGCTTGACTGAAAGAATGTCGACTGAAATCACGAAACCAGTGGTATCTCCAATCGTCACCAAATCTCCCACTTCGAATGGTTCTTCAATTATTAGAAAGATGCCGCTAATAATGTTCGAAACGCTTGTCTGCGAGGCAAAACCAAGTGCAATCCCGACTATGCCGGCAGCCCCCAACAGAGGTGTCAGACTAAAACCAATTTGGTGAAACACAGTGACAACGACAATAATAATTGCCCCGTACTGGATGATCTTTCCGAAAACCATTCCCTGTTGCAGCGAGAAACGTAAACTAACCGCTTTTTGCGTGGCTCGTCCAAGGTAGATACCAAACGGAATGCCAAATACGACCAAGGCCGCCACCCGCATGGTGGTGAAGACATGATCCGCTGTAAACAATTCTTTCATACAGTGTGAGTCCTTACTCCTGAACGACCAATTCTAGGCGGAGAAAAATGTTTTGATCCCGAAACTTCGTCTTAGATGTTCGCGAGGACCGCTCCTGAGCGTGGCCCCGGGCGCCTCGCGAGGGGCGCCGGAGGATACCGATACCTGACTTACCATATCGCTCCCTTTGTAGGACACCTTGGTTTCATTCGACCAGAGCTGACCTTCAGCATCGAACAGGGAAAGCCATCGAACGCGAAGGCAAAGTTTATCAACCAGCAAATCTTCTTCGGAGGAATTCTTAAGTTGTACTGGACAGATAGCAAGGTGAGATTTGTAGAGGTCGGTAGTAATCTGTCGCCGTGCACTTGATGAAATCCAATAGCAAAGCTCACCCTCCATTGGAGTGCCAAACCAAGTAAGCGACAAAACGACAGCGGGGAATTCGCTCAACAGTTGCTCATCTTTGCTCGAGGACGCCACGGCAACCCAAAGCGGAACTCTTACGTAGACCCGAACCTGGACGCCTGGAAGTAAGTGAAAGGGCACCTCGGGTTTTACAACGACCGATTTATCAGGAAAGACCGGCTTGAGCGAGACAGCGGCCGACGGCTTTTTGAGGGCCCATCTTGACCAGTCTTTCTTAGCCGGTTCTGCACTCTCGACATTTGCTTGCTGGTGGTGATGGGCCAACCAAATTTCGTCTTGCACAGTCAAGGCGGAAAGCGAGAGATCGCCGACTGACCAAGACCGGGGAGTATCACCCTCCAGACCGTGGCTAGCCCATAGTGAATCTGAGAACATCTTTTTACTCGGCATCTTGGTTCAAGTTGAGTCGCTCTCTAAGCGCTACCGCGAAATCTACTTCGCTTTGCTGCGGCATACCATCTACCTCCGCAACTTCGACAAGCAAACTATAGAGGTGCTCTCGTTGTGCCTCATTGAAGCTAGAATTGACTTCAGCAATAAATTCACCCAGGTGACTCGTTTCTTTCTCCAGAAACTCAACAATCTCTATCAATTCAGTCGATTCACCCTCGAGAAGTCCAAACTCGCGGTCCACCTCAATCACCAGCTCAGCAAACTCCTTCTGATTCATCGGACCATCGACACAGGCCATCTGCCAAAGCAATGCCACCACGCAAATTCTCAAACGCCGGTCAGCCGGTTTGCCATTCTTATCTATCTCAAGAAAGCTCTTTCCGGCAGACAGGTTTCCATAGTGGGAAAAAGGAGACATACAATACCTCTTCGCTAGTGCAATTCTAATTCTGGGAAGAATATCTTATATCTGCCCCGGAAAGGAATAGAAATTAACTCCTACTCCTGGATTCGGCGGAATTTCTCTAGAAAAGCAGGTTGGTTGAGCAGTTCTCAAAAACGAGAACTACAGGCTGCGGGTCTCCGTCACCCGGTAACCAAATGCTCATCGCTTTGGCTCGATGACTCCAGACTATCGACTTGAAGCCCACTCACTTGTAAATCAGCGGTTTCAACATACATACCTAAGAGCCCTTTCTCAAAACTCTGATCCGAGAGAGAGAGGACAACTCGGCCTTCAACCGATAGTTCATGATAGCTTCCAAATGACAACAACTGAACTTCTGTTGAGTTCGGATTCTCTTGGAACCAATACCCGGATTGCAGAGACTCAAACTGCATCATTCGCTCCCCAGAACCAGGCGATCCAGTGCTCCAGACACGAATCTGAGCCAATCCCTTCACTAAGTCGAGCGAGACATAGTAGCCGTCGTGCGTCTGTGGATCTATTCCAAACAACAATCCACATTTACCAAACCCTTTTACATCGAGTTTTGCTCGAAGCCGGAAACTATGGAGTGCTTTGTCAAACACGACCGCATGGAAACCAGCCTCGCTCGTCAGCCGCAGTGAATCTGCATTTGCTCGGCAAATCTTGCTTGAACTTGGCTCTCCTAAGGTTTGAAAACATCGGACATCAACTTCTTCAACCAAGCGCTGGTCGAAGCCCTCGAAAGACTTTGCGCATAACTGGCCATTGGAAGTACGTGCAAGGCGCTTGGGCGGAGGCATGAGATTATTAACCGTTCGACTGTTCTTATCCTTGGCATAGAAGTTCCATAGAAGAACTCCATTAGGGTCGAGGCATGTACGTCCAGCATAGTTCCCTTGAGCAAGGAGCACATTGTCATAATAGTTGCGCCAAGGCTCACCCAACTGCGAGGTATGCCAATAGCGAATTTTGGCATCCTCGCGGATGCTGCCAATCAGATAATAGTCCCCTTCCATCTTGATAAGATTCGGAACTTCAACATCATCGTACAGCTTTGGATGGTGCAACGGTGGACGCGGCTCGAACACATTCGGCTTTACTTCTTCCATGACCCCAACACATCCACGCCGAATCAGCGGACCGGTGTTCGTGCGAGCCGCCATAAGCAGCAGACGCCGATCTTCTTCGTGGTAGAAAAATGGATCTCGAAAACTGACCCAATGTCGCTCTTCATCTAACGAGTGTTCGTAGTGTTCGCAGTCAGCTGCAAGCGGAAATGCACTCGAGGGATCATATATAGAATTGATGCTGCTAGACTCACTCCGATTGAGCTTCGCACGAGCAGCTTGTATCAAGGCTGGATCGCTTTCGCCACGCCGATCCTCCCAGTGCACCGGCGCTTTCTTCCAATGATACAAATCATCACTTAATGCGAGCCCAAGGCGCTGCTTGAGACCCTGATCTCTTCGAGACAGTCCGGTATAGAACATCCGCCAAGAGCCTTTCTTATCTGGGTCAGGAGAGACATGCATGGTCCAGAGCATCAGGTCATCCCAGCTACCGGGATTACCAATAAAAAGTGCATTGTCGACCCGCCGCCAATTGAGCGCATTGTCGCTGATCGCATGGGCAATGAAATCATGGTTTGGTAAAACGAGATGGAATAGATGGTACAGTCCATCATGGTACAGCACATCTACGTCACCAATAGTCTTTCGACTCCACTCCGATTCGAAGAACATAAAACACCAAAGATAGGGGGTCTCCAATAGATTTACCCTATTGCAGTGAAAGGAGCCCTGGCAAGGGCTCGATTTCTCACTCATGCGATTTGTGATAAAACAACTTCTGTTAGAGAGATTGATTCGGCTTAGCGATACACCTAAGCATCCCTGTTCATTCGCCTTTCTTTTCTTGGGAGAGCCCTCTTACGGAGGGCCATGTGGTTTAGTCACAAGTGTTCTGCGTTTCTTTGCAGAACCAACTAGAAGATTTTTCACTCTCAGGGGTTACTAAGCGATGAATACATCTATTTCAAAATCACGGATTATCTCGCTGCACAGAGGTCTTGCAGCAATCGGACGGCGTGTCGGAGACACTCCACTGAGTAGACGCTGTAGTACGCGTCGAATGGCATATCGTGAATCTGAGTCCGCGGCGCATCGCCTGCTCGCTGACAGACTTCGGAGGCTGCCGAACGCGATTGTTTGGACGGATCCAGTCGGCAATACGTTTATCGACTTTCCGGGAACTGACATGCGACTCGCGCCGCTTGTGGCGGGATCTCATTTGGATACGGTGTATTACCCGGGCTTGTATGACGGTGTCTCTGGATGCGTCGCCGCAGCCGCAATACCCTTTGCCTTGCACCGTCGAAGAAGGAGACTGAGGCATACGTTTCGAGTCGCCTTTTGGCGCGCTGAAGAGAGTACTCGTTTTAAACTCGCAATGCTCGGTTCGAAGTGGTTTGCCGAGCAAATCGCAACGAATACCTTCCTCGGACTTGAGGACGACGCCGGAATCAGTGTCGAAACCGCCCTCTATGATTTGGGACTTCGGCCCGATCGACTTTTGAAGGATGGCAAAAAGCTCGATCGCAGGATCGCGGCCTATTTCGAACTGCATATCGAACAGGCCCCCGGCCTCGAGCGCATGAATCTCCCGGCTGGCATTGTCAGCACGTTTAAGGGAACGAAACGCGCCGTCATCAAGGTCCACGGAAGACCAATGCATACTGGAACCAGGACGATGAGCGATGCTCAGGATCCGGTCCCAGCCGCAGGCGAGATGGTAGCAGAAGTAAGAAGAATCGCACTTGCTGAGCAAAGTGATGATTTGGTTGCGTCAACCGGTCGATTTGAGAGCGATGGCTCAATGAATCAAACTGCAAAAACAGTGAAATTCACCTTGGACATTCGCGACCTCTCGACGACTCGTCTGAAACGAGTCGCTCGTGCAATTGAATCGACCTGTCGACGAATTGCCAAGGCTCATTCTGTGCGCTTGGAGATCGAAGACAAGGGCCTAACCGCTCCTGTGAAAAGTAGTGCTTTGGCACGAAAGACAATGATGACAGCGGCACGAAAACTTGGACTCAATGCACCTCTCATTCCAAGTGGTGCCGGTCATGATGCTGTTCCTTTTCTCCTTCGGGGTGATCAGGCAGGCATGATCTTCGTTCGTTCAGGTTCGAGAACTGCCGAAGGATCCTACAGCCACAATTGGACTGAGACCGCCGACTTCAACGATCTTACGATTGGATCGGAGTTGATGTATCAGAGTGTAATTGAGGCTGACAATCTAATTTCTGCGTAAGGAGGATTTTGGGTGAACTCGTCTTCTTGCGAATTCACTCCCGCAAGAAGACGCAGTGCGCTTCTGACTAAAACACTACAAGGTCTTGCATGCCCTTACAGCGCTTTCCAAATAGTATCATACAGCGCATGACCGTGCCGGGCATACTGTTCGTAGTAGGCGGTATGCCATTGAACAAGCGATGCACCTGCCGCGAGTGAGGCTGTAACATCAGCTGCTCCTTCAACACCACCCGTACGAATAATGTGAAACTCCCGTTCTGGAGTACAGCTTTTCAAATGCTTCGACGCGGCTTGCACCAAAGCTAAGGAAGATTTCTTCAGGACTCGACCAGTCAATGCACCGCCAAAGGTGTCGACGAAATGTTTAAACAGTTCTTTGTCAGCTCCGGCAATCTCAGTGGCGTGGAGTTCGTAGTTCTTAGACGAATTACCGAAATTAACTCCGTCGAATCCGAGCTCCAAGAGCATATCGACTATGCCACCCACCTGTTCGGGTTTGGTGTCAGTAGAGAATTTTACTACGACCGGAGTATACTTTTCCACTCTCGAATCCAAGAATCCCTGCTGTACCTTCTGTAAAAACCCATACATCGCCTCTTCGGGCGAAGAAGTCTCCGTTGCATTTGGACTACTGGCTGGAATCTCAAAAAAATCGACTCCTGAGGCTTCGTACAAAGCAAGACCATCAATCAGGCGCTCTACTTGTTCATCACCGCTGAGATCCGGCGAGGGAGAAACGCTTGCACCAATCGGAAAGCCGTCCTCTCGCACTAAACGCTGTAGTCGCTCTGCAACAACGGCATCCCCCTCACCTGGCATTCCCATCCAATTCGAGGCAGTGCCAGAATTGAGATACGGAGTCCAAGGGGAGTTGATGCCATTTTTTACATTCCCTTTTCGCGGGTTCCAAGTGGTAGAACCACTCAGATAGGCTCCAGCGCCTTGAAGGTACATGGTGCGATAGCACTCCCCCTTCTTCAGCAGCCCTGCCGCATTCAGCAAAGGTGCCCTGAAACGAATACCCCAAAGGGTTTGCTCGAGCCGCTCGGGTGGAACGACCTGCGGTGGCTCCGACTGTGAAAGATCTGATAAGAAATCGAGTCTCCAGTTTGTATATTTCTCTACCGTCGCGGTTCGGTCTAATTCTGAAGGTGTAAGCCGACTTTCATCTTTCGCGGCTGTCGCAATTGTATGTAGGTCCATTTCGAACTCCCTCTCATTTTTTGCAATTACACAACTCGATTGCGGAGAAAATAGTAGGTGCCATAGGTGCTAAGGCTCGCCGCAAAAAGTGAAAAGGTAGTGCCGAGTGCCAAGCCCCATACTGGGTACGTTAGATGGGCAAGGGCTACATAGATGCCAGAATTACAGACGACACTCACAACCGCCGCTTTTGACATAGCACGGGTAAAATCTAGGCCAGCGGTGTCCTGTAAAATGACAAAGGAAGTACAATTCGCAATTGGAAAGGCACTCGCGACACCTCCCCAAATGGGTCCGGCAAACTTACTCACGATAAGAGCTGTCATTACTGCAAGACCGGCGAACAGAGCACGAATGCTCAACTGATTTTTGGAATAGGAAATCTGAATTGCCGGGGCGGACGGAATGCTAAGCACTTGCTCCATCAAATAAAAGCAGGCAGCTCCTACGACAAGAAGAAGTATCAGGGCATGGGAGAGTGCGGAGAAGCCCGAGACTACCACAAGATAACTCAAGCAAAGCCAAAGCCCGACTGCCGTAGCTAATCTTGGAAGAAAAGCAATCCGTGGAAGCGAGGCAAAACTGGTAAGAAATACACAGATGGCACCCAGCACCGCTGGCACGACGGCAGCTGCCTCTGCAGCGAAATCCGCACCGTGGTGTATTCCAATAAACAGCAAGGAAATCATTACTGTCCCAGGCATCCCACTGACGATGCCGCCGATCTTGCTTCCACCCTTCTCCGCCAGCACGGTCACCAACACAACAAAGCCGGCACCAACCACAAAGCTCAAAAGTGCTTGTTGTAGTAATACGTAGTTCACAGTGTCTAAGTTATTCCTCTGCCCGTCGGTTCAGTACTATTTGATATCAAATTGATAAAAAAGCAGCTACGCGTCATACGCCGCTCAGCGCTTAGAGACCGCTAAAACACTGCTCACAGTAGACCGCATCCACAGTGTTCGGATCTGTTGGAGATAACAGGAAAGCATCACAGCCCGCACAACTGCGCTCTTGAAGATGCCGTGGATTTCTTAAAGCGATACGCGATTTGTGTCGCTCATCTGGATGCAAACGCGGAATCGGCATTTTGTTAATCCGATAGTAGCGAAGCTCCTTCGCTGTGATCTTGAACATTTTGTTCGAGACCTCACAGCGAATCGGCTTTTCAAGGATGTCATCCGTCACATCGGTGATATTGTCTGGAAGCTCTACCGGCTCAGTCGCGCTATGCTCAGAGTTGTTCACTGAACTTTCAGACCAATTGAATCCCATTGCTATGGCCTCGTTTTTCTCCAATGGGAAGAACTCATGCGCAAGGGTATCACGATAGGAATGAGGTGAGAGTTCTGGAGGAAAAAACTCACCATACTCGCCCGTCTCCTGCATATGTGAAATTATTTTCGTTACCAGCGTATGGTATTCGTCCTTCGTATATTGTTTATTGAAAATACAATAGCGTTTGTTCCTAAGACCTGCACAAGCAAACAAGTATTCCGAAGACATACAAAAAGTTGAATACTGGGTGAATCGAGATTCCGGGCAAAAGAGCACCGATAGATTTGCGTAGCCGCGAAATAGCGCAACTCCCTCAAGACAGAGCTCACAGTCAGCACCAAAATCTACATCGAGCACTGCATTGCCGCGCAACGCATTGGTCACATAGGAGCACTCTTCAATCTCTCGGCTATCGTAGCAGTGGTACGAGCCTTTCGACTGATGGAGATGGTCCCCGGTGACGTCCTCGTTTCGAGAGCCTTCATAGGATCGTTTCGGTGAATCATTCCGCAATTGAGCGAAACGCTGCTTGGCACGCGCCATCGCCGAGTGTGAACCGCGAATCTCGCGAACGTGCCGCTGATACTCTTCTTTTGACAAGGGTTCGTTAAACAAATGGTATTCTTTATTCGATAGTCCAGCGCAACCAAAGCAATTCTTTAGGTTTCGACAATTGAAGAGCAGTGCCGAATCAGAACACCCCAAACAGTTTTGAGAGAAACTCACATTGTAGCAATGCTCACAACTGACGCATTCATAGCAAAGTTCGAGATCACGAGAATAACAGCAGTCTAAACAATCCGTGGAACGCTGAGTAAAAGTACAAAACGAGCAATCGTTGAGGAAAGCTCCCCCTATACAGAGATAGCAGTTGCGGCTTTCGATCAGGAACGGTGAGTACGCAACATTCTCAGAACGAGCATCGTTCATCACAGCGAGCATAGGAACTTCGGCAAACAACGCCTGATACTGAGGAAAGAAGGGTTTGCTAAAGTCAAAATCTCGACCATAAGCAAGTGGATCCCAGTTATCACTCCACCAGTAGTCTCTTGAGTACACCGTTTTGGCTCCGCCCTCTGGGTGGATTGAAACCAGGTTCTCTCCACTGCCATCGCACATTCGTCGGTAAAACGTTCGCTCGTTTCGAAATGCGATGCGCTGTCTTCGCCGACAGGCAGGACAGCGACTCGGTACGGGAATTCCTTCTCCCGGTACGGCAAGCGTTTTAGATAATTGCTGGTAGAACGATTGGTCTCTAGCGCTGATCTCGAACGCGCCTTGGCAAATCGAGCAGCAAGCAGCCATCCCAGGCGCTTGGTCAGTGCGGATATCCAATTGGCGATTCTGCCTTAGCGTATTCACGAGCAACTCCTTATATGAGTGTTTTAGTAAACAATCTCTAATACGCTACGCCTCTCTTGGCGTTATGTCATTTCTGACGACAAATTTTTTTATTGATAACCTAATGACTGGAAATAACTATATTATTGTGTCACAACTAAGCTGGACGCTTTTGGAGGATCTCGCCTATGAATCAAGAAGCCGAACGAGTGCTCACTCAGCTGGGCCTGAGCGAGAACGAAGCTAGGGTCTATCTCGCAGCCCTCAGTTTGGGGCCAACCACGGCCCTCAAAATCTCTCGGCAAAGTGGGATCAAGCGAAGTACGGTCTATGCCAATCTCTCAAGCCTAACGGATAAGGGACTGATCAATATTCAGGCCAGCGGCTTTAAGCGAAGATTCGCTGTAGAGAACCCAGAGCGGCTCGAGTCTCTATTGGAAAGCAGACGAGCACAATTGAAAGGCATTTTACCCAAGCTTTGTGCTGAGTTTTACAACGTTCGTGAGAGTGAAAGCTTCATAAAGCATTACCATGGCCTGGAGGGAGTAAAAACGGTCTACGATCGGTTCCTCGAGGAACTCAATCCAGGCGATTATTACTATGCGATCTCCAACCAAGAGAAGCTGTTTGACCTGGATGCGAGCTTTTTCGAACAATTTTCGGAGAAACGACGCCAACTAGATGTCGACTTCCGGCTCATTCTACAGGACACACCGCACGCACGAACCTATCGTCAAGCCGAACGGACTGCGAAGCGCATCTTCAAGTTTCTTCCAAAGGAAAGGGAAATCAATACCTGCATCATCACCCTGCCCCACAAGCAAATACTTATTCAGCTTGTTCAACCTCCGATGGTCATGGTGGTGGAGAATCCGCACGTCATTGCCACAAGCAAGTTACAGTTCGAGATGATGTGGGAGGCACTTCCAGAACCAGCAGCTCAAAGTGGCTAAAGAGCATTGGAGCAGTGATGACCAAACGAGTGATGGCGACTCCAGGTGGCAACGAGAGTGTTGCTCACCTGGATCTCACCTTAACCTCCGAAACTCCAACACCTACAGCTCAAGAATTTCTTCCGGTGTAGGCAGGTGCGCACGACCCCGACGGGCTGGATGCCGCATCATTCGATCGAAGCGACGGATACGTTCCTGCGCCTGAGCTCTCCTTTCTTGGTGTGCTGCGACGTCCTGATTGCCAAACTGAGCTCCGAGTTGAAGCAGTTGACCCATCAAGATGTCTAGTTTGTTGAAATCTTTGACGATCACTTGCGGGTCAGAGGCACTGCCACGAATCCAAGCCGAGTGGCCTACGGCCTTGACTGCTTGCAACTCCTGCTCATCTTTGACCGAACGAGAATCTTGCGCTTCCAACGCCTTCTCTCGCCGATCAGAATGGGCCGAGACGTACAAGAAATCATTCCGTAACCCGTACATCAGGTGATGGGCGGTATGCTCGAACATGTTGATGGTGAGCGTTTCATACCACTCATCAAACTCCGGCACGTTCGCCCGATGCTCGGCAAGCCAGTCGCACAAGCGTTTCGCCCTTGCAACCTCGGCGAGCGAGGCTCGAGTCTCGTACTGCGTAAACAGCTCCATTCGCTGCTGGTTTCGATCCCCTTTCCTCGGATCTTCAGCCAATCGCAAATGTTCGATTTCATGCATGCAGGTCATGACGAGATTCATGCAATCGGGAATCGAGGCTGAGAACAAGAGTTCACCAGTGTCAAAATCAACACTTCCTGCCCCTCCCTCAATCGCATTGATCTTACCTTCTGAATGCTTTGCAGTCAGCGGTCGAATCGGAGTCTTGAGCAGCAAAGCCACATTTTCCTCTTCACCCGCATCTCCACATGCGCCGTAGACCGTCAGGCAAACAGCCAAGGCATCGAGGATCTTCGACGACTGCTCATCGGAGAAACCCTCAACATCAGGATTGGAGGGGAATCGGACATCCTTGCTAGGAACCGGACTCCAATCCGTTGGAGCAGGTTGACTTGCAGAGACCCGTCGGTCGCCTTGGTCACGTCGCGCAGGGCGCCCAGTGTACACAACCAGGAGCATCGCAACTGCGGCCACCAACGCCAGTAGACTGACCCCAAATCGCTTTTTCAACATCGTAATCTTCCTTTCGAACTCTAGTCGAACGTGTACGCCCCAAAGGGAAACTGCCATATTCGTCAGCGACACTATTTCGCAGACGGTACAGTCTCGTAAACGCAGGACTAGAGTTGAGGAAGATTAGGAAAAACCTACGGTCATCACTGTCTGTCCAACACCAACTGGGAGAATTGAAAAGACAGCGCTGCACTTCATACTTCTACTTTTAGGAGCAAAGAGTCGATGTCAACATCGCTTCGACTCCTTGTTTTTGCGCCAAAGTGGCGGATAAATGATCGAATCTCAACTTCTAAAAAGCTATTATATTCTCTCCCTGTCCAAAGCTCAAATCGAGCGGCTCGGCCTTGCTCTACTTCTTAGCTCCATTTAGCCAACAATTGACCTCGACTCCCTCTCAAATGTATGAAATAGCAGTTACACATTTCTTCAACCCCAGAATCCCCTTGCTGAGTATATACGCTGTGAGCCAAGCCATGAGCCTTACTAATGCAGAACAACGAGCAATTCGAGCCGAAGCACTCAAGCGTCGAACCTTCGCTATCATCAGTCACCCGGACGCCGGTAAAACAACGCTTACAGAGAAGCTCCTCTTGTATGCCGGAATGATTCGCACAGCGGGGATGGTACACGGTCGCAAGCAAGATAAAGAAATAAGTTCCGATTGGATGAATATGGAACGAGAGCGAGGAATCTCGGTGACCGCCTCGGCAATGCAATTTGCCTACAAGGGAGTGACCATCAATGTCCTCGATACTCCCGGTCACCAAGACTTTTGTGAGGACACCTACCGCACACTTACCGCGGCGGATAGCGCCGTCATGGTGATAGATGCGGCGAAGGGAATTGAGGCCCAAACGAGAAAGTTGTTCGAAGTATGTCGAATGCGGGGAATCCCCATTTTGACCTTCGTCAACAAGATGGACCTCCACGGAGAAGACCCCTTTCATCTGCTATCGGAAATCGAAGAGGTGTTGGGTATCGATACCGCACCGATCAATTGGCCAATTGGTTCCGGGAAAACGTTTCGCGGTGTCGTCAACTGCGCTGACGGCGACGTGCTGCTGCATGAGAAAACAGCATCGGCCGGAAGAGCGAAAGCAAAAGTCGATAGATATTCGTTAGAAGACGCGCTCGCAGCAGGGGTTCTCGATAAAGAGGAGGCCGAAAAGATCGGGTTTGAACTCGAATTGCTCAAAGAGGCAGGAACAACATTCTCGAAAGAAACGTTCTTAGACGGCAAACTCACGCCAGTGTTTTTCGGCTCTGCCTTGACGAATTTCGGAGTTGAAACATTTTTTGATCAATTCGCCGATCTCGCTCCGGCTCCCAGTACTCGACCGGCGACTGACTCAAACGGGGCAACTATCCAAATCGACCCGGCGACCACTCCTTTCAGTGCCTATGTCTTTAAGATACAGGCCAACATGGATCCTCGACACCGCGATAGTATGGCATTTCTCCGAGTCTGCTCTGGAAAATTCGAGCGAGATTTGTTGGTAAAACACGAGCGAAGCGGAAAAGAGATTCGCCTTTCGCGTTCCCATAGCATGTTCGGGGGTGATCGTTCGATTGTCGATGCGGCCTATCCGGGAGACATTTTTGGTGTGGTCAACCCCGGTGTGTTTGCAATTGGCGATAGCGTATCGGCAGAAGGAGGCTTTTCATTTAAACCCCTTCCCCAGTTCCCGCCTGAAGTATCAGCGGAGATCCGTCCTCAGGACAGAACGAAACGCAAAGCCTTCGACAAGGGCATGAAGCAATTTGCCAACGAAGGTGCGGTGCTCGTACTTCGCGGCAAAAGCGCTCATCAATCCAAACAACTCATTGCCGCAGTCGGTCGCCTCCAATTTGAGGTACTGCAGTATCGGCTCGATGCCGAGTATGGCGTTAAGACTGATGTGCTCCCACTCCCCTACAACCACGGAGCCTGGATAGTTGGGCCCGCCGACAAGTTTCAAACCACAACCAGCTCGTTTCTTGCAGAGGATCCTCATGGACGAATCGTAGTGCTCTACACGAATCAGTGGGAGAAATCCTACCTCGAAGAGAAGAATCCAGACCACCAGTTAAAGGAATTCCTCGACTAGCATTTCCCCTGCTTGCCTTGCATCGCAGGCTGATCCATACTAGCGAATTCAGTGATACAAAGGATCTGATGAAGCCAACACAGAAACAGCCAAACTATTCTTTTTCCGGCAATTCTTTTTCCCGCGGTTCTTTTCGCCGCAATGCCCATTGCTGTTGCTGCTGTATCTGTACTCATCGGTTGTCGGTCTTCTGTAGCGCATAGCTATTTGAAACAAGCCCCGGCAACCGAAGAGGTTGGCGGGGAATGCTTCAGACAAGTCCCCAATAATCTTCGAAAAATATAATTCGGTTGCCAGGTAGAGAAGCTCCATTCGCATCTGCGGTGAGCTACGCTACAGGGCTTTGGTCGTTACGCTTTCCCTCCTTGGGGGCCCCTATTCCAGGGTGAAGCGTTTTTGCGGCCTCAATCTGGGCAGAAGCGTCAAGTTGCTTCTATGCGCGATCGCAATTTCGCGATCGCGCACCGGGAAGCAACATCGTGTTGTTTCAATACCGAGCGGAGCTACATCGCTTCGCTCATTTCGAGGTTTTCTTTACCAGGAGAGCAACCGTGCTTGTTGAGAATTCGTTGATCCAAGTGCAAACCTTGGAACTCGCCCAGCTCAGTGACAAAGTCTATGACGCGGTGGCAAACTGTTTTGCCATCGCCTTTCGAAGTGGCATCTGGTCTCAAACACCAATCGAACGAGGTGATGCGACCAGTCAAGAAACGGTCGATGGCATACTCGCGAGCTTAGGCTCACAGCAGTTTCGTGTAGTGGTCGCAACTCATGACCAACAGATACAGGGATTCGCTCTGGAAGGACTGCTCTGCGACGAGTTGATCGAAAAGTACGGCCTAGGCGAATACGGCGCGAATCCGGGTGACGGATTGCTGCCTTTCGCCGGCCTTACGCCTGAACTGCAAAAGTGTCGGATTGATCCTTCAACAGATTCAGATCGCTATCGAGTCGTCACCGGAACGAAAGGAGTGAGTTTGTATGGTCAGTTGTTCTCTCAACGAGTCAAGCAACTCACCGCAGAAGGCTGTCAGCGACTCTTTATTCGCACGAGAAAGGAGCTCACCGCAGTGCAGCGCCAAGCGCAAGAAAACGATTTTCTGCTGGTTGGCACCTTTGATGTGACTTTTAAAGGGCAACGGCAAGATCGAATGATCTATCGTCGTGGTTAGTCCATTCCAAGCAAAGGTATCGTATCATCGCGGGGCTGTCTTCTTCAGACATTGGAACAGCCCCGCGAGATCGAACTCCGAACTACCTCAGCTAGGTACTTGGTGCTCACTTGAATCACAATTTGCAGAAACGAAGGTTAGTTGATTCCCGGTCATTCTACTTACAAACAAGCTCTTGCCTTGATTCCCTTGACGCTCCCTACTCTGCGTTTTAGTTCTAGGAAGAAATCGATCAAAATATTCACAGACTAGGTCCAACATGAAAACACAATGCCTCCTGCTCACGGTATTCTTCTTGTGTTCTTGCTCGCCACTACAAAGAAGCAGCCATAACCTAAACCTCACTGCGGCGCTTGATAGATTGGACAATGGGGATGCGTCCGTGTTTGCATCACTCATTCAAGAGTACTCACTCGATCAACTTTCGGACGCTTTAGCGGCGCGACCGACGGAGATCCCGGAGCTCTGCGAGAATCCGATACAGATTCCTTTGTCGACACCGAAAGGGTTCTATTTCATCCGTTGGGCCTATTTCACAATGGACACAACTAATCGAGCCCACATCTTCTTCGAATACATCAGCGAAGAGTCAAAGCAGAGGCAACATGGTCACTATATGATTGATGATCAAAAGGTCACTGTATCGCATATACCAATTGTGGAGATGAAATTGGCCAATGACATCAGCCTCGGTGACGCTAGACTGTTTACTGGTCCCAACGGCGTTATATATCTCCTGGCAAAACTCTCATTCGGTGGAACGCAGAGCTTCAGTGGAACGCACAAGTCTGAGCCTTTCTCGAAGATAGCGGTATTTACCTGGAATCCAGTACAACTGAACTGGTCCGAAGGCACGCTACTTCCAACCAAGCAGCGATTTACCGACTTAAAAGCAATTGTGCCAAACTCCGCACAGCAGCTTAGAATTCTCGTTGCAACTAGCGGCATGTCGCTCGACAGCGATTCTTTTCTTGAAGAGTATGTCTGGTCTGAACAGAAAAAGTGGGATCTCCAGAGCAGAACTCTGCTTCCCTCTGTATATCATTTTTACAGTTTTAGGTTTCGAGATCCCGAAACACTAGTCGTGAAGGCCTCCGAAAGAGCCAATCGTGAGCTGCGGCAGGTGCTGACTATGAAACGACAGCCTTCTGGTTGGCGTATCGACGAGAAAGCTCTGCTTGAATTTTCCACGCCCTTCGAATCAGCTGATGCCGTCCAAATTGAATCAGCGGCCTCTGAATTGCTCCTGCTGCGTGCTGACCGCGACGAAACCCGCGAAAGCTTCTCTGAAACGATTTTCACTTTAGGCGAGAATGGTGAAAAACGCCTGCTTACAACGTATCGCTTCCCCGAAGCTAGCAGTTTGTATCGACGTTCTTGGCAACGCTTATGGCGCATGCACGACAGTACTGCCTTAGGAGTATTCTCTCGAGCTGGTAGTCTGTACCTTTTGCAAGCAGTCGGCGCTACCTCTGGGGCCCAGGTTCTTTCGCAAGCAGATTCTTTAGAGGTACTTCAAACTGCTGTTGAAATGTACATAGTAGGTAACAATGCACACCTAGTATGGAAGACTTCGCGGCCACTTGCCGCTAGACCGACTGTTAACTATCACACCCTGCACTATTGCAAGTTTTCTCTACCCGTAGACAACTGGGTTCCGCTCGACAAATTGGTCTGGCAAACGCGTTCAGGGCTTGGACTCTCACAAGAGGACCGCCGCTATATTGCTGATGGTCGATGGATGTCAGTTGAGCAACGTGCATTAGAGAGCGATAAGCAGAAAATGCACCGCATCTTATACGCACTGGATTCAGATGTGCGTCAGTCAGGGAGAATACTAAACGAGTTGCATTTGCTCTTGGAGAAGAATCCGCGAGAATTTGAAGCAAAAAGATACTTATTTAACTGGCTTGCCCGAAACCCAGAGGTATTCCAACGACCCCGAGCCACTACTTTGGGGCTCTGGCTAAGCCGTCACGAAATCGAAGCAGGTGAAACATACTTTGAGGGAACAAACGCCGAACAGAATGATATTCAGCAGACAGTCTTTCGTGAACTGATCGCCTGGAGAACCCAGTTCCTAGAAGAGAAGATGCAAGGGGGAGAATGTTGCCGAAAAGAGGCTGAAGCTAGCCTGGCCAATGAGCTCACCTGCCTGTCTAGCTGGACACCTCTTGGCGATGGGTCAAGTCGAAGCGATTCGCCGGATAGTGGATTTATGCAAGGCTTGGCGGACCTGGGGGGCAAGGTGCGAAGCGCCGATGATTGCAATTTGGGAGATGAGAACATCTACCACACTATTCATAGTATACGCTGGTTAAAGCCAGATACGGTAAAGGTAATTACCAACTGCGAATACCGAGGAGCGGAGCGATGCATCTTGACACTGAAGAAGCAAGATGATCGCTGGGCGGTAGTAAACAAGGTAGTTAGATTAATACCGGAGTTGCGAGGAGTTGAGGATTCCGAAGACTAGAAGCTAGTCTGCTAAGTTAAGTGGACGTAATGAATACGAAGAAGGGCTTGATGCCTACCTACAGCAACAAGCCCTCTCATTTTCTGTCTTAGATCTAAATATAGTACATGCTCGCTAGAATATCCGAGCGACACCCTCCGAAGGATCTGCGATTGGCGGTCCCAAAACACTAGAAGACCCAGTCTTTCCACCCCATCCGGGAGCAGGATTGAATGCTGCGGCGGATTTCAGTTTCCAGCCCGGGTGAAAAGACTGCAGGAACCGGAGCGACG